>JAGABH010000144.1 GCA_017614755.1 Oscillospiraceae bacterium
GATGAGCATGGGCCTGCCCCTGCCCAAGAAGATCTTCGGCCACGGCTGGCTGAACTTCAACGGCGACAAGATGTCCAAGTCCAAGGGCAACGTGGTGGATCCCTACCTGCTGGCCGAGCGCTACGGCGTGGACGCCCTGCGCTTCTTCATGCTCCGCACCTTCCCCTTCGGCTCCGACGGCAACTTCACCAATGAGACGCTGATCTCCTGCATCAACGTGGACCTGGCCAACGACCTGGGCAACCTGGTCAGCCGTACCGTGGCCATGGTGGGCAAGTATTTCGGCGGCCAGCTCCCCCTGGAGCAGCAGGAGGATGAGGAAAAGGACGATGAGCTCATCACCCTGGCCTGCGATCTGGTCCACGTCTACGAGGAGCAGATGGAGAAATACGCCTTCCAGAACGCCCTGGGCGAGATATTCAAGGTGATCGGCCGGGCCAACAAGTATATCGACGAGAACGAGCCCTGGAAGCTGGCCAAGGACGAGGCCCTGAAGCCCCGTCTGGCCCGGGTGCTCTATAACCTGCTGGAGACCGTCCGCATCTGCGGCGGCCTGCTGCGGCCCTTCATGCCCGCCACCTCTGAGGAGATTATGAAGCGCATCGGCGCTTCCGAGTACGACTGGGATTCCCTGGCCTTCTTCGGCACGCTTTACCGGGACGCCAAGGTGGAGAACGGCCCCGCCCTCTTCCCCCGAATCGAGGCCGCCAAGGAGCTTGCAGAGCTGGACGCGATGCTTGGCTCCGCCGCTGGCGGAATGCAGAATGCAGAATGCAAAGTGCAAAATGAGACGATCGCACCCACCGGCAGCGCCGGCAATTTGCCGGCCAACTCCGCCGGCTCCGCCGAGGATGCCCCGCTGCCCGAGCCCCTGCCCACGATCGCCTTTGACGACTTCCAGAAGGTGGAAATGACCGTGGTAAAGGTTCTGGCCTGCGAGAACGTGAAGAAGTCCGAAAAGCTGCTGAAATTCCTACTGGACGACGGCACCGGCACCCCCCGCCAGATTCTCTCCGGCATTGCCAAATTCTACAAGCCCGAGGAGCTGATCGGCAAGACCCTGGTGGCTGTCACCAACCTGGCCCCCCGGAAGATGATGGGCCAGGAGAGCTGCGGTATGCTGCTCTCCGCCGAGCGGGGCGACAAGCTCCACCTGCTCATGCTGGACGACAAGATCCCCGCGGGCAGCAGACTGTGCTGAGCCCGATGAATACCGTATAAACAACCAAACGGGTCCCCGGCAGGGGACCCGTTTTTGCGCCTCCCAAACAAATCCGAATCGGGAGCCGTATCACCCGTGACAGCTGCTTTCTAACGCCGCTTGCCATGATGTTTTTTCTTCGCGGCGCTGTGGCGATTCGGCAGAGCGCGAGGAAACTGGCTGACAAAGAGTCTCCAGGTTCGGTCTGAATAGCGCTCCGGGTGGCGGCCGACTCGCAGGGAAAACAGCAGGAAAAAAAGGGTCGCCAGCCACATCAGTCCCAGATAGACCAGAGGCCGGATCTGGCTGCCCTTGTAGGCATCCTGCTTTTCCGCGAAGGTGAAGAGCATTCCCTCCGGCCCTTCCATTTGCTCAATCCATCGGGTGGAATGCTCCCGGATCCAGAGGGTGTAGACGGTCCTGCCGTCGCAGAGCGGCTCCGGGTCCACCGTCAGATCTCCGTACAGGGAAAGCGCGTATTCCGTCCCGTCCTCAGCAAGAAAATAGGTGGCGCCCTTCTGCTCCCGCCAAGACTGAAACACCGCCTCACAGCGGACGGTGCTTTCCTCCGATTCGGGTGGACCGAAAACAGCAAAGGCGGCAAAAATCATGATCGCCCCAAGTCCGATGCAGGTAATCAAACTCACGAAAAAGTTTGCTTTGCCGTTCACGGCATTGTTGTAATAGGGGTCCCATTTGACTCTTTTCGGCAGTTCCTGCAGATGATTGCTCTTTCGGTCCACCTGGCGCATGAAGGTGTCCAGGTTTAGACACTCGCTGTCGAAGAAGATCAAGTGCTTTCTGCAGTAGAGCCGGATGTCGCCGAAACCGCTCCGGCGGATGCCGGTCAGGTCCTCATAGGTGAATTCGTGCGTTCGGCCGAAGAAGGTATGGTGGATAAAGCCTTGCTCGTTGAATCGGACCCAGCAGTTGGCGTAGGCCAGTTCCATGGACCAGCCCACCAGACACAGGGCCGTAAACCAAAGCTTGGTCCGGTCCTCTTGCCAGAGCACGAGGGTAGAGGGAAGCACAAAGATATTGGCCAGCAGCCCTACCCAGAGCAGCAGACTGGGCAGATACACGGCGTTTTTCCACTCCGGACCCCTCCGGGCCGCCCGAGCAGAGAAAACTTTGATGAGCAAATACAGGGTGATGAGCGAGGGAACAAAGGCGAGCGTTTTCATAGATACCTCCGTTGCATACAAAAAAACACATACAGACCGAACTGCCTGTATGTGAGTCTCGTGATTTCAGAGTGTCCCGGCCGGGCTGCCCCGGCGTGATGACGGAAAACCCCCGCCCACAGGCGGCCCTACTCCCTCAAATGCAAGTTATTATAGCATATTTTTTGCCCTTGTCAAGAGGGAGCGTGCAGCTTTTTTCCCTCTCTCTTTTTGGCCGCGCAGGTGTGCGGCCACTACGACCCTGCAAAACAGGTCGAATGATTCAAGCAAAACGAGGAAATGCCCGAGAGCATTTCCTCGTTTTGTTTGGAAGAAGGAGAAAATGAAAACATGAAAATATGGAACCGACTTTCGCATGTAATTGAAGTGAAATCCCGAAGGGATACCTCAAATTGTCACCTGTCAATTGTCAATTGTTAAAGCTGCGCGGCGTTGCTCTCGAAATAGGGCAGCAGGGCGATCTCCAGGTTGCCGTTCCGGGTCCGCAGCTCGTCTAAAAAGGCTTTTTCCTGGGCCGGGTCCTTCATCCGCACCCGGTAGGACAGGCGGAACATGGAGCCCATGCCGGTGGTCTTGACGCCGACGGACTCCGCGTCCCGAAGATAGCGGGCAAAAATCGCGTCGAAGACGCCGTTGTATTCCAGCGTTTCGGGAATGGTGATCCGCAGCAGCTGATCGGCGGTCATCGACTTGTGGCGGAAGAGATCAAAGGAGCTGAACACAAACCAGAGCGCCGACAGGCCCAGCAGGGCGATGACGCCGTAGCCCAGGTAGCCCATGCCGAAGGCCACGCCGGCAGCCATGGCAATCAGTACGGCGATCAGCTCGTCGGCGGTTCCCGGAGCGGAGCGGAAGCGGATCAGCCCGAAGCAGCCGCCTCCCAGGGCCACCCCCGCGCCGATATTGCCCTTGACGAAGGTGATGACAAAGGCCACCACAAAGGGGACCAGCGCCGAGACCAGAAAGAAGCGGCTCTGGGCCCGGACCCGGAAGGAGAGAATCCAGGCGTAGATCAGCCCGGCCACCAGGGCTACGGCGGCCATCAGGAAAAACTCAGAAGCCGTCACAGAGACGGAATATACGGATTCAAACATGGTTCGACAGTCCTTTCACTGTTTTTCAACGGGGAGATCAAATCGCCAGCGGGAAGAAGCCCGGGGCGTTCTGTCTGCCGGATTCCGGCTCCGGCCGATGGGCCCGCCGGTAGGCTTCCCCGTACTTGGAGAAGCTGGTCTTGTAGATATGTGCCTCGCTCAGAGCACGGGCGAGCCAGAGCGGCATGGCGTTCTGGACCTTCAGCTCCAGGATTGAGCAGCCCGGCGGAAGGAGAGAGATGCCCTCCATCGAGTGGGTCAGCGTCAGATGGTCCACGCGGTAGCGGGGATTGTTGTCGATGGTCAGCCGCAGGTCTCCTTCCCGCTCCACGTAGGCAGTCCGGTCATAGATAATGAGACAGGCGGGGACCAGGTTCTTGTAGAAATCCCGGAAGGCGGTGAGCTCCCGGCTGATTTGATCGGAGTCGTCGAGGCTTTTCGTTCCGGCCAGGAAGCCGGCGGCCTGCCGGACCGTGGTTTGGACCCGGCGCTTATAGACAATGCCCTCGGCCTTCCGCTTCAGCTCCAGAAAAACCGGGGAGCTTTCCGTGGCCTGCCCGTAGGAGCGAAGCCGGAGCTTCTCCTTGAACAGGGGCTTTTCCAGGCAGGTCTGGATCAGCTGATTGTCCGGGGTGTCGTAGTAGAGCGAGGCGATGGAGGTCAGACCATAGCGGTCCGGCTCCATGCGGCCGTCCATGGCCCGCTTGAGCAGGGCTGCCTGAGCGGGGGACAGGATATATTTCAGTTCAAAGCGCTGCATCACGGCGATGGGGTTTTCCGGGTTCGCGGTGGTGGGCGCGGTGGAAGTCAGCAGCATATAATCGCCTCCGTTTCCGTTGTTCTGGTGCTATCGTACCCGGAAAACCTTAAGCATAGCTTAAAAGCCGAAATAGACCTTGTCAGGGGGCAAAAACTCTGATATAATGGGGAAAAACCAAAGGAATCGGAGGATACAGATATGCTGCAAGACGGAAAGCTGCTGATCGGCGCGGGCGACACGCCCGCCTGCTTGCTTCCCCAGATGGCAAACCGCCACGGCCTAATCTGCGGCGCCACCGGCACCGGCAAGACCGTCACGTTGAAGGTCATGGCCGAGTCCTTCTCGGACCTGGGGGTTCCGGTCTTCCTGGCGGACGTCAAGGGAGACCTGGCAGGCTGTGCCCGGACAGGGGAGCGCACCGAGACCATTGACCAGCGGCTTGCCAGGCTGGGCCTGGACCCGGAGGCCTTTGTATTTCACCCCTTTCCTGTGCGGTTCTGGGATGTCTTCGGCAGGATGGGCCATCCGGTTCGTACCACTGTCAGCGAGATGGGGGCCACTCTCCTGGCCCGGCTTCTGGACCTGACAGAGGTTCAGACGGGAGTTTTAGCCATCGTCTTCCGGGTGGCGGACGACAAGGGCTGGCTTCTCATTGACTTGAAGGACCTCCGGGCCATGGTGGCCTACGTGGCGGACCACGCCCAGGAGCTGATGAACGAATACGGCAACGTTTCCAAGCAGTCTGCCGGAGCCATCCAGCGGGCTCTGCTCCAGTTGGAGGACGCGGGGGGCGATGTCTTCTTCGGCGAGCCGGATATTCAGCTGGAGGACTGGTTCCAATGCGACGAGAAGGGAAGAGGCTATATCAATATCCTCCACTGCGAAAAGCTCTACCAGTCCCCGCTGCTCTATTCCACCTTCCTGCTCTGGCTCCTGGCGGAGCTCTTTGAGCAGCTCCCCGAGGTGGGAGACCCGGAGAAGCCCAAGCTGGTGTTCTTCTTCGACGAGGCCCATCTGCTCTTCAAGGGGGCTCCCAAGGCTCTGGTGGACAAGGTGGAGCAGGTGGTGAAGCTGATCCGCTCCAAGGGCGTGGGGGTGTATTTCATCACCCAGCAGCCCTCCGACATTCCCGACGCGGTTCTGGCCCAGCTGGGCAACAAGGTCCAGCACGCCCTCCGGGCCTATACCCCCAACGAGCAGAAGGCCGTGCGGGCCGCTGCCCAGGGCTTCCGGCCCAACCCCGCTTTCGATACCCGGGAGGCCATTCTGGACCTGGGCACCGGCGAGGCCATGGTGAGCTTCCTGGATGAAAAGGGCCGCCCCAACATGGTGGAGCGGGCCACCATTCTGCCGCCCCAGTCTATGATGGGCCCCATCGACGACAAACGCCGGGCCGCCGAGATTCAGTTCGACGAGCTCTTCGGCAAGTACGAGACCGCTGTGGACAATGAATCTGCCTATGAGATCATCCACGCCGACCGGCAGAAGGAGGCGGAGGCCGCCGAGGCTACCCAGGCGGAGGAGCAGGCCCGGAAGGAGAAAGAAAAGGCGGAGAAGGAAAAGGCCAAGGCCGAAAAGGCGAAGCAGAGCAGAAAAAAGAGCTCTGCCTCCTCCAAGGTGGCCAACTCCGCCCTGAACGCCGTGGGCCGGGAGATCGGCCGCTCCGTCGGCCGGGGCATACTGGGGACCATCAAAAAATGGTTCTGAGGGTTCAGGCATCAGGGATCAAGGATCAGGGTGGGCTCAGAGTTCAGAGCCCGTAGGGACGGCACTCTGCCGTCCGCGGCTCCCGCGCTGCTCCGGCTTCCGCAGGGGCGCACAGTGTGCGCCCGCTGTTCCCACCTGTCATTCTGAACGAAGTGAAGAATCCGTACCCCCTGCGGCGGGTTTGAAAATGAATGCCGACTGATGGATTATGAATGCGAAACTGAGAGGAGAAACAAAATGCCCGCCGTGAAAGGCGATTTTTCCCAGGGCAAGGTTTCCGGGCTGATTCTTCGGCTGGGCCTGCCCATTATGTTGGCCGAGCTGGTCCACGTGCTGTACAACATTGTGGACCGAATGTACATCGGCCACATGGACAACGGCGGCACCGAGGCCCTGACGGGGCTGGGTGTCTGTTTTCCGCTGATTACGCTGATCGGGGCGTTTGCCAATCTGTGCAGCACCGGCGGTTCCACCCTCTCCACCATTGCCCGGGGCCAGGGGGACAATGACCGGGCCGAGCGGATCACGGGCACGGCCTTCAGCTGTTTGCTGATCGTCGGCGGGATTCTGTCCGTCTTGCTCTTTGCCGCCGCCCCCGGGCTTTTGCGGCTTCTGGGAGGCAACGAAACCAGTCTGCCCTACGCCCTGCCTTATTTCAGAATCTATGTGCTGGGGACGATTCCTGTTCTGATCTCCCTGGGCATGAATCCCTTTATCAACGCCCAAGGCTTTCCCAGGGTGGGCATGGTGACGGTGATTCTGGGCGCCGCCCTGAACATCGGCCTGGACCCGCTGTTTATCTATGTCTTTGATATGGGTGTTCGCGGCGCTGCCCTGGCCACCGTCCTGTCTCAGCTGGCCAGCGCCCTCTGGGTGCTCCGCTTTCTCACCGGGAGGCAGCCCATTGTCCGGCTGCGCCGCCTGGGAATCGACGGGGGAGAGCTGAAAAACGTGGTGAAGCTGGGCCTCACCGGCTTTACCTTCAAGGTCACCAACAGCGTGACCCAGGCCGTTGTGAACGTGATGCTGAAGGCCTGGGGCGGCCCCCTGGATCAGCTGTACATCGGCGGCATGAGCCTGATCAACTCTCTGCGGGAGATTATGAGCCTCCCGCTGAACGGCGTGACCGCCTCAGGCCAAAGCGTTATGAGCTTCAACTACGGGGCCAAGCGCTATTCCCGGGTCTCGGAGAGCATCCGCTTTATTCTCCTGGGCGGCCTGACCATCAACACCCTTATGTGGGCGCTGGTGATGCTCATTCCCGGCCCCATGGTCCGAATTTTCACCGAGGATGAGGAACTGATTTCCCTGACGATCCGCTGCGCCCGGATCTTCTTCGGGGCCTTCCCCTTCATGGCCCTCCAGGTGACGGGCCAGAACACCTTTGTAGCGCTGAATTATCCCAAGCACGCTCTGTTCTTCTCCCTGCTGCGCAAGATCGTCCTGGTGGCGCCCCTGACCCTCCTGCTGCCGGGCCTTGGCCTGGGGGTGGAGGGCGTCTTCTGGGCCGAGTTCATCAGCCAGCTGGTGGGCTCCACCGCCTGCTTCACCACCATGTATTTTGTCATCTGGCGGAGGATGCGGAACGAGGCAATGGGGGACAGGCAATAGGAGACGCGAACGTAAGTTCAGAGTTCAGCGTACGAAGGGACAAGCATTGCTTGTCCGCCTGCCCGCACCCCGCCTGCACCGGCTTCCGCAGCGGCGCACATCGGTGCGCTTTTGCGGGAAGCCTTTCCCCTCGGGGGAAGGGGGCATCGGGCGTCTCACGGAAGCCCGAGGACGGATGAGGGGTGTTTCGGCAACGGCAGGCGCGGCAATCACCGGATGCTGCGCTGCGACGAAAAGCTCGGATTTGCGGAAGTGCAGCGGCAGCAGGGCGTCTACACAGTGGACGGAGCAGCCTGTGACGCCCTTGTTCCGGAACGACGGTTTTAGTCCTGAAGGATGGAAAAATCCTTGACAATCCCCTTCGATTCTGTTATAGTATCTCCGACATTGGGGAGTAGCCAGCGTCTTTTGGACGCTCCCGCCGCCGTCAGTACGGTCCTCTGGACCCGGCGCCGGGACGAAGAGGCGAGACCTTTGCCGCTTTCGCAGCATAGCTGTGCCCGGCGGCGAAGGTCTCGCCTTTTTGCCTCTCAAAATCCGTAAGGAGGAATCAAAATGCTTGTTCCCGTATTGCTGTTTGTTGTGGGCCTGGTCTGCCTGATTAAGGGCGGCGACTGGTTTGTGGACGGCGCCAGCGCCATGGCCCGCAAATTCCATCTGCCCGAGCTGCTGATCGGCGCCACGGTGGTGTCCATCGGCACCACCCTGCCGGAGGTCATGGTCTCCACCCTCTCCGCCATCGACGGAGTGGGCGAAATGGCCTACGGCAACGCCATCGGTTCCGTGATTTGCAACGCCGCCCTGATTGCCGCCATCACCCTGGCGGTGCGGCCCGGCAGGGCGGACCCCAAGGCCCTGCGGCAGCCGGTGCTGTTCTTCTTCCTGGCGGCGGCCATCTATTGCGTGGCGGCCTACCTGCTGGGCGAGTTTTCCCGGGCGGTTGGCCTGGTGATGCTGGCCGTCTTTGTAGCCTATATGATCCTCACAGTCCGCAGCATGAAGAAGTCCCCCAAGCCTGCCGACCAGGAGGAAACGGAGGATATGCCCACCTGGAAGATGATCCTCTTCCTGATCCTTGGCGCAGCCCTGATTGCCGTGGGCGCACACCTGCTGGTGGAGAACGGCCAGAAGATTGCCGAGGCCCTGGGCGTGCCCAAGTCCGTCATCGCCCTGACCTTCGTGGCCCTGGGCACCAGCCTGCCGGAGCTGGTCACGGCCATTACCTCCCTGGTGAAGGGCCACAGCGACCTCTCTCTGGGCAACGTCATCGGCGCAAATGTCTTCAACCTGGTTCTGGTCAGCGGCGTGTCCGTGACCCTGGCGCCCTTTAAGGTACCCCAGACCGCAACCATCGCCGGCTACAACGCCAGCCTGGTGCTGGAGCTCCCCCTGATGCTCCTGGTTATGATGATTCTGACCCTGCCCCCCCTGCGGAAGGGCAAGCTCTCCCGGGCCCAGGGCATTCTGCTGCTGGCCATCTACGCCGCCTTCTGCGTGGTGCAGTTCGCGGTTGTAAAGCCGGTATAAGCCTTCCCCCGAAGCCTTTCCCTCGGGGGGAAGGTGCCTCCGAAGGAGGCGGATGAGGTGGTTCCCCGACAACGGACTGCCTTCCGTGGCGCACACTCTGCGCCGTTACAGAGGCCTGATTTTTCATTTTGCATTCTGCATTCCAAATTCACCAATCCCTCCCGTTTGCATAGGATAGTGCGAACAGGAGGGATTTTTCTATGAACGGCTTTATCAAGGTGCAGACCGTCACCTCCCGGGCAGAAATTCCCGTGGCCGGGGCTACGGTCACCGTTTCCACGGTCCGCCCCGGGGTGGGGCGGGTTTTGCTCAGCGTCCAGCGCACGGATGAGAGCGGCATGACCGCGCTGATCCCGGTGCCTACGCCGGACCTGGCCAATTCGCTGACGCCCAATCAGCCCCAAGGCTGGACCGACGTGCAGGTGGCGGCCAGCCAGCCCAACTATGACGGAATTGTGGTTCGGGACGTGCAGATCTTCCCGGGGGTCACCACCCTCCAGGAGCTGATCCTGGTGCCCCGGGGCGGAATGCCCACAGACCTGGGGGAGACGGAGACCACCACCATTCCGCCCCAGGACCTTTGAGGAGAACAGGCTATGGCGCTGCTGCTTCCCTACGTACCGTCCTATATCACGGTCCACCTGGGGCCTCCCTCGTCCAGCGCGGAGAACGTCACCGTTTCCTTTCAGGACTATGTGAAAAACGTGGCCTCCAGCGAGGTCTACCCCACCTGGAACGAAAACGCCCTGCGGGCCAATATTCTTGCCATCACGTCCTTTGCTCTGAACCGGGTCTACACGGAGTTCTACCGGGTCCGGGGCTATCCCTTCGACATTACCTCCTCCACCGCCTACGATCAGCAGTTCTACCGGGGCAGGAACTACTTTTCCAATATCTCCCGGCTGGTTGACAGCCTCTTTGACGACTACATCCGCCGGGTGGGATACATCGAACCCCTGGCGGCTAAATTCTGCAACGGCACCACCGTCACCTGCGAGGGCCTGTCCCAGTGGGGCTCCCAAAACCTGGCCGCCCAGGGCTACGGCTGGCTGCAAATTCTCCGGAACTATTACGGGCAGAACATTGAGATCGTCTCCGATGCCCGCAAGGCGGACTACGCCGAATCCTATCCCGGCGCAGCCCTGCGGGTGGGAAGCCGGGGCCGGAGCGTGGCGCAGGTCCAGACGGCCCTGAACCGAATCTCTCAGGATTTCCCCGCTATTCCCAAGCTGACGGTGGACGGCATCTTCGGCTCCGGCACCGAGCGGGCGGTGCGAATCTTCCAGCAGGCTTTCGGTCTGACTGACGACGGCATTGTGGGCCGCCAGACCTGGTATAACCTGGAGCGGGTCTACACCGGGGTTCTCCGGCTGTCGGAGCTTCGTTCCCAGGGCCTGCGCTATGAGGACCTGGGCTGGGAATTCCTGGAGCCGCTGCGGGTGGGGGACCGGGGCAACAAGGTGAGCCAGCTTCAATTTATGCTGGCTGTGGTGGGACAGTTCGTCCAGGAGGTTCCCGTGATCTCGGCGGACGGAATCTTCGGGCCCCTGACTCGGGACGCGGTGGCTTCTTTCCAGCGCTACGAGGGCTTTCCCGTCACCGGGGAGGCGGACGACCGAACCTGGGACGCTCTCTATGAGCTGTATTCCGGCATCGACAACCGGGTGCTGGATAACCAGGCGGCCTTTCCCAAATTCGACACCGCGGAGACCACCGTGGTCAACGTCCGTCAGCGGCTGACGGCCCTGGGCTACTCGGGCGCCAATTTGCAGGAGGCCCTCCGGGCCTTTCAGCGGGCCAACGGCCTGGCGGTCACCGGCAGGCTCACCGACGAAACCGCCCGGGCCATCACCCGTCAATATCAGGCCCGGGGCTACAGTACGTCAACCAGAATGACCCAGTACCCGGGCACGGAGCTTTCCGTCGGCAGCCGGGACAGCAGGTAGGCAGCGCACGGAAAGCAAATTGTAAAACTTTTAAGCATATCGCGCTGAAGGGGCAAATTGACAGGTGAGAATTGAGAATTGACAATTTGTGGTATATTTCAAATTGCCTTTTGAAATTTGAAATAATATCCCGAAGGGACACCCCTGCTTGTCACCTGTCAATCGTCAATTGCGTGTATGCGACAGCCCCAATTCAGCCTAAAAAGGAGGAAAGCTATGGACCCCAACAACGACGCACGTTTCCTGGGCCGCTCCGTCACCAGTCTGCAAACCATGCTCCGGGTGATAGCGCTCCAGGACCACAGCTGCCCCATGGTAATTCCGGACGGAATCTACGGGGAGCAGACCGCCAAGGCCGTGGCCGTCCAGCAGAAGCGGGCCGGGCTGCCCCAGACGGGAATCACGGACTACGCCACCTGGGAGGCAATTTGCGGGACCTACCGGGCCGCTGCCGTAGAAGTCGAACCGGCCGCGCCGCTGGAGGTGGTTATGGACCCCAACCAGGCCATCCTGGAGGGCAGCGACAACCTCCACGTCCTGCTGATTCAGGCCATGCTGCAAACCCTGCATGAGATCTATGACAACATCGACGGCTGCGCTCTGACCGGAACCTGCGACGAGAGGACCGTCTGCGCCATCCGCAGCCTCCAGCGCTGCTGCGGGATGCCGGAATCCGGCATTCTGGATAAACGACTCTGGCAGCTGCTCACCGGACTCTACACCCAGGCCACCGGCGACGGAGACCGAAAAATCCACTGCCTGACAAAAGAGAATTGACAACCGGCGGCCCGGTGTGGCATAATAGAGAAAACTGAAACAGGAGAAATGACATGAACAAAATGCTGCCCATGCCGCGCTTTTGGGCTGAGGCTGCGGGACAGATCAGGATCCGCCGCACCCTCTTCGGGGAGTTTCTGATCTATTTGCTGCTGGGCCTGCTCTCCATTTTCGGCCAATCCCTTGTGATTGCCATTCCCACCACCGGCTGGATGATGGAGGTGGGGGAGGACTCCATGCTGGAAGCCCTGAACGCCGGAGAATCCATCCAGAGTCTGATTTTCAAGCTCATGGAGGACTTGCCGGATTGGATGACGGCGGTGACGCTGGTGGGCGGCGGGGTCATGGGGGTGCTTGCCGTGATCTACTGCCTGAAATTCCAGAAGCGGAGTCTTTCTTCTATGGGCCTCTGCGGGAAACACAAGCTGATGGAGTGCCTGCTGGGCTTTGTCCTGGGCCTGGCCCTTGTGGGCGCCGTCCTGGGCCTGGGCGTGGCCGCCGGAGGCTTCCGGCTGGCGTCTTCCGCTCCGGACCTGAGCCGACTGGGTCTGCTGGCCCTGGTTCTGCTGGGCTGCCTGATCTACGGGGCGTCCCTGGAGCTGCTGACCCGGGGCTACTTCGCCCCCACCATCGGGTCCCGGGCGCCGGTGGCCTTTGCCCTGGTGATTTCTACCCTGGCCTCCGCCCTGCTGCAAGCGGGGGGCTCGCTGTTCTCCCTGAGCGTGGCGAATCATTTGCTGCTGGGCCTGCTGCTGGGCATCTGGGTCATCAAGCGGGGGAATATCTGGGGAGCCTGCGCCATGCACGCCGCCTGGATTTTCGCCGAGAATTTCCTTTTTGATATTGCCCCTGTCGGCTCCCACGGGACGATCCGCGTGTTTGAAGTGGATGCCGACCTGTTCCGCCCTCTGATCAGCGGCGGCGAATACGGTGCGGCCAACAGCATTTGCACCACCGTTGTACTCCTGGCCGCTGTGGCGGCAGTGCTGGCGCTGAAGGCAAAGGACGCCGTCCCGGTCCGGACGGAAGCGTCTGGGGAGGATGAACAACATTCAAATTTTCTGTAAACAATTCCCCCAAACTCTTCCATTTTAAAATCCCTCTGCTATAATGCGAAAAGAAGCACACCCACCGACATATCGAAAGGAGAATACTAAGATGGCATTGAACGACAGTCTGGAAACCCTGAAGGGTTTTGTGGCAGAAGCGGCGCAGGCCGCGGCCCGGGTTACGAAGAGTGCGGCTGCGGTTACCAAGTCCAACATCAGCATCCTCTCTGAGCAGGATAAGCAGAAGAAGGCCTATCTGGAGCTGGGCAAGCTCTACTACCGGGACTACATCACCGGCGAAGAGCCCGACGACGCCGAGTATCTGCCCCTTTGCGAGGCGATTACCGAGGCCGCCAAGAATATCGAGACGCTGCGGGGCGAGGTAGAGGAGGCCAAGGCCAACTTCTCCAAGCCCGCCAAGGAGCCCGAGGCCCCCATGGACTTCGAGGAAGAGCTGGAAAACCTCCACAAGGAACTGGATGAGCTGGGCGAAGACCTGGCCAAGCTGGACGGCATGGAGGCCGAGACCGCCGAGAAGTTAGAGAACGTAGAAAAGGCCGTGGACGCCGTCTTCGAGGTCGTAGACGACAGCCCCTGCAATTCCTGCGAGACTCCCGAGGCCTGCGAGGGCTGCGAGAGCAAGCCGGAAGAACCCAAGGAATAATCGAAGCAAACGAAAAAGCCTGCGGAACCGATCCGCAGGCTTTTTGCTTGTTTTTACGGGTTCTCGCTGCCGTTGCCGAAGCGCTCCATCAGGGATTGCTCCCAAGCGGCGCGGGCGGTGGCGTAGTCCATGCCGAAGGCTTCCTCAAAGCTGCAGGTATCGAAGCAGTAAGCAGTGACCTTGTCCGCGCCGTATTGCTCGGCGAGGTAGTTCAGAAGGGATACCGCTTCGGTCAAAGGCCGCTTGTTTCCCTCCTTGGTGCGATTTTTGCTGTTGAACCATTGACTGTTGCTGACACAGCCCCGCTCTGCTTCAAGTCCGCCCCATGTTGTTCCGTAGACCAGATTATACCAGGAATTGGCGTCAGCCAGCAGGCGCTGGTTGTTCAGGTCCCTCCAATCTTCGGTGCCGCCGAGCCGGTAGTAGTCGGCGTTGTAGGCATAGTCCGGATCGGGAGGCACGACGCTGCCGGTCTTCGTATAGATGGAGCAATAGGGGTCTAAGCAGAGACCGACCCAATAGGCATAGCCGATGTGCTGCCATTCCGCACTTTCCGGATCCATCAGGGCCATCGTATAGAACGGCCCGTGCCAGCGATAACCGCTTCCCAGGTCCAGCTCGATTTGGTTCTCGCTGTTTCCATAGCTTTCGGATTTGAAGCGTTTCAGCTCTAACTTTACCGGCTTTTGGGTCTGGGCGATCACGTCCTCGTTCGGGGCGGTGTCGGCCACGAACTGCCGGATCGTGGCGAGGCTCTTGTCGACTCGATCCAGATAGCCCGGCAGATAACCGGCCACGTCGTCCTTGATAGAGCTGTCATCGCCGTACAGAAGCGCGGGCAGAATGGTATAACTGAAGTCGTCGTCCTCCACGATCAGCGTCTCAGCATCCGGCAGGCGGGAGAGATCGACGCGGTCGTAGTTGCCGGTGCCGACGATGCGCAGGGTCTTGGTATCCTTGTCAAAGCTGACCTGGGGCAGCTCTGCGGGGTTCTCGCTGCCGTCGCCGAAGCGGTCCAGCAGGCTCTGCTCCCAGGCGGCGCGGGCGGTGGCGAAGTCGGTGCCGAAGGCTTCCTCAAAGGAACAGGTGTCAAAGCAGAAGGCGGCGACCTGTTCCTCGCCATATTGCTTGGCCAGATAGTTGAGCAGAGATATTGCCTCGATGAGGCACAGGTCGTTGCCCTCATTATTGGAGCTGCCGGTGACCCCGTGGAACTCGCCGAGATCCGAGATTGGACGGCATTCCGCCATGTTTCCGTCCCAATCCCTTCCGTAGATCAGATTATACCATGCGTTGGCGTCATGCAGCAGAGCCTGATTGTTCAGATCTCTGGGATCCAAGGTGCCGCCCAGCCGGAGGTAGTCCTTGAAGTAGAAGTAGTCGAGATCTTCTTCATAGTTCCCAACTGCGTAGACGGAGTTGTAAGGGTCTTTCAGGAAGCCAACCCAGTAGGCGTAGCCCAGCTGCTGCCACTCCACCGTCTCCGAGTTCATCAGGGCCAGCGTGTAGAAACTCCCGTGGTGCCGGAAGTAACTTGCAAGGCTCAGGGTGACCTTGTCCGAATGGATGCTATTAAACCTGTTCCGCTGGCCCGTGACCATGACCTCCACCGGCTTTCGGGTGTTTTCTACGGTCTCCTCCTTGGGGGCGTGCTCGGCGATATACTGCCCCACGAAGGCCAGACTGTGATCCAGACGGTCCAGATAGCCCGGCAGATAATCGGCAAGATTGAGATTTGCCTGATCCGTGTAGTTTTCAATCACGCTGAGAACCACGCTGAGCTGGAAGCGGTCGTCCTCTACCTCCAGGTTCAGAGCGTCGTCCAAGTAGGGGCTCAGATCCAGGCGGTCATAGCCCGTGGTGCCGCTGATCCGGATGGTGCGGCTGTCCGCGTCATAGACCACCTGGGGCAGCTCGGCGGGGTCGATTGGCTCCGTGACCTGGGCGGTCTTTTCGGGGTCCGTTTGGGTTTCCTCCACCTGGCCGGAGTCTGCTGGCTGCTCGTGGGATCTCTGATTCAGCAGCTTTGCCGCTGCCAGCGCTGCGCCGCCCATCAGGACCAGGGCCAGCACAGCGGCAATGGCGCCCTTCCAGCGAAGCTGCTTCACCGGGACGGCCCGAACGAGGGAGCTCGCCACCGCCTCCGCCGGGGGCATACGATTCCCGTCCGTCCGGGTCACGGGAGCGGCCTCCGCCCGGACGATCCGCTCGTCCAGCGCGTCTGTCAAAAGCATGGCAAGATCTTTATCAGTCATGGTATCCATCCTCCAATCTCTCACGCAGGGCTGCCTTGCCCCGGCTGATCAGCTTTTCCGCCTTGGCTGTGGAGCAGCCCAGGGTCTGGGCGACCTGCTTTGCCGTGAGTCCGCAGCTCAGGGCCAGCTGGACCGCGGTGCGCTGCTCGTTGGGCAGCTTGTTCAGGGCCGCGGTGATGTCCAGCCGCTGTTCCGGGTTCCAGGCGGGGGCGTGGTAGCTTTCAATTTCATCCAAGGGAATGGTGGCCTCCCGTTTGCGCTTGCGAAGCAGGTCAATGGCCCGGTGCTCCGTCAGCACCGCCACATAGCGTTTGGCCTGGGGGCCCGTGGGCTCCTCCAGACAGTCGTAATGCTCCCAGAGCTTCATGGCCGCGTCCGCCGCCGCGTCCTCCGCCAGATCGTCGTCCCGGAGAATGTTCCGGGCCAGTCGGAACATCAGGGTTCCATAGGCCCGGTAGGTCTCCTCAAAGCGGGCACGCCGGTCGGTTTTGCCGGTTCCCTCCGGGGGAAGGAGCTGCACGGCGGAGCCGTTGAATGTGGTTATCATTTTCACCCTCCTCTCAGGTGCTTCTACTTACTATAACGTCTGGAAAGGCCGGAACCGGACAAAAAACCGGCAATTTTTGCAAAGGGGCAAAAATTGCCGGCGATGGGCGCGGAAAAGGGATCAGGGATCAGGGTAGATTCAGGGTGTGGAGCCCGTAGGGACAAGCAGTGTTTGTCCGCTTTCCCCGCACGGACGCACCCTACTGTAGCGCCGGCTATTAGCCGGCAAACCCGGTGCGATGTTCATACGGTTCCGGTGTCGCTCCCTACGGGTGGCTGACGCCTTCGTTCTCAACGGCCTCTTCGACTGCCGCTTCCGGTTCCGCCTCTGCCGTTTCCGGCTTCCGATTGACCAGCATCTTGCTTCCGTCCGGGTTCTTGTACAGCCGGATGTACAGCATCGCAATCACGGCGGCCAGGAAGCTGACGCCCGCCAAAACCTGGCTGGCCCGGAGATCGGTGCCGCCGATGTAGAGGGAGTCGGTGCGCAGGCCCTCAATCCAGAATCGGCCCAGGCCGTACCAGGCCGCATATTGCAGGAAGGTCTGGCCGTCGTATTTCCGCTTTTTGGACAGGAAATGGAGGACAATAAAGCCAACCAGGTTCCACAGGGATTCGTACAGGAAGGTGGGGTGCCAGTAGCGGACCACGCCGTCGGCCCCCTCGATGCCCATGCGCAGGAAGAAGCCGTTGAGGATTTCCTCGCCGTAGCACTCCCGGTTAAAGAAGTTGCCCCAGCGGCCAATGAGTTGGCCGATCAGCAGCCCCAGGGCCATAATGTCCAGATAGGGGGTGATCTTCTGCTTTTTGACCTTGGAGAAGAGCAGCAGACCCAAAATCGCTCCGATGACGCCGCCGTAGATGGCGAGGCCTCCCTCCCAGATATAGAGGGCGGAGATGGGGTTGCTCCGGTAGGCTTCCCAGCGGAAGGCCACATAATAGATTCTGGCGCAGATAATGGCCATGGGCACGGCGAAGAGGATCGCGTCCGTCACCAGATCGAAGTTGGTGCCGAACTGCTTGACCCGGAAGCGGACGTAGAGGATGGCCAGCAGGAAGCCCAGGGCAATCACCAGGCCGTAGAAGTAAATCTCCTTGCCAAAGATGGAAAAGGGAAGGGTGCGGGGGGGATTGATGCCTTCAATTCCCAGACCGGGGAAGGATATGGTTCCGGCGTCAAAGAACATGAGAACGCCTCCTTTCAGATTGGGTGCTATTATAGCATACAATTATGAAAAAATCTATGATTTTTCCCGGACTTGACAGAATTTTATAAAAATAGTATAATATCAGGAACAAACGCAAGCTGTACAGAACGGAGCGAAGCTATGAAAAAAACCTTGAAGCTCGTGATCCCCATCCTGTTGATTCTGGCCCTGTTGGCCGCCGGATACTGGTTTTTCTTCCAATATCGGGTGGATATCACCACAGGTCTGCTTCGGGATTTTGCGGAATCCCAGTTTAATTCCGGCCATTACAGCTGGGCCATTCGCGGCTACCGCTGGGCTGACAGCCTGGACCCCCAGGATGCCGAGCAGGCCATGAAGCTGGCGGAAGCCTATCACATGGACGGCAATTATACCAAGACCGAGTACGTGCTGGCAAACGCCATTCAGACCTATCCCGGCGAGGTCCGGCTCTATGAGGCCCTGTCGAAAATTTATGTGGAGCAGGACAAGCTGCTGGACGCCCAGGAGCTTCTGGACGGCGTCACCGACGCCGAGGCCCGGGCAATCCTCTCCGCGAAGCGGCCCGCCGCCCCCACCCTGACCCCTGAGGCGGACTTTTACAACGAGTATATCACCATTGAGCTCTTGCAGGCGGATTCGGACGCCACCTGCTTCTTTACCCTGGACGGGACCTATCCATCCAAGGAGGACTACTATTCCGGTCCCATGCAGCTGCGGGGCGGCCAGACCGCCGTTCGGGCTGTGGCGGTGAATGAAGACGGTCTGGTAAGTTCCCTGACCTCCGGGGTCTACACCGTGGCGGGCGTCATAGAGGACGTGGAATTCCACGACCAGGCGCTGCTGACCCTCACCCAGCAGATGCTGCTCCGGGGAGATCGAACCATCCGTACTGACGATCTGTGGGGCATTGAGGAGATGACCCTCCCCATGGAGCTGGTGAACACCGAGGACCTGCATCACTATACCGGCATGAAGAAGCTGATCGGCCGGGACCTGAGCGATGTGGATTACAGCTTCCTGGCCTTCATGCCGGAGCTGAACTATCTGGAGCTGGAAAACTGCATCCTGACGGAACAGACCCTGCGGCAGATTGCCGCCTGCCCCAAGCTGGAGGTTCTGATTCTGGCAAACTGCGGTCTCACCAACATCGCACCCCTGGCGGGGATGAATCAGCTCCGGGTGCTGGACCTGTCGGAAAACTCCGTCAACGCCATTGACTCCCTGACGGGGGAAGGCCTGGAAGGGCTGGAGGAGCTCTACCTGGGCCACAACGCCCTGACCGGAATCCCCGCGATGCGGACCTTCCCGTCCTTGAAGATTCTGGACCTGTCCTATAACTCCCTGACCTATGCCGGCGGTGTTTCCGCCTGTGCCGGTCTGGAGCGGCTGAACCTCTCCCATAACCGGATGACCTCTGTGACGGCCCTCAGCGCCCTGACCGACCTGATTTGGTTCAACGGCTCCAACAACCTGGTTACCGATGTGTCCATGATGGCGCCCTGTACCAAGCTGGAGACCTTCCTGATGACAGACAACAAGCTGGAGAGCGTGGATTTCCTGGCCGGCTGCGGCAGCATCCGGGAGGTGAACATCGACAACAATGACGTGGTCAAAACCCCGGCCTTCCAGCCGGATTGCCCCCTGGAGAGCTTCAGCGCCGCCCACAATTTCCTGGATAGCTTGAGCGGCCTGGCCGGGCTGAAAAAGCTGAAGAGCGTCAACGCGGACTACAACAACATCAGCGATATCTCCGTCCTGGCGGAGTGTCCTGTTCTGGTTCAGGTGAACGTCTACCACACCAATGTCCACGACGGCGGCGAGCTGGCAGAAAAGGGCGTAGTGGTCAATTTCACGCCGGACTTCGACTGATCCTGCAAACCCGCCCCCAGAGGCGGGTTCTGAAAAGACGCTGTCCCGGATATGAACAGAAAAAGCCTTTTCCGGCGCTTATGTGCCGGAAAAGGCTTGCGATAAAGGGCTTTCAAGATTCCGCTGTGTTTTACGGCAGAGCACCGGAAGCCCTTTTTCATTCAGGTTTCGATTGTCCGGAGCAGGTTATGCTTACACTTCACGCTGTATTGCAGCGTATAGGAAGCCGTGCCTGCCTCCAATGCCGTTTGGATTTCGGTCAGTTCTCTCGTCACGTCTTCAAGATTTCTGTACCACGCGAGAAAGGTATTCTGCGGCCCCCACCGGGACGAATCGTTCCCGTCGGAAGCAAACAACGCGAACTTGGGACTGTTTTTGCCGCCCCTGAACTGCTGAGAGCGAGTGACTTTCGATGCGTTGATGATGACGCCCTCGTGGGGTGAAATGATTTTGATCGTATCGGGAGCTTTCACATCCTGGGAAATCGTCGTCGGCTTTTCGCTTCCGAGCAAGCTGTCCAGGGAGACATTCAGCTTTTGTGACAGGATCAAGAGCTTGTCGACCTCCGGATATCCTTCTCCCAGTTCCCATTTCGACACGGCCTGTCTGCTTACCCCCAGCATTTCTGCCAAGGCCTCCTGCGAGAGTTGATTTTTCTTGCGAATTGTTTGCAGGTTTTCTCCGAAACTCATGGTATCATCCTCCTTACAAAGGGAGTATACAGCTTCAGCAGCACATTTTCCACCAACCTCAGCTTGCTTTTCCGCAACTTGAAGTTGCTTTTCTTTTTCAGGCTTGTTTTCTGCGGGAAATCCATGACGCCGGATGCCGGATCCCTGATGCCTCATGCTGCACTCCGTCTGCGGGCAGCGAGACGGGAAGCTCAAAGCGCCGGCAGCTTCTCCGAGGGACAGCCCAAGGCGGCGGAGAGCCTTGCGGCGGCGTCCACAGTCCGCGCTACCACGGCCCGGAATTCCTCGGACTGCACCCGGGGAAAGAGGCCCACAGCGCCGATTGCGTAGGCCGGGCTCCCCGCTGCGTCATAGACCGGGGCGGCCACTGCCCGGAGTCCCACCCGGTATTCTCCGTCCTCCAGAGCATAGCCCTGGATCCGCACCCGGGCCAAATCCTCCGCCAGGGCTTCCGGGTCGGTGAGGCTGTGGCGGGTGTAGGGCCGGAGCCCCACCTGCCGGCAATAGCGCCGAAGCTCCTGCTCCGAGGCTCCGGAGAGCAGCAGCTTGCCCTGGGCCGTGGCGTGAAGGGGCAGGGGCGTGCCGGTCTCCACGCTGACCGAAAGGCCCGCGCCGGAGCTGGCGGCGCAGCTGTCGATGGAGATGGCGTAGTCTCCGCTGCGGATGGCAAGATAGGTCCCCGTGCCCAGGGCCTGGGCCAGCTGTTCCAAATAGGGGTGGGCAAGCTGCCGGGCGTCCCACATGGCGGAGACGGCGCTGCCGTACTCATAGAGCCGAATCCCCAGCCGATAGCGTCCGTCCGGGTCCTGGTCAATCATCCGGTATTCCCGGAGGGTAGTCAGCAGAGCGTGGGCGGTGCTCTTTGGGCAGCCGCTGCGGGCGCAAATTTCCTGCAAGCTCATGGGCCGCCGATGGCCCAGCAGCAGCTCCAGCAGCTCCAAGGCCTTTCCCAGGGCTTTCACCGGCCCCTTTGGTTCCAACATGAGACACCCCTCCTTTTTGGTTATCCTACCACATCGGCCGGAAAAACGCAAGGATTGATTCCGTATTACCGGACAATTATTCGGCAATACAGAACAACGAAGCTTGCCAACGCCGGAGCAAAAGAGTATAATATCGGTGCGTTATCTTTTTGGAAAAACCACGAAAAAGGAGAAATGTACCGTGAAACGCTTTTTTGCTCTGCTTTTGACCCTTTCCCTGCTCTGCGCCCTTTTTGTCGGCTGCGACAAAAAAGAGGAACCCACCGGTGAGATTATGGTGTTCGCCGCCGCCTCTATGACCGAGACTCTGACGGAGCTGGGCTCCCGCTTTGAGGCCGCCCATCCCGGCGTGAAAGTGACCTTTAATTTCGCCTCCTCCGGCAAGCTGATGGATCAGATTCTGGCGGGCGCCGACTGCGACCTGTTTATTTCCGCCGCCCCCAAGCAGATGAACAATCTGGACGCCTCCAAGGATGCGGAGAAGAACCCGGACAAGAACGACTATGTGGATTCCTCCACTCGGCTGGATCTGCTGGAAAACAAGGTGGCCCTGGCGGTGCCCGCCGGGAACCCCAAGAATATCAATTCCTACGACGACCTGGTCAAGGGCCTGAAGGACGGAAGCGTTCTGCTGGCCATGGGCGGCGAGGGCGTGCCCGTAGGCCAGTACACCCAGAAGATTTTTGCCCACTTCGGCCTGGACGAGGCCGCCCTGGCGGGCGCCGGCGTCCTGACCTACGGGGAGGACGTGAAGGCCGTCACCACCCAGGTCTCTGAGGGGCTGGTGGACTGCGGCATCATCTACCAGACCGACGCCTGCTCCGCCAAGCTCACCGTGGTGGACACCGCCACAGAGGAGATGTGCGGCCAGGTCATCTATCCCGCCGCCGTTTTGAAGAACGCCAAGAACGCCGACGGTGCCAAGGCCTTCCTGGATTTCCTGCAAACCGCCGAGGCAGGGGAGGTCTTCCAGGCCGTAGGCTTCACACCGATTAAAGGATAATTACTATGGACCTCTTCCCCCTCTGGAACTCCCTGCGCATTGCCTTCTGCTCCGCGGCCCTGGTTTTTTTTCTGGGCCTCGGGGCAGCTTACTATGCTTCCCGGGCGAACCGGCTGGTGAAGGGAATTCTGGATGTGGTGCTGACCCTGCCCCTGGTGCTGCCCCCCACGGTGGTGGGCTATCTGCTGATCCTTCTGCTGGGGCCCAATCATGCCCTGGGGGCGCTGATTCTGCGGCTGTTTCAGACCAAGCTGCTGATGCGCTGGTGGTCCGCCATTTTCGCGGTGTCCGTGGTGATCTTCCCCCTGATGTACCGCACCGCCCGGGGGGCCTTTGAGAGCTTCGACGAGGACCTGGCCGCCGCGGGCCGAACCCTGGGCCTGTCCAATACCCGCGTCTTCTGGCGCATCCGTCTGCCCGCCTGCCGTCAGGGCATCCTGGCGGGGGTGGTTTTGGCCTTTGCCCGGGCCCTGGGGGAGTATGGAGCAACCTCCATGATCGTGGGCTTCATCCCCGGCAAGACGGCCACCGTGGCTACCCAGGTGGCCTTTCTCTGGCAGAACCAGGGCAACACCGAGGCGGGCCAGCGGGCCCTGCTGTTCTGGATCGGCATCAATATCGCAATCTCTGCCATTGTTTTGATTACGGTGAACCTGTTGGAACGCCGTAGATCAGGGAACAATTGAACGCAAGGAGGCCGCCATGTCCCTGTCCGTCAGAATTGAAAAAAAGCTAAACGGCTTTCAGCTCCGCGTGGATTTTGAGACTGCGGGGGACCTCCTTGCACTGTTAGGGGCCTCCGGCAGCGGGAAGAGTCTGACCCTCCGCTGCATCGCGGGGCTTTTGACCCCGGACCGGGGGAAAATCGTGCTGAACGGCCGGGTGCTCTATGACAGCGCCGCCGGGATCAATTTGCCCCCTCAGCAGCGGCGGGTGGGCTATCTCTTCCAGCGGGGGGCCCTGATCCCCCACATGAGCGTCCTGGAGAACGTGACCCTGGGCTATGATGGACAGCCCAAGGCCCGCAGAAAGGCCCTGGCGCTGGAGCAGCTTCGCCGCTTCCGCCTGGAGGACCTGGCCCAGGCCCGGCCCGCC
>JAGABH010000145.1 GCA_017614755.1 Oscillospiraceae bacterium
ACCCCCGGATGGCAAGCCGCCATTCGGGGGTGCGTTGTTCGTGCGCTTATTTGTAGTATTCCCGATACCATTCCGCGAATTTGCGGAGGCCTTCCCGGATTCCGATGCTTGGAGTGAACCCGTAGTCCTGTTCCAATCCGCTGCTGTCGGCATAGGTGACGGGAACGTCGCCGGGCTGCATACCGACCAGCTGACGATGGGATTCAAAGTCGTATTCTTTGGGGAGGACGCCCGCCCGGACCAGCTCTTCCTGGAGGGTGGAGATATAATCCAACAAATTCTCCGGCGTGCCGCCGCCGATATTGTAGATCGCGTAGGGCGGCAGGGGCAATCCGTCCGGCCCGGTTGCCTTTTCCGGCGCACCCTGCATGACGCGGACAATGCCCTCCACGATGTCGTCCACATAGGTGAAATCCCGCTTGCAGTTGCCGTAGTTGAAGATTTTGATTGTTCCGCCTTCAGACAGGGTTTTGGTTGCCGAGAAGTAGAACATATCCGGACGCCCTGCCGGTCCGTAGACTGTGAAGAACCGGAGCCCCGTGGAGGGAATGTTGTAGAGCTTGGAATAGCTGTGAGCCAGCAGCTCGTCGCTTTTCTTCGTGGCGGCATAGAGGGACACGGGATTGTCCACCTTGTCGTCAGTTGAGAAGGGCACTTTTTTGTTGCCGCCGTAGACGGAGGAGGAGGACGCGTAGACCAGGTGCTCCACCGGGTTGTGCCGACAGGCTTCCAGAATGTTGTAGAAGCCGATGAGGTTGGATTCAATGTAGACGTCCGGATGGTCGATGCTGTAGCGCACGCCGGCCTGGGCGGCCAGGTTGACGACAATGGCTGGATTGTATGCGGCATAAACCCGGTCAATCAACGCACTGTCCGCAATCGAGCCCTTGACAAAGATGTGCTTCACCGGCGAGCGCTGTGCGGCCGCCTCAATCAAATCCAGCCGGTACTCCTTCAGTGCGGGATCATAGTAGTCATTCATGTTGTCAAGGCTGATGACGGTCCCGCCTGTCATTTCCCGCAGCAGCCGCAAGACCAGATTGGCGCCGATAAAGCCGGGAGAGCCGGTCACTAAAATGGTTTTTCCGTTCAGTTCAATGTGCTGCTTCATATTCAATCCCTCCGGAAAAGGTCTCTGGTGTAGACCTTTTCTTCCACATCGTCCAGAGCGGAATCATAGCGGTTGGCAATGATGCAGCCGCATATCTTCTTAAATTTCCGGATGTCGTTGACAATCTGGCTTCCGAAGAAGGTTGTGCCGTCCTCCAGCGTCGGCTCATAAATGACAACGGTAGCGCCCTTTGCCTTGATGCGCTTCATAACGCCCTGGATGGAGCTTTGGCGGAAATTGTCGCTGTTGGCCTTCATGGTCAGACGGTACACGCCGACGATAATTTCCTTCTGCCGGCTTTCTCTGTCACTGGAGAAAGAGTCGTTTTTGCTGTAGGTTCCGGCAATCTCCATGACACGGTCCGCGATAAAATCTTTTCTGGTTCGGTTGCTCTCCACAATGGCAGTCATCATGTTCTGCGGCACGTTCTGGTAGTTGGCAAGCAGCTGCTTGGTGTCCTTGGGCAGGCAGTAGCCGCCGTAACCGAAAGAGGGGTTGTTGTAATAGTCGCCCACTCGAGGGTCCAGACAGACGCCCTTGATGATTTGGGCGGTGTTCAGGCCTTTCACCTCTGCGTAGGTGTCCAGCTCGTTGAAATAGGAGACGCGCAGGGCAAGGTAGGTGTTCACGAACAGCTTGGTCGCCTCGGCCTCCGTATAGCCCATAAACAGGGTCTCTATCGGACGCTTGATGGCGCCTTGCTGGAGCAGACCGGCAAAGATTCGAGCCGAAGCCTCCGTATTGCTGTCGCAGCTGACAATAATGCGGCTGGGATAGAGGTTGTCGTAGAGAGCTCTGGATTCCCGGAGAAATTCGGGGCTGAAAATGATGTTGTCCATGCCCAGCCTCTCACGGATGGAAACGGTGAATCCCACGGGAATCGTAGATTTGATGACGACAGTAGGCTTGACCTTGCGCTGGGCGGTGGATTCCCGAATCAGGGTGAGAACTGCCTCCACGGCGGAGCAGTCAAAGAAGTTCTGCTTCGGGTCATAGTTGGTGGGGGCGGCGACGATAATGAAATCGGCGTCGGCATAGGCGGCGGCACCGTCGGTGGTGGCGGTCAGATGGAGGGTTCTGGCGCCGTTCTTTGCCTCTGCCAGATACTTCTCAATGTACTCGTCCTGAATGGGGGAGATATAGCGGTTCAGCTTCTCCACCTTTTCGGGGATGATGTCCACAGCGGTGACCGGGTTGTGCTGGGACAGGAGAACGGCCAGGGACAGGCCCACGTAACCGGTTCCCGCAACAGCGATCTTGTATTGTCTTTCGACCGGGATGGACGCCGTGGCTTCCGGATCGACAAACATAGCGGCGGGATCGAAGGCCAGGACCTCCGAAAGGGCCAAAAGCTGGTCCACCGAAGGCGTATAGTCCTGAGACTCCAGGCGGGACAGCAGGGTGCGGTTGACGCCGGTGAGTTTTGACAGCTTAATCTGCGTAATTCCCTTCGCCTTTCGATGGGATATAACGGTATCTGAGAGCAGTTTCAAAGATAGTTGTTTCATCATGACCTCCCTTTTCGCCGAATGTTGCTGTAAGTGACGAAAAATAGCTGATTGATTTCTTCTAAATCATATTCTATCAGTTATAGCAACATAAGTCAAGCCGTTTCGACGGATGTGTTTGTAGAAGCGGTGTGTTTTCTGTGAAAAGTTAGAGAAGATACAGGCGCTTGTTGCTGACGGCGACAACGGATACCGCTGCGTGAACCACAGTAAAAGGAGAAGAGAGAAGATTGTAACTATTGTTCAAAAACTGACGGATTCTTCACAAAAAATTATGCCTTTTCAACAATTTACAGTTGAAAAGGCGTGTGTGATGTGATACAATAAAAAACACCCCAGCGGAAAAACCTGAAAACCCCAGACAGGCAATTCCATTCAGGCAGTTTCACACAGGAGGTTGCTATGGACCAGAAAAAAAGACTTGTAACACGCAGCGATTTTGACGGTCTGGCCTGCGCGATGATGCTCCGGGAGCTATCGCTCATCGACGAGATCAAGTTTGTCCATCCCAAGGATGTGCAGGATGGAAAAGTCGAGCTGTCGTCGAATGATATTACCACGAACCTTCCCTACGATCCCCGGGTTTCCCTGGCCTTTGACCACCACGAGTCCGAGGTGGATCGGCTGAAGGCCAAGGAGGTGGGCGGACGGCTGATTATTGATCCCAAGGCCCGCAGCGCCGCCAGAGTGCTCTATGATTACTACGGCGGCAAAAAGACCTTTACCGGGATCAGCGAAGAGCTGATGGCGGCTGTGGACAAGGGCGACAGCGCGGATTTCACCCTGGAGGAGGTTTTGCATCCGGACGGCTGGGTGCTGCTGCATTTTTTGATGGACCCCCGTACCGGTCTGGGGCGTTTCCGCAATTTCCGCATCTCCAACTACGACCTGATGATGGAACTGATCGGCTTTTGTGTGGACCACACCATTGAAGAAATCCTCGACCATCCGGACGTGAAGGAGCGGGTAGAGCTCTATCGGGAGCAGGCGGAGCTGTTCGAGCAGCAGCTCAGGCGAATTGCCAAGGTCTGCGGAAAGGTCGTAGTGCTGGATCTGCGAGAGGAGGAAGTCATCCACGCCGGCAACCGTTTTATGATCTACGCCCTCTATCCGCAGACACAGGTTTCTGTCCACGTGGCCTGGGGCTTCCACAAGCAAAATACTGCCGTAATGATCGGAAAATCGATTTTCAACAAGACCTCCGAGGTCGATATCGGTGAGCTCTGCCTGCGCTACGGCGGCGGCGGACACCGGAACGCCGGCACCTGTCAGCTGGACAACGATGTAGTGGATCGGGAGCTTCCCGCCATTTTAGAGGCGCTCAACGCCTAAGGGGAGAAGCGCCGCGGCCTGAGCGCTGTATATATGCACCTCCGGCGCCCCGATGTTTCGGTAGGAAAGTGAAAAAATTGAGAAAATATACCGTGAAAGGGACGTTGAACGGGGTCTCGATGTTGACAAATCGATATTTCTGTGCTATTCTAATGTGTGTAATGAATATGCTTTTGCAAGCAATATTGTGACACGAACACAGAACCCAATTCTGTGTTCGTTAGTGTCTATTAAACGGGAGGTTTGAAAATGAAACAGATTTACAAAGAACTGCTGTTTGAAAAGAATTATCTTGTCTCCGATGGCGAGGGAAGTACAGATAATTGCTTCGAAGTGATTTTCACTTTTGCTGCGCTGTATAATATTCGAATCGTCTCCGGCGAGAAATTGGCTCAGAAGGACATGATCCCGTTTATCGCGGAACAGCTGGGCATCAAAGTTCCCGAGACATTCTATCGGGGCTTCCCCGCGTCCGTCAAAACCCTGTCCTCTGATGAGATGCTTTTTGACCAGCTTTATCACTACACGAAGACCTACGGTCTGAACCTGTTTGAGGAGACGGGCCATGCGCTTTTGGAATCCTTCCTGGATAAGACTGCGTTCCGTGACAAGATCAAGATCAAGGAATTCACCATCATTTCCGAGAAGGAAGCCAAGACCAAGATTGCCGACGTCTATGGCGAGCTCCTGCAGAGCTCCCGCACATTGGGCGACAAGCAGTACAATCTTGTTCTGGAGTACCTGAAGGATTACGACGTCGAGATCAAGACCTGCGGCTCCAAGAGCACTGCCATCCGTCTTCTGGCGGACAGCCGCAACCTGAACCTGACCCAGTTCATCAATATGCAGGATGTCATCAAGCTGGTGGAGGAGATCAACTATCGGCTCTATGGCAGCGACGACATCAAGAAGCTGAATATGCGAAATCCGGATAAGAAATTTATCACGGATGTTATTGATAAGCTGATTGAGGGCAGCAAGTGCGACATCGAGTCGTACTGCGAGCGCAGAGCGATCTGGATCGATCTGCTCCGCCAGCTTAGCTACAGGGGAACAGACGACCTGCTGGCCCGCTTTGTGGCCTGCTGGGATTGCCAGCGGAGAGGTATGCTCTAAGACACCGAATCACCAAGGGGCGGTTCCCTGCGATGAAAACGCAG
>JAGABH010000146.1 GCA_017614755.1 Oscillospiraceae bacterium
AGCGCGAACGCGCCTACCGCTCGGAGATCACCCCCGACTGCCGCCACGGCTGCGCCGGCTGCGGAGCCAATGGGCTGCTGGACTGCGGAAAATGCGACCCGTAGCAGTTGAAAATTGAAAATGGAAAGCAGGGGCCGATGTGGGCATCGGCCCCTGCGACTCAGAAAACAATGAACTTGAAGAGGAAGAAACAATGTCAAGGCTGCTGTTTGTAAAAGAGGGCGTCGCCGTCTGGTCCTCCCACCTGGACCTGATGCGGGCGCTGATGCGGAGCTTTCGGCGGGCGGGGATCGACCTGAAGCACAGCCAGGGCTTCACCCCCCACCCGGAGCTGTCCATCCTCATGCCCCTGTCCGTCGGGGTGGAAAGCCAATGCGAGATTGCGGAGTTCACCCTGGCCGAGGGCTGCGACGTTCCCGTGTTGGAAATCGCAGCCCGGATGAATCCCGTGCTGCCCGCAGGGATACGCGCTCTCGAGAGCTACGAGGGCGGTACCAAGGCCGGGAAACTGGCATGGCTGCGGGCGAGGCTGGTGTTGGAGTATGAGGCATCAGGGGACGAAGGATGCGAGGAGGACATTGCGCCTGCCGCCTCGGGCGGTGACGCGGAGACATCCGGAGATGCCTCCCTGCGGCGGGTCGAGGCAATCCGGGCGCTCTTCGCCAGGCCGTCGCTGATTGTGGAAAAGCACAGCAAAAAGGGCGACGTGGAGATGGACATCGCCCCGATGATTCGGGAAATCCACGTAGGGGCGGCCATTGGCCGCCAGCCCGAGGCGGAGGCCGACGGAACGCAGATTGCGGCATCAGGGGACGAGCGTTGCGGATTGCCGCACCGGCTCGCAATGACAGCAGACACCGTCGTGATTGAGGCCGTGGTAGCCGCCCAGAACCCGACGCTGAATCCCCTGCTGCTGGCGACGGCCATTGAAACCTATCTGCCGGAGTACAAACCGGATCACGTCCTCTGCCGCCGCATGGAGCTCTACGACGGGGAAATGAATGTGTTTCGATAATACAATTTCTTGATGAAACGGTTTTAATCCGGTAAAAAACGGGAAGCGCCTTTTCGGTGCTTCCCGTTTTTGCCTTCCGGTTTTCTGCTTTTTACTTGTTCTTCTTCACAGCTTCCCGGTAGGCCCGGTTGTTGTCCAGGCTGTAACCCAGCATGACGTTGGGGTTCTGCTGGCCGATATAATCCATCAGACCCACGATTTCATCCTGGTCCTTCTTGCGGTAGTAGGCCTCGTGCCGGATGCCGTCCGCGGTGCAGATCACCAGAATCCGGTAGGTCACAATGAAGTTGTAGCGGGTCACAGACTGATAGCACCACAGCACATCGTCCCAGGCCGCAGCCAGGCCGATGCCCTTGCCGAAGAGGAAACGGCCGCTCATGCGGAATTGGTCCTTCCGCTCGCTGCGCACCGTGGGAGAGCTCAAATCGGCCTCCGCCTGGGGCAGCATGGACCGCTGCTCCAGTCTGGCAATGGCGCGCTTTGTCGCCTTGCCCTTCGCCAGACCGATCAACAGGAGAACCACCGCGCCGGCCAGGGAAATAATCGCAGGAACCAGCCAAAGCGCAAAGACATTCCCGGAGGGGGTCTCGCCTACCCAAATGCCCTTTTCCCCGAAATAGGCGTCAAAGTCCTCTTCGCTCAGCTCCAACACCTCGCTGAAGCTGCTGCGCACAGTGCTGCTTATGCCCTTGCAGACGCCGGTGAGCCGTACCGGCTCCGGCATGGGGGCGTCGTCGTCCTCGCTGTCGAACCAGGCCCGCTGGGCGGAGAGCTTCTTGAGGTCCGCAGCGGAGATTTTTGCCACGTAGCAGTCATAATCCGCGTCCACCACCATGTAGTAAGTGGTGGATTTCACCTCGTAAACCCAATCGCTGACGCCTACTGCGTCCACATAGACATAGCTGCCGTTCTCGCTGAGCATCGTATCCATGGGTTTGGGGTCCGGGTCCTTCTTCTCTTTGGCCTGAAACGCCATCCAGAAGAAGAACGCGCAGGCCAGAAACAGCACCAGAGCGGCAATTTTCTTCGGCACGGTAAATACCCGGATGTACGAGCGAAGCTGTTTGCTTTCGTTCATTTCTTTTTCTCCTTTTCAGTAGATTGTGTCTATCGTTTTTCCTCATCCGCCCCGGCGGGTGCCGAGGGGCCTTTCTCCCAGGGGAAAGGCTTTACTTGTGGAAGAGGTTTTTGCTCTGATACTTGGGCGTACAGGTGACCCGCATACCCAGGCGGGCGTAGGTGGCGGCGTCCTGGACACCCAGAATGACGGTGGAGTGGACCTCGCACTCCCGCAGGCGGGGCAGCTTTTTCATGGCCTTGGCCGCCTGCTCGTCGGCGGAGGCGGAAATGGCCAGGGCAATCAGGACCTCGTCGGAGTGGAGCCGGGGGTTCCGGCCGCCCAGATACTTGGTTTTCAGGCTCTGGATGGGCTCGATGGCCTCTCGGGTGATCAGGTGCCGATGGGGCTCGATGTGGGCCAGGGATTTCACCGCGTTCAGCAGGGCCGCGGCGGCGGGACCCATGAGCTCCGACATACCGCCCACCACCAGCTCTCCGTTGGGCAGGTGGATGCAGACGGCAGGCTCGCCGGTCTCATCCTCCGCCTGGGCAGCCCGGGCCACCACGGGACGGATGGCGTCGGTGACGCCGGCCTGCTTCATCAGCAGCTCCAGCTTGAAGACGGTCTCATCCGCGCCGGTGCCCTTGCGCTGGTCGCAGAGGGCGGAATAGTAGCGGCGGACAATCTCCTGCCGAGAGGCCTCGCAGACTACGTCGTCGTCCACAATGCAGTTGCCCACCATATTTACTCCCATATCCGTGGGAGACTTGTAGGGGCAGGTGCCCATGATCTTTTCGAAAATGGCCTGCAGGACCGGGAAAACCTCCACGTCCCGGTTGTAGTTCACCGTGGTCTCCCCGTAGGCGGCCAGGTGGAAGGGGTCGATCATATTCACATCGTTGAGATCGGCGGTGGCGGCCTCGTAGGCCAGGTTCACCGGATGATTCAGCGGCAGGTTCCAAATGGGGAAGGTCTCAAACTTGGCGTAGCCGGCGGCCTCGCCCCGCTCATAGTGGTGATAGAGCTGGCTGAGGCAGGTGGCCATCTTGCCGGAGCCGGGGCCGGGGGCCGTGACCACCACCAGGGGCTTGGTGGTCTCGATATAGTCGTTCTTGCCATAGCCCTCGGGAGAGACGATGCGGGCAATGTTGTGGGGGTAGCCCTCGATGGGATAGTGGGTGTAGACCTTGATGCCCAGGTGCTCCAAACGGCGGCGGAACACGTCCGCGGCCCCCTGGCCGGCGTACTGGGTGATGACCACGCTGCCCACATAGAGCTTCTCCGCCCGGAAGGCGTCGATGAGCCGGAGCACGTCTTCGTCATAGGTAATGCCCAAATCGCCCCGAACCTTGTTCTGCTCGATAGCGGAGGCGTTGATGGGGATCACGATCTCCGCGTCGTCCCGCAGCTCCAGGAGCATCCGGATCTTGCTGTCCGGCGCGAAGCCCGGCAGGACCCGGGAGGCATGGTAGTCGTCAAACAGCTTGCCGCCGAATTCCAGATAGAGCTTGCCGCCGAACTGGGAAATCCGCTCCCGAATCCGGGCGGATTGGGTGTCGAGGTACATCTGATTATCGAAGCCGATCAGTTTCCGCATGGGACGTCCCTCCTTTTTTTCATACCGGCTTATTGTACCACAGTTCGGCAAAAGAGGCAAGGGTTTTCTTGCGGAATTTGACCTTTTGCCGCCCCAGTTTTTGTCCATCCCGGGGCTTTACAAATCTTTTTATTTATTGTATAATAGATCGACAATTTCACAAATGCTTCAAGCACGCACTTAAGAAAGAGAATTTTATGCCGTACAAGTTTTTCCACCTGCATATGCCCCAGCACCGGCACAAGGACGCGACCCTGATGACCGTGGGCAGCCCCAAAAAGGTGATTACCGCCTTTGCCCTCCCCATTTTCCTCAGCCAGCTCTTCCAGCAGCTCTACAACACTGCCGACGCCTGGATCGTCAGCGAGTTCTTGGGTGATTCGGCCTTCGGCGCCGTCAAGTCCTCCACCAGCCTGATTTTTCTGATGATTTCCTTCTTCGTCGGCGCCTCCATGGGCGCGGGCGTGGTGATCAGCCGCTACTTTGGGGCCAAGGACCCGGAGAAACTCAGCAAGGCCGTCCACACCGCCGTGCTGATTTCCCTGATCTGCGGCCTGGCTCTGACGGTAATCGGCACCATCCTGGCCTCCTTCATTCCCATCTGGATGCAGTTGGACGAAAAGCTGCAGCCCTACGCCATCTCCTATCTGCGGTGGTATTTCCTGGGCTCCGTGGCCATGGTCATGTACAACACCTTCAAGGGGATTATGAACGCGGTGGGCGACAGCAAGCGCCCCCTCTACTTCCTGATTGTCTCCTCTGTCACCAACGTCTTTCTCGACTGGCTCTTCCTGGGGCCCCTGGGGCTGGACATCCGCTGGGCCGCCATCGCCACCACCATTTCCCAGGCCCTCTCCGCCCTGCTCTGCCTGCGGCAGCTGACCAAAAAGGGCACCGTCTACGCCATCACCTGGAGCAAGCTCCGGATGGACCGCGGCTCCCTGGGAGAGATTCTCCGCTACGGCCTGCCCACCGGCGTTCAGAACTCCGTCATCGGCTTTGCCAACGTACTGGTGCAGACCAACATCAACACCTTCGGCGACGTGGGCACCAACGCCTTCGGCGCCTACGGCACCATCGAGGGCTTCGCCTTCCTGCCCATCACCTCCTTCTCCATGGCGCTGACCACCTACATCGGTCAGAACCTGGGGGCAAAGGAATATGACCGGGCCAAGCAGGGCGCCCGCTTCGGAATTATTGCCGCCGTCCTTATGGCGGAGCTCATCGGCCTGATTGTCTTCCTCTTCGCGAGGCCCCTGGTCTCGATCTTTGTGGACGGGCAGGAATCCATCGACATTGCCGTAAGACAGGCCCACATTGAATCCCTGTTCTTCTGTATGCTCTCCTTCTCCCACTGCATTGCGGGCATCTGCCGGGGTGCGGGCAAGGCCTTCGTGCCCATGTTCATTATGCTGGGCGTCTGGTGCCTGCTCCGGGTGAGCTACATCACCGTCGCCATGCAGATTGACCACAACATTACCCTGCTCTTCTGGGCCTACCCCATGACCTGGTTCATCAGCTCGGTCATCTACTTCATCTACTACACCAAATCCGATTGGATTCACGGGTTTGAAAAGTCAAAAGCCTGATTGCTCCGTACAATCAGGGCAAAGGAGGGGCTGTTTTTGAAGTTCGGTTTCTTTACCCGCAAAAATCATACCACTGCCTCCTTTCAGGTGATTCTGCTGGGCTTTCTCGGCCTGATTCTGCTGGGCGGCCTGCTGCTGACCCTGCCGATTTGCAGCCGGGACGGCCGCTCCACCCCCTTTTCCGACGCCCTGTTCACCTCCGTCTCCGCCGCCTGCGTCACCGGCCTGGTGGTGCGGGACACGGCAACCCACTGGTCCGTCTGGGGCCAGCTGGTCATTCTGGTGCTGATTCAGATCGGCGGCCTTGGCGTGATTACCGTGGCCCTGACCTTCTTCCGGCTCTGGGGCCGCCGCATCAGCCTGGCCCAGCGGAACATGATGCAGCAATCCATCTCCGCCCCCCAGGTGGGCGGCATTGTCCGGCGGGCTGGCTTTATTTTCCGAGGCTCTGTATACATTGAGCTGGGCGGCGCTCTCCTTCTGGCCCCCATCTTTTGCCGGGACTTTGGCTTTGCCAAGGGGCTTTGGTACAGCGTATTCCATTCCGTCTCCGCCTTCTGCAACGCCGGCTTTGACCTGATGGGCGTGCGGGAACGCTATTCTTCCCTCACAAGCTACGGGGGAGATATCTGGGTAAACACGGTTATCATGCTGCTGATTATTGTGGGCGGCATCGGCTTCCTGGTCTGGGAGGACCTGCGGGAGAGCAGGTTCCGTTTCCGCCGCTGCAAGCTCCAAACCAAGCTGGTGCTGGTGACCTCAGCGGTGCTGATTCTGCTGCCCGCGGCGCTGAACTACCTGCTGGAATTCCGGGATATGGCCCCGGGAGAGCGGGTTCTGGCCTCCTTGTTCCAATCCGTCACCACCCGAACCGCCGGCTTCAACACCGCGGACCTCACCAAAATGTCCGAGCCCGCCATTCTGCGGATGATCGTGCTGATGCTGGTGGGCGGCTCCCCCGGCTCCACCGCCGGCGGCATGAAGACCACCACGCTGGCGGTTCTCTGCCTGGCGGGTCTCACCGTGTTCCGCCGCCGGGACGACGTGGAGTGCTTCCGCCGCCGGATCGGCCAGGACGTAATCCGGAACGCCGGTACGATTTTATTCCTGTACCTGGCCCTGTTTACCGTAGGCGCAGCGGCGCTCTCCCGGACGGAGGGGCTGCCCCTGCTGACCTGTATGTTTGAAACCAGCTCCGCCGTAGGGACCGTGGGCCTGAGTCTGGGAATCACCCCCGCCCTGCACCAGAGCTCCCGGATCATTTTGATGATCCTGATGTTCCTGGGCCGCGTGGGCGCCCTGACGCTGGTATTCGCCCTCCTGCCCGGCGGCAAGAATTCCCCGGGGAAAAAGCCGTTGGACACAGTCACGGTGGGATAGCGTTTCTTTGGAGCAGGAACAAACATTTTTAAAGATATGAAGCGTCTTCATACGGCAAAGCCGTACTTCATATTTGCAAAACAAATCCTTCATTACAAGCAGCGCTTGTCTTTCGGAAAAGGAGAAATTATGAAATCTGTTCTGATTCTTGGGGCCGGAAACTTCGGCTCCATGCTGGCCCGGCAAATGAACGAGCAGGGCTACGAAATTATGATCGTGGACGTCCGGGAATCCCTGATAAACGCCGTGATGCCCTTTGTCACGGACGCTCAGATCGGCGACTGTACCAGCCCCGCCTTCCTGCAAACGCTGGGCGTGAGCAACTTCGACCTGTGCGTGGTTTCCATCAGTGAAAACTTCCAGACTTCCCTGGAGGCCACCTCCCTGCTGAAAGAGCTGGGCGCGAAACAGGTCATCTCCCGGGCAAAAAACGAAGTTCAGGAGAAGTTTCTCCTGCGCAACGGAGCCGATGAAGTGGTCTACCCTGAAAAGCAAATTGCCCGGCGACTCGCCACCAAGTATTCCTCGGAGAAGATTATCGACTTTTTGCAGCTGGAGGGCGGCTTCTCCATTTTCGAGATGGCCGTTCCCGAAGAATGGTTCGGCAAGACTTTGGTGGAGCTGGATCTGCGGCGCAAGCACGAGATCAACCTGATCTGTCTGCGCTCCGGCGGAGAGATTAAAGTACCCCGGCCGGACCGGGAATTCAAGCCCGACGACGTTGCCTACGTGGTGGGCGAGCTGGGCCACATCCGGAAGTGTTTTCATATTCGATAAGCATCCGGCATCCGGCAGCAGAGGAAAACGGGATTCTTCTGTGCTTTGAATCTGAGGGCCGCTTTTGGCATACTTCGTGGCCCTTTGGGTTAGGCCCTCTCGAACCCTGAACAAGGAGTACCCTAATGAGAATCATACTTGTTGGCTGCGGCAAAATCGGTGTTGCGCTGATCAGCGCTCTGGTTTCTGAAGGTCACGACGTAGTGGCCATGGACAGCCGTCAAGACGTTTTGGACAATCTGACCAACCAGTTTGACGTCATGTGCGTAACCGGAAACGGCGCCGACTGCGAAGCCCTGGTGGAAGCCGGGGTGGCAAAGACCGACCTCTTTATCGCCGTCACCGGCTCCGACGAGCTGAATATGCTGATGTGCTTTCTAGCCAAACGTCAAGGGGCAGGCCACACCATCGCCCGCATCCGCAACCCCCAATACAATGACAAATCCCTGAGCTTCCTGCGCCAGCAGCTGGACCTGTCCATGTCTGTCAACCCCGAGCTGCTCACCGCCCAGGAGATGCACCACATTCTGAAGCTCCCCGCCGCCTCCAAGGTGGAGACCTTCTCCCGGCGGAACTTTGAAATGGTAGAGCTCCGGCTGAAGGAGGACTCCCCGCTGGTGGGCCACAAGCTGGTGGACCTGCGTGAAAAGTTCAAGGCAAAGTTCCTGATCTGCGTGGTCCAGCGGGGGGCCGAGGTGGTGATCCCCCGGGGCGATTTCATGCTCCAGGCCGGAGACCGGGTGGGCATCACCGCCGACCGGGTGGAGCTCTGGAAGCTCTTTAAGCTCACCGGTCTGGCCCTGCGGCAGGCTCGAAACGTCATGCTTCTGGGCGGCAGCCGGATCGCCTTCTATCTGTCCAAGATGCTGCTGAACTCCGGCTCCAACGTCAACCTCATCGACACCGATCGGGCCACCTGCCACAAGTTCAGCGACTGGCTCCCGGGCATCGCCACTTACTGCGGCGACGGCACCCACCCGGAGCTGCTGCAGGAGGCCGGCCTCCAGGATCAGGACGCCTTTGTCTGCCTGACCGGCATCGACGAGGAGAATATTCTTGCCGCCTACTACGCCAAATCCCAGCACGTGGGCCAGGTCATTGCCAAGGTCAACATCGATGAGATGGCAAAGATGGCCACCCAGATGGGCCTGGAAAACGTGGTCTCCCCCAAGACCGTCGTGGTAAACGTGGTGCTGCGCTATGCCCGGGCCCTGCAGTCCTCCATGGGCTCCTCCATTGAGAACCTGTATCAGCTCATGGACGGCAAGGCCGAAGCCCTGGAGTTCATTGTCAGCGGCGAAGCCGCCTATACCGGCATTCCCCTGAAGAATCTGCGGCTGAAAAAGAACATCCTGATTGCCGGTATTCTCCGGGACCGAAAGGCCATTATCCCCACCGGCGACGATATGATCCTCCCCGGGGATCGGGTGGTGGTCATTGCGGGGCAGCACCGGCTGAACACGCTGGCGGATATGCTGCCGTAGGAGGGCCTCCATGAACCGGAAAATGGTCTTTTATCTGATCGGCCGAATCCTGCTGCTGGAGGGTGGGCTGCTGCTGCTGCCCCTGGCCGTGTCCCTCTACTACTGGGACGGCGGACAGATTCCCTTCCTGCTTTCCATCGGTCTGTGCATCCTTCTTGGGATGCTGCTGTGCAAGCTCTTCCGCACCGAGAATCAGGTGATCTATGCCAAGGAGGGCTTCTTCGTCACCGCCATCGCCTGGCTCAGCGTCTCTGCCCTGGGAGCCCTGCCCTTTGTCATCAGCGGGTCGATTCCCTGCTTTGTGGACGCCTTCTTTGAGACGGTCTCCGGCTTTACCACCACCGGCGCTTCCATCCTCAACGACGTGGAATCCATGTCCCGCTCCATGCTGTTCTGGCGGAGCTTTACCCACTGGATCGGCGGCATGGGCGTGCTGGTACTGATGGTGGCTCTGATGCCCAACCTCTCCGGCCGGACCATCCACGTCCTCCGGGCGGAGATGCCCGGCCCCACCATGGGCAAGCTCTCTCCCAGACTCCGGGACACCGCCAAAACCCTCTACCTGCTCTACATCGCCATGACGGTGCTGGAGCTGATACTCCTGGTGGCTGGAGGAATGCCTCTGTTCGACAGCGCCATCCACACCTTCGGCACCGCCGGTACCGGCGGCTTCGGCATGAAGGCCGCCAGCATCGCCGATTACAGTCCCTATCACCAGTGGGTCATCGCCGTGTTTATGATGCTCTTCGGCGTCAACTTCAACCTCTATTTCCTGCTGCTGCTGCGGCGGTTCCGCACTGCCCTGCGCAGCGAGGAGCTCTGGACCTATCTGCTGGTCGTTCTGGGCGCTACGGTTTTGATCTGCATCAACATTATGCCGCTGTTTGACAACAACGTGGCGGAATCCGCCCGGGCCGCCTACTTCCAGGTGACCTCCATCTCCTCCACCACGGGCTTCTCCACGGTAAACTTTGACCAGTGGCCCACCCTGAGCCGGATGATCCTGGTGCTGCTGATGTTCCTGGGCGCCTGCGCGGGCTCTACCGCCGGCGGCATCAAAGTCTCCCGGGCGGTGCTGCTGTTTAAAACCTATCGCCGGGAGGTTCGCCACCTGCTCCATCCCCGGGCCGTAACCTCGGTCCGCTTTGAGGGCAAGCCCGTGGACAGCCCCACCCTGATCAGCGTCGGCACCTACTTTGCCCTCTACATCGGCGTGTTTGCCATATTCTGGTTTGTGGTCTCCTTCCAGCCGGGCTTCGACGGCGTTTCCAACTTCACCGCCGTGGCCGCCTGCTTCAACAACATCGGCCCCGGCCTGAACCTGGTGGGCCCGGCGGCCAGCTATGCCGACTACGGCCCCTTCTTCAAGGTAGTACTCTCCTTTGCCATGCTCTTTGGCCGCTTGGAAATCTACCCCATGCTGATTTTCCTCTCGCCCTCTACCTGGCGAAAATAAGCA
>JAGABH010000147.1 GCA_017614755.1 Oscillospiraceae bacterium
AATTGTCGGTGTTTTGCAGATTGCCATCTGCAAAACGGGAATGAATTCGACATCCGCAAAATCGATAGCTTGCTTTTTTGAATTTTTCCCATCGCTTTGGGCAAGCTATGGCCGGAGGGATGAAATATGTCGAAAAAGAAGCACAAAACCAGCCCGGAGATTCCCTTTTTGGAAAACGGCCTGGAGGTTCCCAGCTATGTGTTCCCCGCCACCGATCTGGAATACCGGGGGATTAACGATGAGGTGGACCTGCGGGACACCGAGTTCCGGGACAGCAAGCCGGAAGATTGCAGACATTGACGCAAAGAGCGGACGCCCGAAATCGGACGTCCGCTCAAGCTGTTTTATCGCGCTACAGGCTGATCCAATACCGCTCCAGCCGGACGCCCCGGCGGGGTTCGGTGACGGTGCTGTCATAGATGCCGCCGTTTTTCAGGATGACCTTGCGGCTGGCGGTGTTTTCCACCTTGCAGCAGATCAGGACCCGATACAGGCCCAGGGCAGGGCAGAGGGGCAGTACGTCCCGGAGCATTTGCGTGGCGTAGCCCTTGCCCCGCTCCGAAGGACGGACGGAATAGCCGATGTGGCCCGCATACTTGGAAACGTAGTCATTCAGGCAATAGCGAAGCTGGATCATCCCCACCACCCGCTTGTCCGATTCCCGGAGGTAAACATACTGGACAGCCGGAACCCGGTCCGCCGGGACGGTTTTCGGGCTCTTGCAGACTTCCAGCTCGGCCAGCCAGTCCGCGGTTTTTTCATAATGGCGCAGGGGGCCGCAGCCGTCCATGGAGCTTTCGGCCTTCAGAAACTCCCGCCGGAAATCCTGTATTTCCCGGTCCAGTTCCATTGTAGGTTCCATCAGCTTCATAAAAATTACCCTCTTTCCGCTCCATCTTACCATACTCGCCCGGAAAAAACAAGTCCGGCAGGGGAGGAGAATTTTCAGCTTTTGCGGAACATTTTTCTTGCGGAAACGTCTATCTTCCTGTATAATCCAAGTGTGTTTGACGGGGAGTCCTTCCGCCGGACGCACGGAGAAAGGGAAATGAACATGAAAACATCAAAACAATTTCTTCGGCTTATCGTATTCGTCCTGCTCTGCGCAATGCTGGCAACCACGGTCTTCGCGGACATGGGGCCGAAGCCCTCTGTGGAGGTCCGGGTGGAGATGGAGGGGGAACAGCGGGCCTTCTACGCGACCCTTCTTTCCAAGGAAAAGAGCACCGGTCCCCATTCCGTGGTGGAACCCGGTTCGGAGAGTGATACCTGGTGGCGGGAACAGCTTTCCGAACAGGGGAAACAGGCCTATGACGCCATGCAGCAGTACAAGGACCCGGACGGCTACTACTTCCTGGGCGAGGTGTTCTCCTGCTCGGGCGGCAGCTTTGTGTGGGGCTATTATCCGCCCCAAAACTTCAAGGTGCTGCTCTGGTTCCCGGACACCGGGGAGCTTGTCTGCTCCGAGTCTCTGGAGCGCTATGCCTTTGAATCCGTCTTTGACGCGACGCTTTCCGGCGGAAAGCTGAGCGTGGAGAAAGACCTGGATATCTCCGGGAAAATCGCCAGCTTTTTGGCTCGGGTGGCGGTGACGCTGCTCCTGGAGCTGGGCCTGGCGCTGGTCTTCGGCTATCGGAAGGGAATCCGTTTCGTGCTGATCGCCAATCTGGTTACGCAGCTCGGCCTGAACGCTGCGCTGGCTGTCTATGCGCACAGCTCCGGCAGCGGGGATATGTTTTTCTTCCTGTTTTATCTGCTCTTAGAGCTGATTGTATTCGCGGCAGAGGCAATCTTCTACTGCTTTACCCTTGCGAAGACCAACGAAAAGCATCCGGGCAAAGGCCGTGTCGTGCTTTACGCCCTGCTGGCAAACGCCCTGTCCTTCTTCGGCGGGATCGGGTTGAATCTGCTCTGGCCGATGGTATTTTGATTTCGTAGGGCGGCCTGACCCCAGGCCGCCGACGTACCAATCGCCGCGGCGGGCAGGGGGATGCCCGCCCTACGCGGAAAAAGGGAATGAGGAATTGATATGCGCTATGATTTTACCACCCTCCCCGACCGGCGGGGAAAGGACGCCATCGCGGTGGATATGGTGGGACAGCCCGGGGGCTTTGCCCCGGCAGGACCCAAGGCGGGCTTTGACGTCATCCCCATGTGGGTGGCCGATATGAACTTCCCGGTCTGTCCGTCCATCCAGGAGGCCATTATCGCCCGGACCCAGCACCCGGCCTTCGGCTACTTCCAGCCCTCGGCGGCCTACTTTGACAGCATCATCCGCTGGCAGAAGCTCCGCAACGGGGTGGAGGGCCTGGAGCCGAAGCACATCGGCTATGAAAACGGCGTGCTGGGCGGGGTGATCTCCACGCTGAACGTGCTCTGCTCCCGGGGAGACCCGGTGCTGGTCCAAAGCCCCACCTACGTGGGCTTTACCCACGTGCTGGAAAACAACGGTTACGAGATCGTCCACAACCCCATGTACCGGGACGAGGCCGGAGTCTGGCGCATTGACTATGCGGATATGGAACAAAAGATCGTGGAAAAGCACATCCACGCCACGATTTTTTGCAGCCCCCACAACCCCTGCGGCCGGGTCTGGGAACGCCGGGAGATTGAGAAGGCCCTGGCCATCTTTGAAAAGCATGACGTATGGGTGGTCTCCGATGAAATCTGGTCCGATCTGATTTTAGAGGGCCATAAGCACATTCCCACCCAGTCTGTCAACGCCTGGGCCCGGGAGCACGTGGCGGCCATGTACGCCCCGTCCAAGACCTTCAACCTGGCGGGCCTGGTGGGCAGCTACCACATCATCTACAACGATTGGCTCCGGGATCGGCAGGCCAAGGAGGCCTCCCTGTCCGCCTACAATTCCATGAACGTGCTGTCCATGCACGCCCTGATCGGCGCCTACGGCGAAGCGGGGCAGCTTTGGGTGGACGAGCTGCGGCAGGTGCTGACGGAGAACGTCCGCTTTGCCTGCGAATACATCCGGGATCATTTCCAGGGCGTCACCCTGATGCAGCCCCAGGGCACCTATATGCTCTTCCTCCACTGCGAGGACTGGTGCAGGGCTCACGGGAAGACCATCCAGGAGCTGCAAAAGCTGGGTACCGACGTGGGGGTGGCCTGGCAGGATGGCCGAATGTTTGAAGACCCCTGGGGCATCCGGGTCAATCTGGCCCTGCCCCTGCACGTCGTCCGGGAGGCCTTTGAGCGGCTGGACAGGTATGTGTTCAACGCATAGTCTTCCGGCAAGCCTGCCCCGCGAGGAGAAAGCGAAGCCCCGGGATCGGAATCGATCCCGGGGCTGTCTGTTTACCAGGAGAGGGAATTACTCTTTCCGCATGGACCTGGCGACGGCCTGGACCAGGCCGAAGAGGACGCCGGCCACGGGCCAGACGATCCAGGTTTTTTGCCAGTCATTGGTGAGGAAGCTCCAGGCCAGGTAGCCCGCGGTGACGGCGCACCAGTAGATGGCGGCCAGGGGCTCGCTGCGCTTGTTTTCTTCCTTTTGGGCCCGGGTGTAGCCGTCCTCCTCCAGGAGCATCTGGTAGCCGCCCCAGACGGTGGAGCTGCGGACGATCAGATAGACGCCGACTGCCGCAATGGCCAGCAGCAGTCCCAGAGAGGCCACGTGGGGGAAGGATTCCTCCGGGGTCGCCCCCTCGCCGAAGAAGATCAGCGTCAGGAACAGAGGCAGCACGGCCAGCACGCAGAGCACGATGCCTGCCGTCAGCAGAGTGTTGAAGCTGTGGCGATACTTTTCCCGGCGGTCCTTCACCATGCCGTCTACCCCGTAGGCGGTTTCAAAGCCGGTGTCGTTCAGGTACTGGAAGCGCTGGCCCTTCAGGCCGGTGGTGACAAAGAGGGCTACGGCGCAGCCTACCAGCAGGATGATGGACACCAGACCGATGCCGCCGACCTGGGCTTCGGTCAGGGCCACCTTCCCGGCGTCCTGGGCGCCCCCCAGCACGATCAGCAGAATGGGGGAGAGGACGCAGAGCATCACCCCCAGGGCGATGCGCTTGGCGGCGAAGCTCCGGTAATTCAGAAAATCCGCGGCCTCCTCCATGGACACCTGCCGCACGGGCAGGTCCGTGTCGGTGAGGGGGGCGGCGTCTCCGCCCAGGGTCTCGGGGCCCAGCTCGTCCTTCAACAGGTAGTCGGTGGAGACTCCGAAAATCTCCGAGAGCTTCAGAATGCGGTTCATGTCGGGAACAGATTGGGCGCTTTCCCATTTGGAGACGGACTGGCGGCTGACCTCCAGCTTGTCGGCCAGGTCCTCCTGGGACCAGCCGTTCTTTTTGCGCAGGTCGATGAGTTTGTCTGCAAGTATCATAATGATTTCTCCTTTCAGTTCCGAAGCGCTCCTGTCGTTGCGGCAGGTGGACGGCGGAGGCATCCGGGGATGCCTCCCTACGGGCGGCTCGGTTGTTTTGATGGCCCAATCATAGCCAAAAAAGCGGTTGCAGACCACCAATTTGCCTTGGAAATCCCGCAACCGGCAGTTGCAATTCAGTTAAAAGTTGAAAATTGATAGTTGAAAGTTATGAAATGCGGCAAAACGCCGCCCCTGCGGGTGCTATGCGCCATGCGCCAAAGGGCGGACGTGGGCATCCGCCCCTGCGATGGATGGGACGCGGGATAATCAATTTTCGATTCTCAACTGTAAAAAGCGCCGGGGCCGTTGCCGGCCCCGGCGAATTTTCTACTTCCGTACCACCGTGCCGCTTTCACCGCGGACGGCCTTGCCGGCGTTTTGCAGGGAGGCGATGATGGCCTCGCCGCCGGTCTGGGCGAAGGAGATGGCGGCCTTGACCTTGGGGAGCATGGAGCCGGGGGCAAAGTGGCCCTCCGCGCAGTAACGCTCGGCCTCGGCAATGGTCATGCTGTCCAGGGACTTCTGGTCGGGCTTGCCAAAATTGATGGCGACCTGATCCACAGCCGTCAGAATCACCAGGGCGTCCGCGTGAACCAGCTCTGCCAGCTTGGCGGAGGCGAAGTCCTTGTCGATAACGGCGGGGGTGCCGCAGAGCTTGCCGTTCCTGCGGACCACGGGAATGCCGCCGCCGCCCACGGTAATGACCACAAAGCCCTGATCCACCAGAGCGTTGACCATGTTCTTCTCAATCACGTCCACCGGCTTGGGAGAGGGAACCACCTGGCGATAGCCGCGGCCCGCGTCCTCCACCATGGTGTAGCCCTTCTCGGCGGCAATGCGCTCGGCGGTCTCTTTGTCATAGAAAGCGCCGATGGGCTTGGTGGGATGCTGGAAGGCGGGATCGGCCTCGTCCACCAGAACCTGGGTGACGACGGTGGCCACGTCCTTTTGGATGCCCCGGGCAGCCAGCTCGTTGCCGATGGCGTTTTGCAGATGATAGCCGATGTAGCCCTGGCTCATGGCGCCGCACTCGGGGAAGGGCATATCGGACTTGATGGCCTTGGCCTCGGCGGCGGTAGAGAAGCCCAGATTGATCATACCCACCTGGGGGCCGTTGCCGTGGGCGATGATGACCTGATTGCCCTGGGCGATCAGATCCACGATGGGCTTGGCGGTTTCTTCCACCAGCTTCAGCTGCTCATAGGGGGTGTTGCCCAGGGCGTTGCCGCCGAGAGCGATGACGATGCGTTTGCTCATGGTGATTTCCTCTCCTGTTATTTTATGGCCGCAGACGGCCGTTTTTTGAATTGAAGATGAATCTTTGAAAGTTGAAAGGGAACAGGTCGTTCAAATCGCAGTCCTGACGATCAAATTTCCGCAGCAAGAGGCGTGTGGGGGCGGCCAATGGCCGCCCCTACGGACAAAGGCCGATAACCAAATCGGAAATTTGAAACGCACCGACGTCTTCAACGTTCAACGGGCTTCGCGCCCCGCAGGTAAAATCAGAAAATCTTTCTCTTGTCGTTGGAAGCGTCCAGAGCCATCAGGGCCTTGACGGGGTCCTTCACCTGGGCCAGGAAGATCATGGCCGCGATGATGTAGGGCTTGAAGCTGGCCTGCTTGTAGAGGGGCACCAGATAGCGGTCGAAGACGGAGTTGTCCACCTCGCCCTCGGGGCAGCTGACGCCGGAGATGTCGGCGGGCAGGCAGTGGAGATACAGGGCCTTGCCGTCCTTGGTCTTCTGCATCATTTCCTCGGAGCAGGTCCAGTCCTTGTGCTGGGCGTTCTGGGCCAGCAGCCGCTGCTCCAGCGCGTCGATGCCCTTCTGGTCGCCCTGGACATAGAGCTTGCTGCGCTCTTCCATGGCGGCAAAGGGAGCCCAGGACTTGGGATAGACGATGTCGGCGTCCCGGAATGCTTCCTCCATGCTGTTGCACTTGGAGAAGGTGGAGCCGTACTTCCTGCAGTTATTCCGGGCGATGTCCTCCACCTCGGGGAAGACGTCGTAGCCCTCGGGATGGGCCAGAACCACGTCCATGCCGAAGCGGGTGAACAGGCCGATGACGCCCTGGGGCACGGACAGGGGCTTGCCGTAGCTGGGGGAGTAGGCCCAGGTCATGGCGACCTTCTTGCCCTTCAGGTTCTCCACGCCGCCGAAGTGGTGGATGACGTGGAGCATATCCGCCATGCACTGGGTGGGGTGGTCCACGTCGCACTGGAGGTTGACCAGGGTGGGCCGCTGCTCCAGGATGCCGTCGCGGTAGCCGTCCTCCAGGGCGTCCATAAAGGTCTTCATGTATTCGTGACCCTGGTGGATGTACATATCGTCCCGGATGCCGATCACGTCCGCCATAAAGGACACCATGTTGGCGGTCTCCCGGACGGTCTCGCCGTGGGCGATCTGGGATTTCTTTTCGTCGAGGACCTGCTCCTCCAGGCCCAGCAGATTGCAGGCCGAGGCGAAGGAGAAGCGGGTGCGGGTGGAGTTGTCGCGGAAGAGGGAGATGCCCAGGCCGGAGTTGAAGACCCGGGTGGACTTGTTGTGCTCCCGCAGATCGCGGAGGGCGTCGGCCACGGCAAAGACCGCGGCAATCTCGTCGTCGGTCTTGTCCCAGGTCCAGTAGAAGTCCTGCTTGTACATGTTGTTGATGTGGAGTTTTTCGAGTTGCCGGGCGAGTTCGAATGCCTTGCTCATAAGATACCTCCAGGTGTTAATTGTTAGTTCTTGGTTTTTAGGGATGCAGGGACAAGCATTGCTTGTCCGGGGATTTTTGATGCAGCGCGGGCAATCTGCCCGCCTGTTGTTTATTCCACCGTGACGGACTTTGCGTAGGAGAAGATCGTGTCCTCGAGCTCCTCCGCGTCTGTTTCAAGATAGATAAACTGGAAGATGTAGAAGGCGTCGCTGCCCTTGTAGGAAAAGCTACAGCCTTGGAAATCGTATTCGGGGTCCGGGTTGGAATACCGGTAATAAACCAAGCCGTCCTTTTCCTGCGGTTGGGTATCGTGGCCGTTGTTTTTGATTACGTTTTCGACGTATTCCAAAAGGGTTTCGTCCTCCATGCCTTCCTTCAGGGTAAAGGGCTCCTTCAGAACTATGACGCCGCAGAAGGGGGAGTTGTAATAGGCGTCAAAGCCATATTCGCTCTTCTGCTCCCGAAAGAGATCGGTCAGCGTGATCGTGAAGCCATCGCCGGTGAAGGTCTTGCTCTTGCCAAGGGAGCCGTCCGGATTGATCTCCTTTACAACGTCCAGTCCGAAGTGCGGAGCGGTGTCATCCGTTTTGATAATTGTCACATGGAGGCAGCCCGAAAGCAGCAGACAAAGAACGAGCGCGGCGGATAAGACAGAAATACCGGGTCTGGCGCGTCGGTGATTGCGTGTACGCACGTTCGATCTCCTTTATCGGATGTCGTTCCCCGTCAGCTCCTGGCGGAAGCTGGTGGCGGAGCCGTCCTTGTTCTCGGGCTTGTAGAGCATGGGAACGGCGGCGTAGAGGGCGGCGCAGACGACTAAGTCATGCTTCCAGGTGATTTCGTTGGGGGCGTGGGCCTGGCTCTCGGCGCCGGGGCCGAAGCCGACGCAGGGGATGCCGTAGCGGCCCTGGATGGAAACGCCGTTGGTGGAGAAGGTCCACTTGTCCGTCAGGGGACGGCCCTCTCGCTTGGCCCGGGCGGTCTCGTCCACCCACAGGCGCTTGTCGCCCCAGAGGGCCTGGTGGGCGTCCACCAGAGCCTGAACGTGGGGGGCGGTGGCCTTGTTGATCCAGGTGGGGAAGAAGGCCTCGGTCTCATAGACGTGGCCGGTCCAGGAGGGACGGTCATACATATACATGGAGACCTTCACGTCCTTGGCGTACTTCTTCACGGCGGGCAGCTCCTCAATCTCCTTCAGGCAGGACTTGTAGGTCTCGCCGGCGGTCATGCGGCGGTCGATGGAGATGGCGCAGGAGTCCGCCACGGCGCAGCGGCTGGGGGAGGTGTAGAAGATCTGACTGGTGGTGCAGGTGCCCCGGCCCAGGAAGCGGGCGTCCTCGAAGTGCTCGGGATTGTACTTCGGGTCCAGCATCTTGACCAGGCCCTTGATCTCCTTGTCGTCGCCGGCGTCGTTCTCGTTCAGGTCCCGGACGTTCAGGAGAATTTCCGCCATCTTGTGAATGGCGTTGTCGCCCCGCTCGGGGGCGGAGCCGTGGCAGCTCACCCCGTGGACGTCCACCCGGATTTCCATGCGGCCCCGGTGGCCCCGGTAGATGCCGCCGTCGGTGGGCTCGGTGGAGATCACGAACTCGATCTTGCTCCGGGCGTCCTCGGGACCGTCAAAGTATTCGTTGACGATGGACTGCCAGCACATACCGTCGCAGTCCTCCTCCTGGACGGAGCCCACCACCATGAGCTTGTAGCCCTTGGGCAGCAGCCCTAAGTCCTTCATAATCTTGCCGCCGTAGGCTGCGGCGGCCATGCCGCCCTCCTGGTCGGAGCCGCCCCGGCCGTAGATGATCTCCTCGGTCTCGTAGCCCTCGTAGGGGTCGGCCTCCCAGTTGGCCCGGTTGCCGATGCCCACGGTGTCGATGTGGGAGTCGATGGCGATGATCTTCTCGCCCTCGCCCAGCCAGCCGATGACGTTGCCCAGCTTGTCAAACTCTACCTTGTCGTAGCCCAGCTTCGTCAGCTCGGCGGCGATGCGCTTCGCCACGCCCTCCTCCTCACAGGATTCGGACGGAATGGCGATCATATCCCGCAGGAAGCGGGTCATATCCTGTTTGTACCCTTCGGCAGCGCGCCGAATCTGCGCATAATCCATAGTAAACCTCCGTTCGTCTGATTTCGTCTGACGGTTTCTGTTATTAAAAAGTATCATACCATGTGATAGTGTAGCATAAATGTTTCGGAAGTCAACCCATTTTCAAAATAATTTCAGATAATCCAAAAAATTTTTTTGGAAATCGAAAAGATTATTTGTTGATTTCTGCAAAAGCTGTGGTATTATGTTAGGGTAAGATGATAAAATGGCAAAGAAGGCAAATTTTCAGCGAAAGGAGGTTTCCTATGCTCAAGCCCCATGAGCTTGAAATGCTGCGGACTGTCGCCAAGGGCGTTGCCGCCGAGTTTGGCAGCGGCTGCGAGGTGGTGGTGCACGAGATTTCCCCCCAGGCCGCGGAGCACTCCCTGGCGATTATCGAAAACGGTCACGTCACCGGCCGGAAGGCGGGGGACGGCCCCAGCCAGGTGGTGTTGGAGCAGCTGCAAAAGGCTGAGTCTGACCCCACTGTGGATCGGCTGAGCTACCTGACCCGTACCCCCAGCGGCAAGCTGCTGAAATCCTCCACGGTGTTTCTCCGGGGAGAGGACGGCAGAGTCTGCGCCCTGTTCGGCGTTAACTTCGACATTTCCGCCCTGGCCCTGGCCGAGAGCGTGCTCTCGGATCTGACCACGCCTACCGAGAAGCCCCAGGCGGAGCCCGATCAGATTCCCAACAACGTCAGCGACCTGCTGGACAGTCTCATCGAGCGCTCTGTGAAGCTGACGGGCAAGCCCGTGGACCGGATGACCAAGGAGGACAAGGTCACCGCCATCCGCTTCCTGGCCGACAGCGGCGCCATGCTCATCACCAAATCCGGCGACAAGATCGCCAAATACTTCGGGATATCCAAGTACACCTTATATTCGTATTTAGACACCAAACAGGAGGACAAACACCATGATTGACCTTTCCGTCTGCAAGGAAGGCCTTGCCCACAACATCAAGAAAGCCAGAGAAAACAACGTCATTATCCCCACCATCGCCCAGATGCAGAATCCGGAGCTGATTCCCGAGAAGATCAAGGAAAAGCTCTCCAAGACCGATCTCTGGGCCGTGGACCCCATCAACCTGTTCCGCATCAACTGGCACAACGAGGCCAAGGAATCCGGCGGCCTGTTCCAGAAGGTCCCCAACTTTGTGGAGATTCCCTCCGCCCTCTCCGGCGTGCCCTGCCGCATCCTGGCCATGGCCGGCAAGTGGTTCCCCACCGGCTGCCACAAGGTTGGCGCTTCCTACGGCTGCCTGGTGCCCCGTCTGGTCACCGGTCAGTTTGACGCCACCTACCACCACGCGGTCTGGCCCTCCACCGGCAACTACTGCCGCGGCGGCGCCTTCAACTCCAAACTGCTGGCGGTCGATTCCGTCGCCATCCTGCCGCAGGATATGTCCAAGGAGCGCTTTGACTGGCTCAAGACCATCGCCGGCCAGATCATCGCCACCCCCGGCTGCGAGTCCAACGTCAAGGAGATCTTCGACAAGACCTGGGAGCTCAAGCAGGACCCCACCATGATGATCTTCAACCAGTTCGCCG
>JAGABH010000148.1 GCA_017614755.1 Oscillospiraceae bacterium
AATTCCGGCCCGCCCCCAGGCGGGCCGGGTTTTTTGTCTGCGCGTCCCGGCAGGCGGCAGTGCGAAGGTCTTTTCGCCTACAAAACAGAGACCGCCGAAAAAACACGATTGCAACCCGGCGAATTCTGTGCTATGATGGCGGATAGAATAGAAAAAGGAGGAATCATTTCATGGGTGTGTTTTCTCAGCATCACCGCTATCGGGAGCCCGGCGAGGACGCCAATGTGGTCAACGTGGACCGCTTTGGCTATCCCCAGCGCTCTCTGTTTACCAGCACAAAGGTTTTTACCCTGCACCATCGCATTGAGATCACCGACGCCGAGGGCAGAACAGTCTACCAGGCCAGCACCAAATTTCCTTCGATCCACGACAAAACCGATATCACGGACGGCGCCGGGCGACCGGTCGCCCATATCGAACGGAAGCTTCTGACCCTTCACGCCCGGCACTACGTCACCATGGCGGACGGCGTCAGCTTTGAGCTGTCCAAGGAGCTGTTCCACATCTACAAGCAGATCATGAACCTGGAGGGTCTGGGCTGGCAGCTCCGGGGAAATATCTTCGGTCTGAACTTCGAGCTGTACGATCCCCAGGGCGGGATCATTGCCGTCATCGGCCAGAAGATGCTCTCCATCCACGACAAATACTGCATCGACATCTACCGGACGGAATATGAGCCTATCGTGGTCGCAATTCTCATCACGCTCCAGCACATCATTCGGGACCAGGAAAACCGCGCCCACAGCAGCTACTCCTCGTCCTCCTCCAACTGAGCCCGGGCCGCGCAGCGGGCAATCCTCTCCGCGAACAACTGCCCGGCGGCGGGCGGCTTGTATATTCCCCTTTCCTGCCGCATAGGCTGTTCGGGTGATGCCTTTTGCAAATCACGATCACAGCAGGCTTCTGGCTGCTGCCGGTGGGCTTTTGGCTGCTGGACCGGTGGGGACTGACGCTGCCCTTTCTGCTGGCGGCCGCCTGCCACGAGGCAGGGCACCTGGCCGCGCTCCGGCTGCTGGACATTCCCGTGGAGGCCCTGGTGCTCCGGGCAGGGGGCGCGGTCATCCGGGCGGCGCTTCCCGGCGGAAAACGGGAGGCCCTGGCTCTGGCCGCCGGGCCGGGGGTGAATCTGCTGCTGGCTATTCTGTTTGAGGGACCCTGCCCTCTGTTCAGCCTGTGCAATCTGACCCTGGCCTGCTTCAATCTTCTCCCCTTCCCCCGCCGGGACGGGGGCAGACTGCTCCAGGCGCTGAAGCGAGGAAGCAACGGAAAAATGAAAACATGAAAAAATTGTCGTATTCTCAAATTGCCATTTGAGAATGGATTTGAAAAGGGATACGGATTCTTCGCCGCGCCGCGAAGCAAGCCCTTTCGGACGCTCAGAATGACAGGAACGGTGCCCGAAACAGCGGGCAGATTGCCCGCGCTACGGGCTCTGAACGCTGAACCACGTCTCCTACGGAGGTACACCCATGAACGAACGAATTGAAGCGCTGCTGCCCCGGATTTTGCCCCGGGTGCAAAAACCGGCCCGGTACGTGGGGGGAGAATACAACCAAACTGTTAAGGATCTTGCAAGCATCGACACCCGGGTGGCCTTCTGCTTCCCCGATACCTACGAGATCGGTATGTCCAACCTGGGCCTGCGGATCCTCTACGGCATCGTCAATCAGATGGAGGGCGTTTGGTGCGAACGGGTCTTCACGCCCTGGGGCGACATGGAGGACGAAATGCGCGCCGCCGGACTGCCCCTCTACGCGCTGGAAAGCCACGACCCGGTGAGCGACTTCGACATGATCGCCTTCTCCGTGGGCTACGAAATGAGCTACACCAACATTCTCACCATGCTGGACCTGGCCGGCGTGCCGCTGCACGCAAAGGAGCGTCGTGGTTTACATAATATTGTTTTTGCCGGCGGGGCCTGCACCTACAATCCGGAGCCGCTGGCGGACTTCATCGACTTCTTCTCTCTGGGCGAGGGAGAGGAGAGTACGGTGGAGATCGTAAACTGCTACCGGGATGCCAAGCGCCGGGGCCTGTCCAAGGAGGAATTTCTCCTGGAAGTGGGAAAGATTCCCGGTGTTTACGTGCCTTCTCACTACGAACACAGCTACAATCCAGACGGCACCCTGGCGGCCATCACGCCCCTGAACGGGGCCCCGGAAAAGGTGACGAAGCGGATCGTGCAGGACCTGGACAAGGCCTGGTATCCCACGGAGCCCATCGTCCCCATGACGGAGATCGTCCACGACCGGATGAACTTAGAGGTCATGCGGGGCTGCATTCGGGGCTGCCGCTTCTGTCAGGCAGGCTACACCTACCGGCCTGTCCGGCCTCGCAAGCCGGAGACCCTCTACGAGCAGGCGGTGCACGCCCTGGAATTCGCCGGGGACAGCGAGATCACCCTCTCCAGCCTTTCCACCTCGGACTACAAATATCTGGAGCCTCTGACGGATCGGCTGACGGAGTACTGCGCCGCCCGGAACATCAATATGTCGGTGCCCTCCCTGCGGGCGGACAACTTCTCCCGGGAGCTGATGCTGAAGCTGCAAAAGGTCCGCAAGAGCGGCCTGACCTTCGCCCCCGAGGCAGGGACCCAGCGGCTTCGGGACGCCATCAACAAAAACGTCACCGAGGAGGACGTGCTCAAAACCTGCCAGATTGCCTTCGCCGGCGGCTGGAACAACGTGAAGCTCTACTTCATGCTGGGCCTGCCCACGGAGACCGATGAGGACGTGCTGGGCATCGCGGATCTGGTCTACAAGATCTACAACACCTGGAAGGACTACGCCTCCAACAAAAAGCGGGGCGTCCGCATCCATGTGGCCACGGCCTTCTTCGTCCCCAAGCCCTTCACGGGCTTCCAGTGGGAACGGCAAATCGACCCTGAGGAATACCTGCGGCGCTGCCGCCTGCTGAAGGAGCACCTGAACAACAAGAGCGTGGAGTACAACTACCACGAGGCCAAGCTCTCGGAGCTGGAGGCCGTACTGGCTCGGGGCGACCGGCGGCTGGGAGCGGTAATCGAGGCCGCCTGGCGGCGGGGCGCCAAGCTGGACGGCTGGATGGAATACTTCGACTACGACAAGTGGATCTCTGCCCTGGACGAGTGCGGGATTGACCGGCACTTCTACACCACGCGGGGCTTCGGCTTGGATGAGGTCCTGGCCTGGGACAGCATCGACCCCGGCGTGCGCAAGGACTTCCTGCGCCGCGAGCGCGAACGCGCCTACCGCTCGGAGATCACCCCCGACTGCCGCCACGGCTGCGCCGGCTGCGGTGCAAACTGTCTCTTAGAGAGCGGTGTCTGCGCCCCGTAAGGGCAGACACGAATACGAACACAGGGGGCATGGTGGCAGGATCCCGGCGGGAGAAGCCGATGGCGCTTCCCTATTTTACTTTCAGGCAAC
>JAGABH010000149.1 GCA_017614755.1 Oscillospiraceae bacterium
CCCCGGTCATGTTCTCCCAGGTTCATGTTCTCACAGGTATTGAATACAGTCCCGGTGTGCCGAACGGTGGACACGCAGCTCCGGGAAAGCCTCCCGCAGCTTGGCCGCCAGCATATCACAGACCGGGTCCTCGGTTTCAAAGTGCCCGGCGTCGATGAGATTCAGGCCCAGGGGTGCGGCGTCGCAGAACGCATGGTATTTCAGGTCCGCGGTAACAAAGGTATCGCAGCCCGCCGCCAGGGCCTTGGCTGCAAACTCTCCGCAGCCGCCGCCGCCCACGGCCACCCTGCGGACAGGCTTTCCCCCATCCGCGAATCGCAGGCCGGGACAGGACAGCCGCTCCTTGACAAAGGCGGCAAAGGCAGGCAGCGTCGTCTCCGGAACCTCTCCCATCCGGAGCAGCCCGGCAGTTTCCCCATCCTCCAGCACTTCAAAATTATGTAAACCAAGTCGTTCCGCCAGCACGTCGTTGACGCCGCCGGGGGCGCAGTCCAGATTGGTGTGCATGGAGATCACGGCGATTCCCTTTTCCAGGTAGCGCAGGTGAAGCTCCGTCAGCGGGTCTCTGTCCGTGATATGCTTATCCCCCTGGAAGATGACCGGGTGATGCGTCACCACCAGCCGGCAGCCCAGTGCCTCCGCCTCCGCGGCCACCGCCGCCGTGGCGTCCAGCGCCACCAAAACGTCCCGCACCGGGGCGTTTTTTCGTCCCAAAAGCAGGCCCACGTTGTCCCAGTCCATCCGAAAGCGCTCCGGCGCCAGGGTCCAAAGATAATCCAGAATGGTTTGTACGGTCATTGTTTTTCTCCTTTCCAAAGCCTTCCCCCTGGGGGAAGGCATGGGTGCGGTCAAAGGGAGGATACTTCCTCCAACGCCGTCCGGTAGTATTCCGCCCGCGCCAGGTCGGCAGGTTCGGCGCTCTGGGTGATGCCTGCAACGGTCAGCTCCAGCGCCCGGCGAACCCGGGTCAGGTATTCCGGATAGAGGGGATTCTCCTCCGCCCGCAGAGCGGGCGAGACATACTGCTCCCCGGGGGTCAAAGCCCTGCCCTGGCCGGGCCGGACCGCCATCACAGCATAGAGAAAGCGGCCGTCCCGCACCAGCCGCTCCCGGCGGATGGCCCAGCCCCGCTCCCCCAGCCAGCGGCGCAGGTCATTGGCCGCGGACTGGGGCTGAAGAATCAGGGTATAGGGGCCGTCCTCCAGCCAGGAGGCCTCCGCCAGAATCCGGGTGATCAGATCGCCCCCCATCCCAGCCAAAACAAGCGTATCAAACATACCCGGTTTAATGTTATGTAAACCATCCGAAAGGACGAAGGACATTTGCCCGGATACGCAAAACGCCGCCGCATTTGCTCTCGCCGAGGCCAGAGGCTTTTCACGCAGGTCGGCGGCAATCACATGGCCGCAGCGGCCTGCCCGGAGCAGATAGATGCCCAGATAGCCGTGGTCCGTGCCCACGTCCGCCACCGTGCCGCAGGGGGGAACCAGCTCCGCGCAGCAGAGCAGTCGTTTTGAAATCGGAATTTTCATGCTTTTTCGCTTTCTCCCTCTCGCAGGGTATCCCCAGACAGGGGCGCTTGTCATCGGTACAAATTTCTGCCGGCGAAGATCGGGCGTCTATCGTTCAACGGAAAACGCTTCCCTCACAAAAACAGGGACGCTGACGCGCCCCCGTTTTTTCTTTTCTCAGTCGCTTTCGATCACGGCGTTCAGGTGTTTGAGGAACTCGTCCACATCCACTCCGTGAACCATGCAGGCTTCCTCCACGGTCTCACCCCGGGAAGCGGGGCAGCCCAGGCAGTGCATACCGATGGCCATGAACAGCGGAGCAGCGTCAGGCGCAATGTCCAGCACATCGCCGATGATGGTTTCTTTTTCGATCTTTGCCATGAAAACAGTCTCCTTTGGTGTTTATTTGCCTATCATTATAATGGGTTTTTGCGAAAATGCAAGTATTATTTTTGCGAGCCCAGGACCGGCGGATGCGCCCCCGTCTCCTGACGCCGAAACGGGCGCCAATTCACTCACTTCGCCGCAAAGCCCTCGAAAATGATCTTGTCCTTGGCCCGGATCAGCGGATCGGCCTCCTCCTGGGAGGGCACCACCCACCAGAAAAGCTGGGTATGCCAGAGCTTCTTGCACAGGCCGGGAGCCAGGTCGTTTCGGTCCTCGTACTTGTAGGCCACGAAGTCGGGCTTGGTAAGGAAATTTGCCATCAAATTGGACAGGAACAGGCGCATAAACCAGTTGAGCTTGCAATCCTTGTCCTTAAAGAAGTTTTCGGCAAGCTGGCCCCGGGTGATATCGGGGCGGTTCTTTTTCAGCCAGTACAAGACTCTGGGGTCAAAGGACTCGATCATGTAGTTCAGCTCGGGATACTGACGGACCATATCTGTAACCTTCTTGGTCAGCAGCTCATGGTTCTTGTTTTCCGGCTTGATCTCAATGAGCAGGGGCGTTTTCCCCACAAAGAGGGGCAGAACCTCCTCCAGACTGGGCACCTTCTCCCTGGTCCCCTCCAGCGTGAGCTGGCTCAGCACCTGGGTGGTGACGGCGCTGACGCTGGCATTGGCGCCGGTGGTGCGTTTCAGGCTCTCGTCGTGCATGACCACCAGGCTGCCGTCCCGGCTCATGCGCACATCCAGCTCCGCGGCGTAGCCGTTGTTGGCAGCCAGGCGGAAGGCCCGGAGGGAGTTCTCGGGGATTCCGGCGTGAATGGCGTGCAGACCCCGGTGGGCATAGTGGTAGCTCCCCAGCTTGCCCTTCAGCAGGTTCTTGGGGTTCCGCTTGGGCATGATCGCCAGCATATAAAGACCGGCCAAAATCAGCCCGATCAGGTCGATGGTGAAGATGATCTTTACAATAACCATGATATCAATCCTCCACATCCAGGGCCTCCAGGCCCTTTTTCGCAACGGGTTTGTTATCGCCGTGCCGGACGAAGAGCATGGTGCCGAAGGCCAGGCAGGCGAAGACAGCAGCATAGGGGAACAGCGTGGTCATGCCGAAGGAATCCATAAAGAAGCCGGAAATCATCGGAGTCACAGTCTGGGCTGCCATGGAGGCGGTGTAGTAGAAGCCGGTGTACTTGCCCACGTTGCCGCCCTTGCAGAGCTCCACCACCATGGGGAAGGAGTTGACGTTGATGGTGGCCCAGCCGATGCCCGCCAGAGCGAACATGGCGTTCATCAGCATAGTGGGGCTGGATTCCCGGAGGAAGCAGGCCACGGCAAAGGCCGCGGTGAGCATCACAACACCCGCCAGGATGGTCTTTTTCCGGCCCACCTTGGAGGCCACCATGCCCACGGGCAGATAGGCGATAATGGCGGCAGCCTGGGCGATAATCAGGGTCAGGTTGTAATCCTTGTGCAGAATATTGCTGGCATAGACGGAATACTTGGAGGTCACGGCGTTATAGCCCATAAACCAGAGGACGATGGAGGCCAGCAGGAAGGCCAGGGACTTCCGCTCCTCCGGGCTGAGCTTCCGGGAGCCGGAGCCGTCGTCGTCCCCTTCGTCGATGCCGTAGGCCTTGCTCTCGGCCCGCATCTTTTCCACCAGCTTGGGCTCCTTGACCTTCAGCATAAAGATCAGAAGGGCAAGAAGCATAATGCCCGCGATGACGGAAAAATATACGGTGTAGCTCATCAGCGAGTTGCGCACCGCGCTGGTGGCAAAGACCATGCCCAGGCCCAGCACCAGGATACCGCCCGCGCTGCCCATGAGGTTGATGACTGCGTTGGCCTTGGACCGCAGGGGCTTGATGGTCACATCCGGCATCAGGGCCACGGCGGGGCTGCGGAAGGTGGCCATGGAGACCAGGACAATCAGCAGCAGGATCATAAAGAAAATCAGGGGCGTGGAGCCGTCCTTGGTCACATTCCAGGCGTAGGCCTGCCGGGCCGGGACCACGTAGTTTGTGTAGTTTGGGTTGGTAATGGTCTTTCCCGCCTCGTCGGTGATCTGGCTGCGGATCGCAACGAAATCCGCCTCAGAAAACGCGGTGGAAAGGGTGAACTTGTCTCCGTCCGGGGTCTGGAGCTCGGCGTCCTTCTCCCGGTTGTAAATTTCCGTCAGGGCGGCGGGATCGTCGATCTTGGAAACCTTCTCGATCTGCTTGAGCTGCATATTGTCCGCGAAGGTCAGGCCAATGAACGCCACAGAAGCCACGATGGTGCCCACTAAAATGAAGGGCGTGCGGCGGCCCAGGCGGTGGCGGCACTTGTCGGAGATAGCGCCGAAGAGGGGCAGCATAAACAGGGCCAGGATATTATCCAGCGCCATAACAACGCCGGAAGCCGTCTGAGACAGGCCGAATTTGTTGGTCAGAATCAGAGGAATGGTGTTATCGTAGGCCTGCCAAAAGGCACAGATCAGGAAAAAGGCAAAGCCGACAAAGACCGTACGCTTGTAGTTGAGCTTCATGGTGGTCTCCCCTTCCCGGATATTTCTATCCATTCTATCTAATAATATATCACAATATTTGACAAATTTCATCAACTATTTTTGGAAATTGACAGATTTCTTTTTGTGTATTACAATATTAGGCAATAGGCAACGGGCAAAAGGCGACGGGGACGCGGATTCTTCGCATTGCTCAGAATGACACTCTGAACCTGAACACCGCAGGGGCGGCCACCTGTGCCCTTCATGGGTATTTGCCGCCAGCAACACGCAGGGAGTAACAGGCAATCGGGGGCGCTGAACCCTGAACCACGGCGGCCAGAGGCCTGGCCGCCCTACGGACTCTGAACCCTGAATCCAACAGAAGACGGTGAACGCAACGAAACGGTACCCTGCCGCCCGCACAGCCGTTACGCCGCAGGAGACACACATGGACACACTGGAGCAGCTGATCGAAATACTGCCCGACTGGTTCCGGGCCAACCGGCGGGACCTGCCTTGGCGGCGGGACCGGGAGCCCTACCATGTCTGGCTTTCGGAGATTATGCTCCAGCAGACCCGGGTGGAGGCGGTAAAGGGCTACTACGCCCGCTTCCTGGCGGCGCTGCCGGATATTTCCGCTCTGGCCTCCGCGGACCCGGAGCTGCTGCACAAGCTCTGGGAGGGCCTCGGCTACTACACCCGGGTGCGAAACCTGCAAAAGGCCGCCCAGGTGATTATGGACAAACACGGGGGCCTCTTCCCCCGAGATTATCCGGCCATACGGGCCCTTCCCGGCATCGGAGACTACACCGCCGGAGCCATCTGTTCCATCTGCTTCGATCAGCCCACCCCCGCCCTGGACGGCAACGTACTCCGGGTGCTGACCCGGCTCACCGCCGACGGCCGCTGCACCGACGAGCCTGCCGTAAAACGGGAGCTGCGGGAGCGTCTGGCAGCCCGCTATCCCGCAAAAGGAGCCGGAACTCTGACCCAGGCCTTGATGGAGCTGGGGGCCATCGTCTGCCTGCCCAACGGGGAGCCAAAATGCGGCGCCTGCCCCGCCGCCCCCTTCTGCGAGGCCCGGGCCGCCGGAACCTGGCAGGCCTATCCGGTCCGAGCAGAGAAAAAGGCCCGTCGCCCGGAGCGGCTGACAGTTTTCGTCCTCTCCTGCGGCGGTGCTCTGGCCCTGCGAAAGCGCAAACCCAGCGGCCTGCTGGCAGGGCTCTGGGAATTCCCCAACGTCCCCGGCCGGCTGGAACCCCAGGCGGCCCTGGATCAGGCCGCGGCCTGGGGTCTGAGACCCCGGGGGCTGGAAAAGCAGCTGGAGCGAACCCACGTTTTCACCCATGTTCAATGGGAAATGCGGTGTTATTATGTAAACTGTGCGGCGCAGGCTGAGGGCTTCGTCTGGGCCGACGAGGCAGCCCTGGACGGGCAGTACGCCCTGCCCACGGCCTTCCGTATGTTCCGGCCGTAGGACGCCGCAGGACAGCGTAGGGCGGCCTGAGGTCAGGCCGCCGCGTCGCTGATACAAAAACAAACAGACGGCTGCGAGCCGTCCCGATACACCAAAAGGAGGAATTACAATGACAGGCAAGTACAGCGAGGACCAGATCATCCATCTGGAATTTGACGATGGCGCAGAGTTTGACTGCGGCATCATGGGCATTTTCGACGTTGAGGGCAAGGATTACATCGCTCTGGAGGCCCTGGACGGCTCCGAGGATGTCTATCTCTACGGCTACAAGCCCACCGAGGACGACTTCGAGCTTCTGGACATCGACGAGGAGACCTTTGAAAAGGTGGCCGCCGAGTTTGAAAGCCTCAGCGACGAACCCCTGTAAGCTGGAATAAACAGCCCGGGCGAAAGACAGGAAACCGTCTTTCGCCCGGGTTTTCTTCTCTCTGTTCTATCGGGCCGCCGGGAAACCGTCACCCCCGGCCTATGCCCTTTAAGCCGTTTAATCGAATTTGGTCCAATTCCTCCGCCGTTAAGCAGCCCGACTGATACAGGCGCAGATACTCCTTCGAAACATCTGAGTCGAACATCAGCACGTCGTCGGAATTGACGGTTACATCCACCCCTTTTCGGAAGAGCCGGGCGATGGGGTGCGCCGCCATATCGGGAACACGGCCCAGCAGGATGTTGCTGGAGGGGGTGATGTTCAATCTGATTTTATTTTCCACGAGAAACCCCATCGCCTCGTCATCCCCGGCGGCGGCGATCCCGTGCTGTACCTCATCGAGATGCAGCGCTTTGACGGCAGTTACAATATCCCGCGCCGTCCCCCATTCCCCCACGTGGGCTTTCCGCACCAGGCCGTTTTCGCCGGCCTTCTCGTAGATGGGAATAAAGTTCTCAATGGGCTGGGCAAGCTCGTCGCCGTAGAGGTCAATGGAATAAAACTCCCTGCGTCCCCAAAAATGCTTCAGGCAATCCTCCAGGTAATCGACGGGGCAATGCCGTGACAGGCCAATTTGCAGGAGCAGTTCCACTTGGGGGGCAATTCTGTCCCTTGCCTCCTGAAAGGCGCCGATCAGCTCAGAAATATCGTTGTGAAAGAACTCCCCCAGCCCCCATACGTCTTCGCCGATCTCCAATACGCTGACTCCATCTTCCCGAGCCTGGGCAAAGGCCGCTTCTATCAGCAGTTTTCGGCCTTCCGAGCTGTGAAAGCGGCTGCCGATGTATTTGTCGCACCAGGCGTCCATTTCGCCCATGGACCCCAGGAGCCGGGAGATGGGGTCTATCGCGTATCCCGTTTTGCGCAGGATGTACGCCCTGCTTCCCCCCAGCACGAAATGGTTGTGCAAATCCGCCTTCGGCGCCCTTCGGATTTCCTCCAAAGCCCCGCCTTTGATTGCTTCTGCAAAAGTCATAGGAACCTCATCTTCTTCGAAATTTCTCAGGTCATTCTACCATAAAACCACCCGCATCGCAACCATAAACATTTCCATGCCGGAAATCGCCTTCCCAGACGCCTGCCGGCTCTGCATGAAATTTCCAGCGTCGGGACATACTACCGGGTGAAATCAACTACTCGGAGGGACACATGCAGGGAAAGGTAGAAATCTGCGGGGTGAACACCGCGAAGCTGGAAACCTTGAAGGCGGGAGAAACGGAGGCGCTGCTGCGCAGAAGCCGGGCCGGAGATCGGGCGGCCCGGCAAAAGCTGATCGAGGGAAACCTCCGGCTGGTGCTGTCGGTGATTCAGCGTTTTTCCGGCCGGGGCGAGAACCCGGACGATCTGTTCCAGGTGGGCTGCGTAGGTCTTTTAAAGGCCGTCAATAACTTCGACCCGGACCTGGACGTGAAATTCTCCACCTATGGCGTGCCGATGATCTGCGGGGAGATTCGCCGGTATCTGCGGGACAACTCCCCCATCCGGGTGAGCCGCTCGGTGCGGGATACGGCCTACCGGGTTTTACAGTGCAAGGAGCGGCTGATGGCGGAGCTGGGCCGGGAGGCCACGGTGGAGGAGCTGGCCAACGCCATGGACCTGCCGACGGCGGCAATCTGCGAGGCCATTGACGCGGTGTCCGCCCCGGTATCCCTTTATGAACCGGTCCACAGCGACAGCGGGGACCCCCTGCTGGTGATGGATCAGATCAGCGACCCCAAGGCCAACGACGACCGCTGGCTGGAGGAGCTGGCCCTTCGGGACGCCCTGGCAGAGCTGGGAGAACGGGAAAAGCACATCCTGGCTCTGCGCTATTACGACGGCAAAACCCAGGTGGAGGTCGCCAACGCCATCGGCATCTCCCAGGCCCAGGTCTCCCGCCTGGAAAAAGGCGCTCTGAACCGGCTGAAAAAAGCAATTGTCTCATAGCGTACAAAAGCACCGCGGCCGCCCGGAATCCTCCAAGCGGCTGCGGTGTTTTTGGCGCGATTTTCGCATAGGGGGAGGCGCCGACTCCTGTTCTCCGGATACCTGGTCCCTCAGCGGTAGACCTGGAATCCGTAGATTCTGGCGTGACTGTCCCCGTCCCGGCAGGGCTGGGTGATGCGGAGCATCACGTAGCGGGCCCTGCGCGGAGAGAAGGAGCGGTTGGTGAGGTTGTCCCGGTTGTCGGAAACGCTGTCGGCCAGGGACCAGTTCTCCGCCTCCCGGAGCTTCGTCAGAATTTCAAAGTCCACGGTGTTCCAGAGTCTTGATTCTCTCGAGCCGGCGTGGACGATCAGATAGGAGGAGATTTCCTCTGTCCTGCCCAGGTCTACAATCAGCGTGCAGACGCCGTTTTCGTCTCTGGTGCCGCACCATTTGGTGTCGCTGTTTCCGTCCAGGGCGTGTTCGGCGCTCTCCTGGCGGTTCATCTCGTGGTTGGCGCGGCAGCGTTTGCCTCTGGCCAGGTCCTTGCCCAGCTTCTTGTAGTGCGCCTTCACGGTGAGGTTCTTTTTCCCGATGCGCACGACGGCGAGGTTCTCGTCGATTGTAATGATGTCGTCGCTCTTTTCAAATCCCATGAAGAGGGCGTCGTCGGTCAACGTGGGGGCGAAGATGCGCACCAGCGCCCCTTCGGGATAGACTCCGCTGCCGTCGCAGCCCACAACCGTCAGCCGGTGCAGGCTCCGGTCGTCATCCACGCCGTAGTCGTCATATACCTCCCCGCTCATCGGCCTGCGAGCCTTATCGGTGGCAGTGGCCGCGAAGAGGAGCAGGTCGCCGTCGTCTGGCAGGACGAGCTCCCTTTCGCCCTCCAGGGCGATTTCATATTCGAAGAGGTAGGCAAAATCGTACAGCCTGTCCCCACCGTTTTCGTCGTGGGTGTGGGAATAGCATACTGCCACGGCGTCCTTCGTCACAGCGTTGGCCGTGCCGGCAACCGACGACTCGATGCTGCCCACCGGGCAGTTGAGGGGAGCCGCCTGAAGGCTGATTTTTTTCTTCCCCACCAGGAAGGTAAAGGGCTTGCGGTCACTGCGGGCGGCAGCCAGGATGCGCAGATATTTCCGGGGCTCCGGCAGCGTGATTCTCTGTCCGGCAGCCTCCAGCACATCCTTCTCTCCCCGGCTCAGCCGGTAGCTGACGCCGTTGGCGCTGACTGTTTCCGCAAAGAGCTCCGCCGGCAGGGCGCAGTGAGCGTCGGCCAGCTTCTCGCCGCGCCGGGTGAAGAGCTTTTCGTTGACGGGCAGAGGAATCCGGATATCCCGGGTGCCGCGGCAAGGCGTCTTTTCCACCTCCAGCGCGAAGGACGCCACGGCATAGGCGTCCAGATCAAAGCGGAACCCGGTTTCGTCCCACTGCATTTCCCGGCCGATCCGCTCATACCCGTCGCACGCATAGACCTTCTTTACCCGGTTCAGCGGCAGTCTGAAGCGCAGACCCCGCTGGGCTTTTCCTTCTGTCTCCTTGACCCGCAGGATGAGCCGAGCGCCCTTTTCTTCCTCCTTGCAGGCAGTGATCTGGGCGCCGCTCCCCTCCAGCTCCAGGAAGGAAAGGCTTTTGCCCGCGCCCCTGTGGACGTCGGCCTTGATGGAGGAAACCGGCAGATTGAGGGCCTCCGCCCCCCGCAGCGCCTCCCCCCGGTCCGTCCCGTAGCCCTGGATCGTATAGGAGAAGAGGTTGAGGCCAAAGTCCTGGAAGTCCTGGCCGGAGGCTGGCTGATAGGAGCCCTTCGGGGTGTGGATCAGGGCCAGGGACAGGGTGTTTCTGTCCTGTTTGGTCATGCCGTATTTGCAGTCATTGGCAATCAGCACGCCGAAGCTGCCGCTCTCGTCCCGCTGGTCCGCCCATTCATGGACGTTGTGCATGAAGTAGGGGTAGGAATCCGTGATTCCGCCCCTGACCGCTCCCGGATCGGCGTCGAAGACGGTCGTGTCGTTGGCCGCCGCCAGTGGGAAGCGCACAAAGAGGTTGGAGGCACGCTCGTACCAGCGCACCCGGTTGTCAAATCGCAGGGCGGAAGCGCCCTCGGCCAGCGTCACGGTGGTCTCAAACACGCTCTGCTGATACTTTTTGGTGATTTTCAGCGCCACGTAGACCGGCCGCCGGTCAATCACCTCAATCTCCGCCGCTCCGGGAAGCCGCTTCGGCCGTTTCTTCAAATCCTCAAAGTTGTATTCCCAGGCGGGCCAGACCGTGCTGGTGTCGGGGTAGATTTCAAACGCAATGGGAGCGGTGAGCAGCTCCCGGTTCAGCTTCTTGTCGAAGATGGAACGGACTTCTCCCGAACGGCTGACCCGCACCCGCAGGCAGTCATTCTCCAGAATGCTGGCGCCGACCTTCAGGGAGGAGGCGGCTCTGCGCCGTTCCTCGCGGACATGGACCACCGTGAAGGAGACCGGGGGCAGGGTCGTCCGGAAGACCAGGCAGCCCTCTTCCCGGGCCGCAGGCAGCCGCTTGCCCTCCAGATATACGCAGCCGTCCTTGCCGTCGTAGGACAGACGGATCGTTTCGCAGCGGGGGAAGGCCGAGGGATTGTAGACCACGTAAGGCTGCCCCTTGCCCCGGGTATCCAGCTTTCGCTCCAGGGCGGAAAGGGCGTTTTGCAGCTCGCCCGCGAAGATGTTGGCGGCCAGCAGCTCATCGTTGTGGGAATAGCGGTAGGCGGAGGCAACGGAGGTGCCGGTGAGATCGTCGTGGAACTGGTGCCACAGGAAGGTCTGCCAGCCCTCATTCAGCCGCTTCTTGGGATAGGCTTCCCCCGCAAGGTACTTGGCTGCGCTGGCCGCCCGCTCGGTGCGGTCCGCCAGACGCTCGTTTTTGCGGTTGAGCCGCTTCATTGCGGTGTGGCTGGTCATGGCCCCATAGCCGTGGGGAATGAGCAGAGCCCCCTGATACACAGGCAGTCCCGCGATTTCCTCCTCCGTCAGGCCCTCATACACGTCGGTGGGGGTGGCCGCGATCACGTCGAAATCCCCGTCGCTGTCTGCCGCCGCCTGCAGCAAACGGGCCGAGCCGTCGGAGGGCGCTCCGCCGTAGTCGCCGGTGCCGTAGTACATCATGCGTCTGGCAATCCCCGCGTATTTCTCGTTGTGGGCAATGGCCTCGGCAATCTCCCTCCGCGCCTGGAGCGGACGCTCATCGTTGTGGCTGTCGAAGTTGTAGGTGTAGTTGCCGCCCTGCAATGATACAAACACGCCCCTGCCGTCGGGGCCGATCCATCTGCCCAGGTCCATCCGGGGCAGATCACTGTTCGGCATCGGCGGAAGGACCCTGCCGTCGGGGGCAAGCAGCGGTGCGCCGGCTCCCCAGGCCAGCTTCTGGGTCGAGAAACCCATCAGGCCCATATGGGCTTCGATGGAGGGCAGCGAAGCCCGAAAGCCGAAGCAGTCTGGCAGGAAGATGTCCTTGGAAATCACGCCGAATTCCTTTTCAAACCAGTTGTTGCCGATCAGAATCTGGCGCATCAGGGCTTCGCCGGAGGGCACGTTGACGTCCATCGCGTCCCAGGCGGCCCCCACCGGGTGCCATCTGCCCTCCTTGACGTATTTCTTGACCTGCTTGTATTTTGCGGGATAGTATTCCTTCATCAGCTTGTAGCGGAAAGCGCCCTCAAAGTTGAATTCATAGAAGGGGTACTTCCGGAACAGCGGGAAGTTATAGTCCATGGTGTTTTTGATGCAGTCCCGGATGGTGTCCACAATCGTCCAGTTCCACTGGGTATCGAGATGCGCGTTGGAAACGGCAAAAAACTTCGCTTTCTTCTTGCTCATTGGAAGCATCCTTTCCTGAATTATATGATTCTCTCTTTGAGCTCGGCGGGCAGCTCCGGCACAGCGCCGAGCCTGGTCACAACATAGTCGGAGAGCAGCGTGGCCGCGGCCAGGGCTTCTTCGATCCCGTCCCCTTTCAGCAGGTGGTGCAGATAACAGGCGCCGAAGGCGTCCCCCGCCCCCACGGTTGAGACGGCTTTGGCCGCCGGCTTCGGGGAGCGGAAAAAGCCCTTTCCCCGGTCGTGGACCGCCGCGCCGTCCTTGTCGAGGGTCAGGACAATCTGGCGCAGGGAGGGATAGCGTGCAAGCAGTGCAGCCGTGCATTGTTCGGGATCGGTGCAGGCAAGGAGCACCGGGGCTTCCTCCCTGGATAATTTCAGAATTGTGGCCCCGGCGATGCTCTCTTCGATGATATCGTCGCTGTAAAAGGGCTTGCGGATATTGATGTCGCAGAAGACCTCCCGATAGTTCCCCTTGAGAAGCGTCCGGAGGCTGTCCCGGGAGACCGCCGCACGCTGGGCCAGCGTGCCGAAGCAGAGAGCTTCGTATTTTGCCTCCAGACAGGGCGCGGGAATATAGTCATAGGCCACGTCCCGGGCCAGGTCGTAGAAAGGGGTACCCTCCTTCAGCGTGACCCTGCAAAAGCCGGTGGGCCTGGGAAGCACCGCCGTGTACGCTGTGCCGACTTTCTTTTTCTTCAGTTCCTCCAGGGCCGAGCCGCCCAGCTCGTCGCCTCCCACGGCGGAAACAAAATCCACGGTTTCCCCCAGGGACGCCAGATGGGCCGCAAAATTGAAGGGTGCGCCGCCGATCTCGGCCTTCTCCCCGAAGAGGTCATAGAGGACCTCTCCGAAAACCAGTATTTTACCTGCCATTTGACACCGTCCTTCCGTTATTTCGCCGGGGGGTATTCGTTGCAGAGCAGGCGGCAGGGGGCCTCATCCTCCTCAATTTTCGGGAATCTGCCCATATCCTCATAGAAGCGATTGTCGCAGTTGTCGTCGTTGACCTTGGAGACCTCCCCGATCAGCACCTTGCCGCTTCCCTTCTCCGCCCAAAAGGCGTGGTAGAGCCGGGGCGTCAGGGTAATGCTCTCCCCGGGGGTCAGCACCAGCTTGGTGCCGGCAGGCAGAATGCGTACCCGGCCGTCGGTGCTGACCGTCACGGGGGTGTCGGCAAGCCCTTCGTTTTCGTCGCTGTTGTACAGCTCAATCACCAGATTTCCGCCGCCGCGGTTGATGATATCCTCCGTCTTGCTGAAATGGAAGTGCATGGGGCTGTACTGGTCCTCATCGGAAATGAGCAGCTTTTCCGCATAGGTTTTGGGGCAGCCGGGGTCGCCGCAGCTTCCGTTGCGGATGGTGAAGAGGAACAGACCGATTCTGCGGAAATCGCCCTTGCCGTAGTCGGTGACGTCCCAGCCCAGCATATGCTCGCGAATTTCGTCGTACTCATGTCCCTTCTCTTTCCAGGCTTCCGGGGTGAAGTTCGCAAAGGGTGGGAGATGGAAGCCCATCTTTTGAATAAAGCGCTCGTTCTCCCGGATAAGTGCGTTGATTTCGGATCGTTTCAACAGTTTTCCCTCGCTTTCTTTGAGCTTTGCGCAACTATCATAGCATTTTTGCCTCGAAATGTCCAATATAAAATCACAAAAAATCAGAAAAATCATCATAAGCGTCAGAAAACAGGCAAAAGCAACGCTCAAAAACAGTTTTCACAGGGGGCCGCCGACCCGAAAATTCCCCGCTGAACCGGCGGAAAAAAAGCGATCGGCGCACGACATACGCAAAAACGGGAATCGGTGACAGACCTCGATCCCCGTTTGATTTTGATTATTCAGCGCTGTCCGAGCTTCCAGGGCTTCTTTCCGTCCAGCCAGCCCCGCTCCTTCCAGTAGGCCGTTTCCGTGGGCGAGGAATTCCATCCCTTCCTGTGAAGCATTCCCATGGACCAAAACAGGAATCTTGTCTTCCAGCCCACCGCGGGCTTCTTCCCCTTGCTGAGCTTTCTCGCGATGGCGGCAGTCTTTTTTTCCAGGGCCGCCTTCTTCTTCGCCGATACTCCTTCCCAATTCATCGCCTGCACTCTCATCCCCAGCCGGGTAATCTCCGGTACGCCCATGTTGCGCAGGGCGTTCTGAACCCCCCGCATGGCGGCCTTTGGGGAAGAGCCCGCCGACGTGGACAGGATTACCGCCTTCTTCGTAAACATGGAGGACATGGGCCTGTGGACCATCCACCCATCGAAGTTCAGGTCAAAAAAGGCTTTCAGCGAGGCCGACATTTGCCGGCAGTAGGTGGGCGTGGTGACAATCAGAATGTCCGCCTGATGGACGGCATCGAGAATCACCTTCTTCTCAAAATAGAAGGGGCAGCTTTCCAGGTTTTCAATGCACTGATAGCAGCCCGTGCAAAAATGATTCAAATCCCGGGGAAAGAAGAATTCCCGAACCTCGTTTTCCCCCTGGATTTTTTCCGCGATCATTTTCCCGATCCGGTAGCTGCTCCCCTTGTGATTCTGCCCGTTGAGCATTACAATTTTCATGGCGTTCCTCCTGTCTCCTTTGCACCGTCCTTCTGCTCCTTGAAGTGGAGAAAAGACAAAATCCCAATGGGGAGAAAGAAGAGGCACCACAGCTCCAGGGCAATCACGCCCCCGGAAGAGGCAGAGCCGTCGCTTCCCAGGAACATCCCGGTCATGGGCAGAATCAGGCAGCCCGGGAAAAACAGGCCGTGGAGCAGCAGCAAGCACTTCAAGACCCGATCTCGTTTCTTCCGCCCGCTGAGGGTCAGGCCGATAAAAAAGGTCGAAAGCGCCATAATTCCATATCCCAGCAGGTCCAGGTTGAACATCAGACTCATGTGCCCGTATTTCAGGAGTCTGACAGCCTCCCCGCTGAGTTCCTCATTCGCCACGGTTGTGCACTGGGTAAAATACACAATCATAATCAGCACGGCATACACCCCGGCCAGGATCAGGGCCGTCCGGCCCGCCGCCGCATTCTGCCTTGTACACTCCGCGTCGAAGGCGGCAATCATACACAGAAAGCTGATGGCCAGAAAAATGCAAACCAAAAAGCTGCCGAAATTGTATCCGATTGCCATAAACGCGGCAAACAACAGCACCGTCAGCGCATTCACCGCGGCGCCGGTCATTCCGATTTTACTGTTCATTGCATTTCCTCCCGTAGATTTGATTGAATTGGCGGATATGGGCCTCCAGGATTCGAATGGACTCTCCCTCCCTGGCCGGGTCCCGGTCACAAACGGTCAGGAGCATATAGATCGGCGCGAAAAAATGCAGCGTCATAATCTCCGCGTCCTCTCCCCGCAGGACCCCCTCCCGGACCATACGCTCCAAAATCATTCCCTGGTAACTCAGCGGATCGTCAATATACTGCTTCGTATAGGCCGCCGCCAGGGAGTGATCCCGAAATTGCTCTATGGTCAGCATCTTCCGAAACCGGGCCGTATAGTCATCGTGGAGCAGATACAGAAACAGACTCTTTCCCAGGCCGATAAGCTGTTCCTCGGAAAGGCCCCGATAGATGGCCGCATCCTCCAAGGCGTCGTTTCCCTTGATGTGCAGAAGGCCGGCCTGTTCCAAAAACTTCCGGTCCATCTCGGCGATGATGGCGTCAAAAATAGCCTGCTTGTTTTTGTAATGCTTATACAGGGAGGGGGCCTTGATCCCCACCCGCCGGGCAATGTCGTTTACATAGACGTTGGCGTAGCCCTTCTCGGAAAAGAGGGTCAGCGCCTCGTCCAGAATCCGCTGCTTTGTGTTCATGCCTGTCTCCTCCATCGAAGCTAATTTGGATTAGCCTCATTATAGGCTAATTCAAATTAGCTGTCAAGTCCTATTTTCAAAAAAACGAAAAAAGCAGAAAAGGAGAAGACCCAAAATGAGTCTTCTCCTTTGCTTTCCCTCGCCGGCATCGGCAGCACCCTGAACTGTGCGGAGGGAACGCTGCCGGGTACCGGCGGGCAGGAAAAATGTTATGCTTTGCGAATTGGATCAGTTTTCGTAAATCTTGTACAGGAAGGTGATGATCTCGCTGCGGGAGCAGATCTGATCGGGGGCGAAGCGGCCTCCGCCGACGCCGCCGGTCACAGCCGGATCATGGCCAGTTGCCCAGAGGACAGCCTTGAAGTAGTACGCTCCGGCCTTGACATCCGTGAAGGGATTTTCCGTGGTCTCGGGTTCGGGAGAGCCCTTGGCCGCCCACAGGAAGGTCATCGCCTGGGCACGGGTGCAGGAAATGCCGACGCCGAACTTGCCGTTGCCGATTCCGCCGGTGACGTGGTTTTCCACAGCCCAGAGAACAGCCTTATAGAAGTAGGCTCCGGCCTTGAGATCGGAGAAGGGATTTTCCGTGGCCTCGGGCTCCGGAGAACCGTTGGCTCTCCACAGGAAGGTTACGATCTGCTCGCGGGTGCAGTCCTGCCTCGGGCCAAAGTGGGTAGAATCCACGCCGCCGGTGACGCCGTTATCCAGCGCCCACATGACGGGGTTGAAGAAGAAGTCCTCGTCGTGAACGTCCACAAAGGGATTCTCCAGCCGGGGAAGCTCCTCGGTCTTGGTCTCGCCGCAGCGGGTGCAGGTAAAGCTCTGCTGGCCGGGGAACTGATAGCTGGGCTTCACCGTCACAACGGGCTCGCCCCAGTCGTGGCCCAGGACGGCAACAGTCGAATCCTCATAGCTGTCGCCGCAGCGGGAGCAGGTGTGGGTGGTGTAGCCGATTTCGGTGCAGGTGGGCTCGGTGACCACAGCGTTGTAGTCGTGGCCCAGGGCCGCGGTCTCGTCGGCCACGTAGCTGTCACCGCAGCGAGAGCAGGTGTAGGTGGTGTAGCCGCCCTCGGTGCAGGTGGGCTCCGTCACAACGGCCTGGTAGTCGTGGCCCAGAGCTTCCACGGGACGGGTCTCAAAGGCGTCGCAGCGGGAGCAGGTCCGGGTTTCCACACCGGCAGCG
>JAGABH010000150.1 GCA_017614755.1 Oscillospiraceae bacterium
CTGCTATACATTCCATCTCCAATTCATCAAAATTCTCTTTAAAATGCTCCCAAAATGGGAAACTACGGCACTGGCTAGGGCGAAATTCATACACCCCGCAGTTTTTGTTTTTTTCATCAAAAAAGACACACGCAAAGCCGTTTTCATAAGGTTTTTCTTTTATGCTAAATTTATTTCCAACCTTATATAAAAAAATTCGCTCAAATTCTTTTATATCAAGTCCAAAAAATTTGCTTAAATTTACTCTTTCTGTTTCATTTATCCATATATAGCCACTCTCTCCCACACAGCACTTTCCGCCGCAACTAGCGCATTTGCTCTCATCAAATTCATATTCAAAACCACTACAAATCAACGCTTTCAAGCTCCGTTTTTTTAAAAATTTCATCTGCTTGTTTTGTATAACCACTAGCAGAATTTACAAAAATCGGTTGTGAAATTTTACAAAACGATTTTGAACTTTTTTTGGCTGCAAAAATCGCCAACGAAGCTTGTTTTTGCTCGTTTGGATAGATTAGTTGCAAATTTGTCAAATTTAGTTTATGCGTTTTCAAAACCAGCCGGTGTGGTTGTCCGGATCGGCGATGAATGGCGCGACGCCGGTGAACTGTGCGCAGAAAGCCATAATTTCCTGCCCTTTGCTTAGAACAGCGCGTTCATCTATGCTAATTTTGACGACACGTCCATGAAACCGTTTGCGTTCGCGGCGCTTCTCCGGCAGAACGGAATCAGCAAAATATAGAAGATAGTATCTGTTGTAGCGCGCATAGTGGCCATAGGCAATGCCGTAATCCCGAAGAGAGGCCCATCCCAATGTGCGTTCTCTTACCATGCTTTTCGCTTTGATGCCGGAGGCGTCAATCATGCAGCTGAACGGCGTAAAAATCCAAATCAGCAAAGCGAGGAATCCCAAACTAAATATATAGACGCCCACCCAGAGACTGCTTTTAAGCGCGAACAACAGGGAAAAGGAGACAGTCATCAGGAGAAACACGAGTAATCTGGCAATCGTGAAGTCTGGATTGCTTATGGATACCGCGTTATTCTTGAAGGAAACCGTTATATTTTTATGAAACAATTCTGCCACTCCTTTAACAGGGACGGCCCTCGTTTTGGGGGCCGTTCGGGTTGTTTTCAGTTGGAATCCGGGTCCAGGAAGCCCTTGCCGTAGGCTTCGTCCACGGTGGAGAGCAGGACGATGGCCTTCGGGTCTACGCTGTTGATGATCCGGCGGGCGTGGGTGATCTCCACCTTGGAACAGACCACCATCAGCATCTGGTGGGTCTGGCCGGTGTAGGCGCCCTTCACGTCCAGCAATGTGGCGCCCCGGTTGATCTCCTCCATGATTCCCTTGGAAATGTCCTGGGCCTTGTCGCTGACCACCTGGAGCATCCGGCGGGAGCCGGAGCCGTACATCAGCTTGTCGATCATGGTGGTGGACACGAAGGTGAAGAGGATGCCGTAGAGCACGGCGTCGATGTTGTAGGAGCCGTCGCCCTTGAAGACAAGGCCGCCCAGCAGAATCACCGAGCCGTCCACCAGAATGGAGATGGTGCCGATGGACAGGTGGGGCCGCAGCTTCCGGATGCTCATGATAATGAAGTCAGAGCCGCCGGTGGAGGAGCCGGGGATATAGATCAGAGCCAGGCCGATGCCGTAGAGGGCGCCGCCGAAGAGGGCGGTCAGCAGGGGATTGTCGGCAGCCTGGGGGTAGAAGCCCAGGTGGGGAACCAGATAGTCAATAAAGATGGAGGAAATGATCAGACTCTTGACGGATTTGAAGAAGAACACCCGCCCCAGCAGCAGGAAGCAGCAGAGGGCCACCGGGATGTTGATGCAGTTGATGATGGCGCCGATGCCCAGACCGGGAAGGTTTTCCTCGGTAAAGTGGTGAATGATCATCGCCATACCGGTGACGCCGCCGGGGACAAAGGGGGCGTGATCCGCAAAGTACACCACACCCATGGCAAAGAGGAAGCTGCCCACCAGGTCATGGACGAGGTCCCGGGCAAAGGTTTTCCAGCCGTACTTGTGGTAGTATTCCAGAACGCCCTGGTCCTGCTTGAAGCTGGTGATCATCTTTTTGATGAAGCGATTGTCAGACATTGCCGCTTTTCCCTCCACGCATCAATAGGCCACGCCCCAGAGGATGGAAGTCACAGCCTTCCGGCCGCAGACGGGGCAAACGTCATCGAGCTGCTCCTGCGCAAAGGGCATACAGCGGGAGGACATACCGGCCTCTTCCTTCATCTTGATCTCGCAGGCTTCGTCGCCGCACCACATGGTCTTGATGAAGCCGCCGTGCTCCTCCTGGAGGGACTTGGCCTCAGCCAGGGAGTGGGCCTCGTAGATGTGTTCCTCCAGGTTCTTTTTGGCCCGGGCGAAGAGCCCGTCATGGACAGCCTGGAGCAGCTCGGAAACCCTGGCTTCCAGCTCGTCCACGGAGACCGTAACCTTCTCGCCGTTGTCCCGGCGGACCAGGACGCACTGGTTGTTCTCCATATCCCGGGGACCCATTTCCAAACGCAGGGGCACGCCCTTCATCTCGTACTCGGCGCACTTCCAGCCCAGGGAGTTGTCGGAGACGTCGATTTTGGCCCGGACGCCCGCTGCCAGCAAACGATCCATCAGAGCCGTCGCGCCATCAATGACGCCGGGCTTGTGCTGGGCCACGGGAACCACGATGACCTGGATGGGAGCAATCTTCGGGGGCAGAACCAAACCGTTGTTGTCACCGTGGGTCATAATGATGCCGCCGATGAGACGGGTGGATACGCCCCAGGAGGTCTGGAAGGGGTTGACCCGCTGGTTGTCCTTGGAGGTGAAGGTGATGTCGAAGGCCTTGGCGAAGCCGTCGCCGAAAAAGTGGGAGGTGCCGGCCTGGAGGGCCTTGCGGTCATGCATCATGCACTCGATGGTATAGGTGGCCTCCGCGCCGTTGAACTTCTCCTTCTCGGTCTTGCGGCCCCGGGTGACGGGCATAGCCAGCACGTTCTCGCAGAAGTCGGCGTAGACGTTCAGCATCCGAATGGTAAATTCCTGGGCCTCCTCGGCGGTGGCGTGCATGGTGTGACCCTCCTGCCACAGGAATTCCCGGTGGCGCAGGAAGGGCCGGGAGGTCTTTTCCCAGCGGAGCACGGAGCACCACTGGTTATAGAGCTTGGGCAGGTCCCGGTGGGACTGGATGACGTTCTTGTAGTGTTCGCAGAACAGGGTCTCGGAGGTGGGCCGGATGCAGAGCTTTTCCTCCAGCTTATCGTTGCCGCCCAGGGTGACCCAGGCGCACTCGGGGGCGAAGCCCTCCACGTGGTCCTTTTCCTTTTGCAGCAGGGACTCGGGAATCAGCATGGGCATATAGACGTTTTCCACGCCGTTCTTTTTGAATTCTGCGTCCAGAATGTGCTGGATGTTCTCCCAGATAGCGTAGCCGTAGGGACGGTAGATGAACAGACCCTTGACAGAGGAGTAGTCGATGAGCTGGGCCTTGGTGCACACGTCGGTGAACCACTGGGCAAAGTCCACCTCCATATCGGTGATCTGTTCCACTTTCTTTTCCATTTTTTTATCGTTTGCCATTTCTGTTTCTTCCTTTCAGCGGCTTATTATGCGTCCTATATTATATCACATCTGTCAAGCCCCGGCATAGGATAAATCGGGGCCCGCAAAGCGGGTCCCGATCGTTCTTTCCAATAAACCCTCTTGGAGGGAGGCCGATATGGTTCCAGTAACGATTGTACTCGACGATACGACAGCGGAGTTTTACGCTCGGGTGGCGGACGCCGCCGATCGATCGGTGGAAACAGTGCTGGCAAACGCCCTGTTCAAGCTGGCAGGGGAGTTGTCCCTGCGCGCCCTGGCCCGGGCGGTGCAGACGGAGGAATAAAGTGTACGGATTCTTCGTCTGCGGCTCAGAATGACAGGGACGGGGTCTTCCATCACACGACCACCCGCAGGCTGCTGCCCTGGGGGGCGTTTTTGACGATGATCTTCTGGGGAATGCTGGCGCTGAGCTTGTCCACGTGGGAGATGATTCCCACCAGCCGATCCCCCTGGGTCAGGTCGTTCAGTACAGCCAGAGCATTGTCCAGCATATCGTCGTCCAGGCTGCCAAAGCCTTCGTCGATAAACAGGGCTTCCAGCTTCATTCCCCCCGCGTGACTCTGGACCACGTCCGACAGGCCCAGGGCCAGGGCCAGGGAGGTGTAGAAGGCCTCGCCGCCGGAGAGGCTGGCGGAGGGCCGGCGCTTGCCGGTGCTCAGATCCAGCACTTCGATTTCCAGACCAGCCTTGGCGCTGGCCCGGTCGGCCTCGGTCTTGTGCTCCAGCTGATACCGGCCGCCGCTGATCCGGTCCAGACGGCGGTTTGCCATTTCCAGAATGTCCCGGAACACCGCGCCCATGACATAGCGGTCAAAGCTCAGCTTGCCGCCCTGCCCTGCGGCTCCCACAGCCAGAGTACCCAGCGTTTCCAGCCGTGCCCAGGCCCCATCCGTGGCGGCCAGAGCCGTCAAACGCTCCTTGGCTTGATCCCGGACCCGGACTGTGCTTTCCAGCCATTGCCCCAGGCTCCGGCTCTGCTGCCGAAGAGACTGGCAGGCGGCTTCTGATTCTCCAAAGGCCTGTTCCAGCGCATCCAGGTCTGCCCGCTCCCGGCCGGCGGTCTGCTCCGTCAGCTCCCCCACGGTCTCCGCCGTGGCCTTGCGGTCGTGGGCATAGTCTGACAGGGCGGCCTGCTCCCGGCGCAGCCAGAGCTCCGGCTCTCTGTCCCCGCAGGGAAGCAGGGCTTCGGCCACGGCGGAGGCGTCGGCAAAGCCGGACTCC
>JAGABH010000151.1 GCA_017614755.1 Oscillospiraceae bacterium
GCGGGCTCCTCTCCCCTGCGGTACTTAACCAGGGGCGTCCGCAGACTGACGTTGCCCGGAATGCACTCCGCGGAGGAATAGCCGGGAATCAGCAGATACTCATTAAAGGTGCGGGAGGGTTCGGATATGAATGTTGCCATATTTCTCTCCTTTTGTGTTTGCGTGAGTCTGGCGAATAATGCTTACGCCCGCAAATCAACTGCCGTGAAAATACTTTACCGCAGAAGTGAACAAATGGGACTCAAAACTCCCGGGAACATTTTTGTACAGGCCGGGTCCGATCCGCTCCGAGTGTCCCATCTTGCCCAGCACCCTGCCGTCGGGGGAGGTTATTCCCTCTACGGCCATCACAGAACCGTTGGGATTAAATCGGAGTTCAGAGGTCGGAATGCCCTCCAGATCCACATATTGGGTGGCAATCTGTCCGTTTTCGATAAGTTCACGAAGCAGCGTCTCGGAAGCGATAAAACGGCCTTCCCCGTGGGAAATGGGAACATTCACAATCTCGCCCACCCGGAGGCCGGAGAACCAGGGAGATTTGTCAGAAACGATCCGGGTTTGGACAATCCGCGACTGATGCCGTCCAATGGTATTGTAGGTCAGAGTAGGACTGTTCTCGTCAGCGTCCACAATTCGACCATAGGGCACCAGCCCGAGCTTAATCAGCGCCTGAAATCCGTTGCAGATACCCAGCATCAGACCGTCCCGCCGCTCCAGCAGGTCGGCTACTCCCTCCCGAATGGCTGCGTTGCGGAAAAATGCGGTGATAAACTTGCCGCTGCCGTCAGGCTCATCGCCGCCGGAAAAGCCGCCGGGAATAAAAACAATCTGAGCGTCTTTCAGAGCGGCGGCAAACTTGTCCACTGAGCGACGAATTCCGTCGGCAGAAAGATTATTGACAATCAGGATCTCCGGTGTCGCCCCGGCTTCCAGGACTGCTCTGGCGCTGTCATATTCGCAGTTTGTTCCGGGAAAAACCGGAATCAGAACACGAGGCTTTGCGCAGCGGACTGCGGGAGAAATGCGGCCGGAGGTCTCATATCGCAGGGCGGAATAGTGCTCCACAGGGCGATCCATTCCGGTAGGATAGACGGATTCCAAGCAATTCTCCCAGCGTCGGCACAGCGACTCGCCCTCTACGCACTCTGAACCGAGGCGGAAAACGTTTTCAGTCGTGACATTTCCAATGAAGGCGGCGTCTTCCAAAGGCTCCGTCGCTTCCACAAGAATTGAACCGTATTGGAGCTTCCGCAGGTCGGAGAGCCCAAAATCTTCCGCAAAATGAAAGCCCAGCCCGTTGCCAAAAGCCATTTTGAGCACTGCCTCCAGCACGCCGCCCAGGCCAATGGCCCAGCAGGACAGGACCTTTCCGGTCCGCTGCAAGGCAGTCAGACGGTCAAAAAGCTCCAACAGGGAGGCCGGCTTGGGCAGTCCGTTGGCATCCCGTTCCGGCGCAAGGAGATACGCCGCATTTCCCGCTTTTTTGAATTCCGGGGAAAGAATATGTTTCGTTTGATCTGTCGTTACGGCAAAGCTGACCAAAGTGGGCGGAACATCCAACTTTTCGAAGCTCCCGCTCATGGAATCCTTGCCGCCGATGGCCGCGATTCCCAGGTCCATTTGGGCCCGGAATGCACCAAGCAAAGCAGAAAGCGGCTTACCCCAGCGTTTTGGATCCCGACCCGGCTTTTCAAAGTATTCCTGGAAGCTCAGGTAGACGTCCCGGAAGCTGGCGCCGGAGGCAACCAACTTGGAAACAGAATCCACCACCGCCAGATATGCGCCGTGGTAGGGACTTTGCTCCGAGATTTGCGGATTGAAGCCCCAGGCCATCAGGGAGCAATCGTCCGTGCTGCCGCTCTCCAGGGAAATCTTATGAACCATGGCCTGGATGGGCGTAAGCTGACGTCTGCCGCCAAAGGGCATCAGCACTGTACCGGCGCCAATGGAGGCGTCAAACCGCTCGGAGAGTCCGCGATGAGAACAAAGGTTCAGATCGTCAGCCACCGCCTCGCAGGCGCTTCGGAAGTCGATTACGGGGATATCGGGCTTCAATTCCGGGCTTACGGTTTCAATGGTAATATGCTTTTCCGCGCCGTTGGAGTCAAGGAAAGCTCTGGAAATATCCACGATCTGCTTCCCATTCCAGTCCATCACAAGGCGCGGCGTTTCGGTAACTGCAGCAACCACGCAGGCCTGGAGGTTTTCCGCCTGGGCAAGGGTCAGAAAACGGTTTGCATCTTCCGACGCCACCACGACAGCCATACGCTCCTGTGACTCGGAAATTGCAAGCTCGGTGCCGTCCAGACCCTCATACTTGCGGGGAACAGCATTCAAATCAATCCGAAGGCCCTCCGCCAACTCGCCGATGGCAACACTGACGCCGCCCGCGCCAAAATCGTTGCAGCGTTTAATGAGCCGCGCCGCCTCAGGGTTGCGGAACAGCCGCTGGAGCTTACGCTCCTCGGGAGCATTCCCCTTCTGAACCTCAGCCCCGCAGGTCTCAACGGAATGGGCTGTATGGGCTTTGGATGACCCGGTGGCGCCGCCGATGCCGTCCCGTCCCGTGCTGCCGCCAATCAAAATCACCACGTCGCCGGGGGCCGGACGCTCCCGCCGGACGTTGGCCTGGGGCGCTGCCGCAATAACAGCGCCGATCTCCATACGTTTGGCCGCGTAGCCGGGATGGTAAATCTCCTCCACCAGGCCTGTGGCAAGTCCGATCTGGTTGCCGTAGGAGGAATAGCCCGCCGCCGCAGTGGTCACCAGCTTCCGCTGGGGCAGCTTGCCCGGGATCGTTTCAGACACAGCCGCTCTTGGGTCCGCCGCACCGGTTAGGCGCATCGCGCCATAGACGTATGCCCGCCCCGAAAGAGGATCGCGAATGGCGCCGCCGATGCAGGTAGCGGCACCGCCGAAGGGCTCGATCTCCGTTGGATGGTTGTGGGTTTCATTCTTAAACAGCAGCAGCCAGGGCTCCCGCTTCCCATCCACCTCCACATCCATCTTCACCGTGCAGGCATTGATCTCCTCGGACTCGTCCAGCTTGTCCAGACGTCCGGTCTGTTTCAGATATCGGGCGGCAATGGTGGCAAGGTCCATCAGACAGGGAGATTTGGTCCGGCCAAGTCGTTCCCGAAGATAGAGGTAGTCCTCGTAGGTATTCTGCAGCTCCGGATCCTCGAAGCTGACCTGATCGATGACTGTGTGGAAGGTGGTATGACGGCAATGATCGGACCAATAGGTATCAATCATCCGGAGCTCTGTTACAGTCGGGTCCCGGTCTTCCTCCCGGAAATAACGCTGGCAGAAAGCAAGATCGTCCTTATCCATGGCAAGCCCATAGGTCCGAAGCATATCCGACAGCTCTTCCTCAGAGCAGTTCCGGAAGCCCTCGATCGTTTTCACCGTGGAGGGAATGTCGTAGTTTGTCCGCAGCGTATCCGGCAGCGCCAACGAGGCTTCCCGGGCCTCCACCGGGTTGATCACATAGCGTTTTACTTTTGAGACGTCCTCTTCCGAGAGCGTCCCATAAAGCGCATAGACCTTCGCTGAGCGAATCAAGGGCCGTTCAGACTGGAACATCAGCTGAACGCACTGCGCGGCAGAGTCTGCTCTCTGGTCAAACTGGCCCGGAAGGAACTCCACGGCAAAGACGGCGTCCGCGTCCCGGAGGTCAACCGACTCCGCGGCAGTGTCCACCTGAGGCTCCGAAAAAACCGTGGGAATGGCGGCACGGAATCGCTCCAAGCTGATTTCCTCGGCGTCATAACGGTTTAAAATCCGCAGACGTACAAGGCTTCGGACCTCAAGAAACTCCGTCAGCTCCCGACACAGAGCTTCCGCTTCCTGAGCAAAGGCCTCTTTCTTTTCTACAAATACTCGATAAACCATTTCAGTCCTCCTTGGCCGCAAGCGCCAGTGCACCGATGTCCCGGCGATAATAAGCGTTTTCAAACCGCAGCTGCTTCACTGCGTCATAGGCCCGTTCCAGGGCCTCGGGAAGGCTCTTCTCCAGGGCTGTCACACCCAAAACCCGACCGCCGGCAGTAACAAGGCTGCCGTCCTTTTCCTTTGCGCCCGCGATAAAGACCTCCGCGCTCAAGTCAGCAGGAATAGAAATGGGATAGCCTTTTTCATAGGCGCCCGGATAGCCCTTGGAGGCCATAATGACGCAGACGGCGGAATCCTGGGAGAAAACAACCGGACAATCCGCCAGCCGTTCTTCCGAAACAGCCCTCATAATTGTAAACAGGTCGCTTTTCAGAAGAGGCAAAACCACCTGGGTCTCCGGATCGCCGAAGCGGCAGTTGTACTCAATGACCTTGGGGCCGTCCTTGGTCAGCATAAGGCCGAAATAGAGACAGCCCTTGAAAGGTCTGCCCTCCTGCTCCATGGCACGGATTGTCGGAAGGAAGATTGTTTCCATGCAGCGCTTCGCCACTGCCGGGTTATAGTATGGATTGGGTGCAACAGCGCCCATGCCGCCGGTATTGGGACCGGTATCCCCTTCTCCCGCTCGCTTGTGATCCATGGAGGAAACCATAGGAACAACGGTCTTTCCGTCGGTAAAGGTCAGAACAGAAACCTCCGGTCCTTCCAGATATTCCTCAATGACAATCCGTTCTCCGCTTTTTCCAAAGCGCTTTTCGGTCATCATCGTGTTGACGGCGTCCTCTGCCTCCTGCTGCGTTTTTGCGATGATTACGCCCTTGCCCAGAGCCAGACCGTCGGCCTTAATCACAGCAGGCATGGGGGCGGAGCGCAGATAACAAAGCGCGGGCTCCTTGCTCTCAAAAACCTCGTACCGTGCGGTCGGGATACCATAGCGCTTCATCAGGTCTTTGGCAAATACCTTGCTGGACTCAATGATCGCCGCATTCTTTCTTGGACCGAAGCAGTCCACACCAATGGCCTCCAGACGGTCCACCGCACCAAGGGCCAGCGGATCATCCGGGGCAACGACCGCAAAATCAATCCGATGCTCCATGGCAAAGGAAACAATCCCGTCCAGATCCGTGGCGGAAATCGGGACGCACAGCGCATCCCTTGCAATCCCGCCGTTGCCGGGAAGACAGTAGAGCTCCGCAATGGATTTGTTTTCCTTCAGTTTTTTCACAATGGCGTGCTCGCGCCCGCCGCCGCCGATGACAAGAACTTTCATAGTATCACCATTTTTCATTTGTGAATTAAGAAGAGAGAATTGAGAATTGTCGGTATCTTGCGGATTGCCATCTGCAAAACAGAATGAAATGTGACGCACATCACCATTTATCATTCATAATTCCGTACGTTCGGGGCGTCGAGGGCGCCGCCCCCTACAAGCAAATTCTCCCCCGTCCTTTATCAAACGTTTTCAAATGGCAATTTGAAAACCCTTTCATTTTCAACTCTTAACTCTCAATTCTTAACTGTTATCAGTGGTGGAACAACCGCATTCCGGTAAAGGCCATCACCATATCGTGCCGGTTGCAGCAGTCAATCACCGCATCGTCCCGAATGGAGCCGCCGGGCTCGGCAATGTACCGGACGCCGGAACGGAAGGCCCGCTCAATGTTGTCAAAGAAGGGGAAAAATGCGTCGGAGCCGAGGGCCACATCCTGTACCTTGTCCAGCCAGGCCCGTTGTTCCGCCTTAGTAAAGGGCTCAGGCCGGCGGGTGAAGTAGCGCTGCCATACGCCGTCGGAACACACATCCTCTTCATTTTGGTTGATGTAGCCGTCGATGACGTTGTCCCGGTCGGGGCGGCCCAGGTCAGAACGGAAAGGCAGGTTCAGAACCTTGTCGGATTGACGCAGAAACCAGGTATCCGCCTTGGAACCGGCCAAACGGGTGCAGTGGATACGGGATTGCTGGCCCGCGCCCACGCCGATCGCCTGCCCGTCCACCGCAAAGCAGACGGAGTTGGACTGGGTGTATTTCAGTGTAATGAGGGAAACGATCAGGTCCCGGGCTGCGCTTTCAGGAAGATTCTTGTTCTCCGTCACCAGGTTTTCCAGCAACGCCCGGTCGATCTTGATGTTGTTTCTGCCCTGCTCAAAGGTCACGCCGAAAACCTGCTTCTTCTCCTGAACGACAGGAACGTAGTTGGGGTCAATTTTGACCACGTTATAGCCGCCCTTGCGCTTGGTTTTCAGGATTTCCAGAGCCTCTGGGGTGTAGCCCGGGGCAATGACGCCGTCGGAGACCTCCCGCTTGATGAGAGAGGCAGTCAAAGCATCACACTCGTCGGAAAGAGCAACCCAGTCGCCGAAGGAGCACATCCGATCCGTTCCCCGGGCCCTTGCATAGGCGCAGGCCAGCGGATGCCGGTCAAGATCGGGAACGTCGTCCACAAAGCAGGCTTTTTTCAACCGCTCATTCAGCGGAAGACCCACCGCGGCGGAGGTGGGGCTGACGTGCTTGAAGGAAGCTGCGGCAGGAATCCCCAAAGCCTCCTTCAGCTCCTTGACCAGCTGCCAGGCGTTCAAAGCGTCCATGAAGTTGATATAGCCGGGACGTCCGTTGAGAATCTCCACCGGAAGCTCTGTCCCCTCTTCCATGTAGATTCTGGCGGGCTTCTGATTGGGATTGCAGCCGTATTTCAGTTCAAATTCTTTCATTAAGAAAACCCTCACTTGTTCTTGTTGATCAGTCTCTCAGTGATTTCCTTCGTATTCAGGTCAGTAAAACGGACGTAGAGGGAGATTTTGTTGTCTTCGTCCAGATTCTCCCAAAGCTCCCGGGTAAAGGCGTCAATGTCGTTTCCCAGCAAGACCCGTTCCGGCTCTCCCTGGAAGGTGGGGATGGGCGTTCCGTCGCACACATAGGTGTGGAGAAAATGACCGAGGCCGGGCTTGGCGGGATAGGAGAAGCTGTAACGGGCGCAGTTGCTGCCGGCCGCGTCGATGCTTTTGAGTATGCTCATCTCATAGCGGAAGCGTTCCGCGTCCAGGGTCATCATACCGCTGATTCTGGGCGTAAAATTCGGCTCGTCCGGCTCAAAGCAACGGGATTCCAACGCCTCAGAAAAGGTCTTTCCGGCAGCAAGTCCCTCATAGATCGTGTCCGTCTGATTGCCGTTGGTAACAATCAGACGATCCCCGTACCGGCGGACGGCGGCGTAAATAATCAGGCTGGGGTCTTCCACCTTGGCAGCGTCAAAGGGCTCGGTGAAAACCGTGCCGTTTTTGACGGTGAAAACCCGGTTCCGGGAGTTGGCGCTGCGGCCCATGATAAAATAAGCGGAAACAGCCTTGGTCCCGTCCTCGGACATACCCATGACGATGCCGCGGCCCACGTAGGAATTCCCCTGAATCAACGCGGAAATCGGTTTCTTTTCGTAGATATTCATACGCTGCTCCTTGATTTATTTATGATTTATTTCCATGTGAGTTTCGGCAATCTGCTGGAGTGCCTGGGGAAGCAGGACCCATTCAGCCTGCTCCATCACCCGGCGCTGAAGGGTTTTGGGGTCGTCGCCCGGCAGGATGGGGACGGCCTTTTGAAGGATTATTTCTCCCCCGTCCGGAATCTCGTTGACATAGTGAACCGTGGCGCCGGTGACCTTGACCCCCCGCTCCAGGGCTGCCTCATGGACCCGCAGGCCATAGAAGCCCTTGCCGCAAAAGGATGGAATCAGGGAAGGATGGACGTTGATAATTCTTCTGTCAAAGCGCCGGGTGAACGCCGGGGAGAGAATCGTCAGAAACCCCGCCAGAACAATCAGGTCTACCCGATATTCGGAAAGCGCCTGGGTCAGCGCAGACTCAAAGGCCTCTTGGCTGCCCAGTTCCTTTTTGGAAATTGTAACGGCCGGGATATTCGCAAGCCGCGCCCGTTCCAGTGCGTAGGCTTCCGGCTGACTGGACACAACCAGGACAATCTCCGCGTTTTGAATCACGGTTCCGCGGGCGTCCAGGATGGCCTGAAGATTGGTGCCGCCGCCGGAAACCAGCACCGCGACCCGAAGCGCCTTGGGGCGGTTCAGCATAGCTCAAACCTCCGGTCTCCGGAGACAATCTCCCCCAGCAGGTAGGCGTCCTCGCCCTGGTCATGCAGAATTGAAAGTGCCGTCTGGGCATCTGCGGGAGAAACCGTCAGGCACATACCCACACCCATATTGAAGGTATTGAACATATCCCGCCGGGAAACTCGTCCAGTTTCCGCAATCAGGTCAAAGATGGGAAGAACGTGAACGTCGCGCTCTTTGATCCTGGCGCATAGTCCATCAGGGATCATGCGAGGTATGTTTTCATAGAATCCGCCGCCGGTGATATGGCTGACGCCCTTGACCCGAACCCGATCCATCACAGCCATAACCGGCTTGACGTAGATTTTGGTCGGAGTCAGCAGCGTTTCCCCCAGGGAACGGCCGCCCAGGGCCGCCACGGGAGCCTTCAGGTCCGCGTGCTCCACGTCGAAAACCTTGCGGACCAGAGAAAAACCGTTGGAATGGACGCCGCTGGAGGGCAGGGCGATGAGCACGTCGCCGGGTTTCATTTCCGCGTTGTTGAGAATCCTGGTTTTCTCTACTGCCCCCACGGAGAAGCCCGCAAGGTCGTATTCATCCACGGGGTAAAAGCCCGGCATTTCCGCGGTCTCGCCGCCGATCAAAGCGCTGCCCGCCTGAACGCAGCCGTCGCATACACCCTTGACAATTTGCTCGATCCGCTCTGGGACATTCTTGCCGCAGGCGATGTAGTCCAGGAAGAAGAGCGGCTTTGCACCGCAGCAGATCACGTCGTTGACGCACATGGCAACACAGTCGATGCCCACTGTGTCATGCTTGTCCAGGAGGAACGCGAGCTTCAGCTTGGTGCCGACGCCGTCGGTGCCGGAAACCAGGACGGGATGCTGCATACCGGTGAGGTCCAGCTCAAACAGGCCGCCGAAGCCCCCCACGTCACAGCAGACGCCGGAGGTCATGGTGGCGGCAATATGGCGCTTCATCAGCTCAACGGCCCGATAGCCGGCAGTGATATCCACCCCGGCCGCTGCATAGGCCTCAGATTTGGAAAACTCGTTCATGGTCTATTCCTTTCCATTCCAGCAGTATGTACACAAATCACATTCAGGCAGGCCGATGGCCTCAATTACGCCTTCAAGAGACTGGAATTCCAGTGAAGAAAATTGGAAACGTTCACAGATGGAAGCACGGAGGCGCTTGCCCCGATCGGAATTGCCGTCGGCATACTCCTCCAGATGCTGAAAGCCCTCCTCCCCTTCCAGCTCCAGAATAACCCGGCGGGCAATCAGCTCCATTTCAGAACTGGCCCGGGAAAAGTTCAGGTACTTGCAGCCAAACATGATCGGCGGACAGGCGGAACGCATATGGACAGAACGGGCTCCGTTCTCATAGAGGAATTCCACCGTTTCCCGAAGCTGCGTGCCACGGACAATGGAATCGTCCACAAAAAGCAGGTCCTTGTCCTCAATCAGGTCCTTCACCGGAATCTGCTTCATCTTGGCAATCTTATTCCGATCCACCTGAGTGGGGGGCATGAAGCTGCGGGCCCAGGTGGGGGTGTACTTGATAAAGGCTCTGGCAAAATGTCTGCCGCTCTCGTTGGCATAACCAATGGCATGGGGGGTGCCGGAATCCGGAACGCCGCCCACATAGTCGATGTTAACGGGCTCCCGCTCCCGGTCCGCCCGGGCCAAAATCGCCCCGTTGCGGTAACGCATGGCCTCTACATTGACGCCCTCATAGGTTGAGGTAGGGTAGCCGTAGTAGCTCCAAAGGAAGGAGCAAATTCGCTTCTCCTTGCCCGGAGGTGAAAGCTGGGTCAACCCCTCCGGGGTCATTGAAACAATCTCCCCGGGGCCAAGCTCTTTCTCAAAGGAAAAGCCCAGTTTTTCATAGGCAAAGGATTCCATGCTTACGGCGTAGCCGTCCTCCCGTCTGCCGATTGTAACCGGAAGCCGGCCGAACCGATCCCGGGCGACAATCAATGTGCCGTCCTCCACTAAAATCAGAATGGAGGCGGTTCCCACAATGGACTTCTGGGCAAAGCGGATTCCCTCGGCAAAGCTGCTCTTTTGGTCGATCAGGGCCGCAATCAGCTCCACCACGTTGACCTCGCCGCCGGTTTTGGCGTCAAAATGTCCGCCGGAAAAATCCAGATACTGAGCAATGAGCTCCTCCGCGTTGTTCACCCGGCCGATAATACAGATAGCATAGGTTCCATGATTGGACCGAATCAGCAGGGGCTGGGGCTCTGCGTCGCTGATGCAGCCGATGGCGGAAGTGCCAACCATCTCGTCAAAAATGTTCTCAAACCGGGTGCGAAAGGGAGCGTTTTCAATGTTATGAATCTTTCTTTGCAGGCCGATCTCTCGATCGTAGGCTGCCATCCCCGCCCGGCGAGTACCCAGATGAGAATGGTAGTCCGTGCCAAAAAAAACGTCGGCCATGCAGTCGCTGCGGGATGTAATGCCAAAAAAGCCTCCCATAAGAGGACCTCCTGAAATTCGTACTGATTATGCGAAGAAGAGCTTGGAAAGCGTCATGGGATCAATATACTGCCCGTCCTTGTAGACACGCATATTGCCGGACGCGATCTCGTCGATGAGCATGACCTTTCCTTCCGCGTCGTAGCCGAACTCAAACTTGATGTCGTAGAGCACCATGCCCTTGGCCGCCATGTCGTCAGCCACAATCTTCGTGATTTTCTGCGTCATGGTTTTGATGTCGTCGTATTGCTCGGCAGTCATCACGCCCAGAACCACAAGGCCATCCTTGGTAACCAGGGGATCGCCCTTGGCGTCATTCTTGAAGGTAGTTTCCACGTAGGCAGGCAAATCCGCGCCTTCGGCAATATATTCACCGTAACGGCGGAAGAAGCTGCCGACGGCCTTGTAGCGGCAAATGACCTCCAGTCCCTTGCCAAAGACCTTCGCGGGCAGGACTTCCATGGTGGTGTCAGCCAGATTCGCGGAAACGTAATGGGTCCGGATTCCGGCGGCGTTGATCTTCTCAAAGAAGTAGATGGACATCCGCAGATTCACATCACCCACACCGTCGATGGTCAGGCCAACAGAGTTCTCCCCGGGATCGAAGACGCCGTCTTTGCCAGTGCAGTCATCCTTGAATTTCAGCAGATAGTTGCCGTTTTTAAGCGCATAGACGTTCTTGGTCTTGCCGGTGTACACGAGCTTGTTCTCCATGGTTGTGTTCTCCTTCATTTCTTTAATGCGGTCATTGACCGCAAAATAACAATATCAGGCGGCTTCTATGTCAAAGCCAAAGGCCTCAAAAGAACAGAAAAACCCGGTTTACGCGGATGCATGGAGCATCGCTAAAACCGGGCAGTAAGCCATATTCGAATTGTGCGGGCACTACGCCCGCCCCCACAAGCGGAGTGAGACTCTTGAACCAGATGTCGGGATGGTGGAATTCAAAGCAAGCAGCCATAGCGTACCTCTCAGAATCATTCGTCACAGACCGGGACATCTGACATTCCGCAACGCCCTGGGTCCAATCTCATCACGCCTCTTTCGGACGCCATCACTCTACCACATCTTCCCTGTTTCGTCAATCCAAGAAGATCATCTTGCGGAATATTTGTGAAAACCGTCCGTATCTTCAAGCTCCATTTTATAAAAAGCAGGTCATTTTGCCAATTCTGTATGACAAGACTGTAATAATTGCATGAAATCAAATCATTTTCTGTTTTCTCCAATCATTCTTCGATAACTTCCTTTTTCCAAGTCGATTCCGTATTTATATTCTCTTGAAAAACAACAATATCCGTGCTATAATTGAACAGGCTTGAGACGCCGTCAAAATCTTTCGAAAAGGAATTTTTTTGCCCGCCATAAAAAGGAGTCAGACTTATGAATCAGCTGATGGACACTCGCCAGGAGAAGTATCTGTCCTGGACAATCAACGGCATTTTTCTGTTGATTCATATCCTGCTGCTGATCATGTTTTCGGTCTGCGGCGTAACCCCCATGGCATGGTTTAACGTGTTCAGCGTCGCGTTCTATATCGGGATGATTTTTGTCATTTACCGTGCGCATTTTCGCTTCTTTGTCGACGCCGTATATGTGGAGGTCCTGGCACATATGTCGCTCGCGGCGGTATTCACCGGCTGGGACAACGGCTTTCAGATCACGCTGATCGGAATGAGCGTACTGGCCTTTTTTGCGGAATTCCTGGGCCGTAGCCTGAAGATGCCCTACGTCCGTGCGGTCCCTCTTTGTCTGATGGGCGTTCTTTGCTACGCAGGCTGCTTTGTGATCTGCAATCATATCAAGCCGGCCTACGTTCTTCCTCAAAGCCTGACCGACTGGCTGCAAATCGGCTGGGGCGTCATCACGTTCTGTATCAACATCGCCGCCCTTTCCGCCTTTACCATGATCTCCTTTCACGCAGATCAGCTTCTCTCCCGCCAGGCCAGGACAGACAGTCTCACCGGGCTTCCAAACCGCCTGGTCGTCAATCGCACGGGGCGGGAATATATGCGGGCGGGCGGCTGGCTCGCCATGCTGGATATTGACGACTTTAAGCAGATTAACGACACCTACGGGCATAATTTCGGGGACGAGGTGCTCATCACACTTGCGGACCTGATGCAAAAAAACGCGGCGGACACAACCATCTGCCGCTGGGGCGGAGAAGAGTTCCTGCTGATGGGCATTGCGGAGGACGATATTTTCCCCCATGCTCTGCTGGACAAGCTGCGGCACGAAATAGAGCAGCACGTTTTCCGCTGCGACGACAAGCAGGTCCGGCTCACTGTCACCTTGGGGCTTGCGCCCTATCACGGTGAGACCGATCTTACCGACTGGATCAATCTTGCTGACAAAAAGCTCTATTTGGGCAAGCGCAGCGGAAAGAATCAGGTGGTGCAATAACTGCCATGGAAATTAAACTGTTTTTTGCGGATGTAAAAGCACTGGAAGACCCGGTTTTGTATCATCGCCTGTACCGAAGCATCTCCGCCTCCCGCAGAGAGAAAGTCGATCAAGTTCGTCTTGCGAAGGGACGACTGCAATCCTTGGGAGCAGGGGCCCTTCTGGAGGCTTCTCTGGCGGAACTGGGCGTATCCTCCCCTCTTTTTGCGGAGGGCACGAATGGAAAGCCTTACCTGTCGGATCACAAGGACCTGTTCTTTAATCTGTCCCATTCCGGCTCCAAGGTTCTCTGCGCACTCTCTGACCATGAGGTAGGCTGCGACGTAGAGCGGGTTTTGGAGGCAAAGATTCAGGTGGCGCGGCGCTGTTTCAACCCGGAAGAGTATAAGACGCTGCTGCGCTGTAAGGACCCGAGCTTGCGGGCCGATTTATTCTATCAATACTGGACCTTGAAGGAGAGCTTCTTGAAGGTAACGGGCCTGGGCTTCCAGCTTCCCCTGAACTCCTTTTGCATTCGAATCGAGGAAGAAAAAATCTCCCTCAGACAGACCGTGGATGACCGAAGCTATTCTTTTCGCAAGTTCCACTCAGACGGCTATAAATACGCTGTTTGCAGCGCGGAGCAGTCCCTGGACCGGGTTCGCCTCACTGAACGGAGCTTTTATGAGCTGGCGGAGCTTCTCCCCGCTCAGCCCGGATTCACATAGAGCTGTCCGGCTTGCGAAAGCCGACTCCGGAAATACTCCGTCTTGATTTCTTCCAATAATCCTTGTATTATATTTTGACGTCATGATTCCCCGCTCCGGTGTGTTGGAGGCAATATGAAACAATTTGAATATCCCTTTGATGCGGACTATCTCCTGAGTAAAAAAAAGCGGCTCAAACGGGAGCTGTTGGCCGCGTCCGATCAGTTTCTGGAAATCAAAATCGCAATTCTGGGCGGCTCCACCACAAGCGATATCAGGCAGATTTTGGAGCTGTTTCTCCTGCATCACGGGATTAAACCCGCTTTTTTTGAATCGGAATACAACCGATTCTATGAGGACGCCGTTTTCGGAAACCCGGAACTGGACGAGCTGAAGCCCGACCTTGTGTTCATCCACACCACATATCGGAACGTCCGCAATTTCCCCGCTTTGTCTGATTCTTCCGAGGCTGTACAGGAAAAACTGGAGACGGAGTTTGGCCGCTTCCGCTCTGTTTGGGAAGCGCTGGAGCAGAAATACCACTGCACAGTCATTCAAAACAATTTTGATTTCCCCTTCTATCGGCTGCTGGGCAGCAAGGACGCTTCGGACATCCACGGGCGTGTAAACTTTCTCACACGGCTCAATTTAAAATTCGCGGAATATGCGGAGTCCCACAGCGCATTCCTGGTTCACGATCTCAACTATCTCTCTGCCCAGTACGGCCTGGATCGGTGGCACGACGAGTCCGCCTGGTATCTGTACAAATATGCCTTGGCCGTGCAGGCAATTCCCTGTCTGGCCAACAGTGTTGCCAACATCATCAAGGCTCTCTACGGAAAAAACAAGAAAGCCTTTGCCCTGGATCTGGATAACACGCTTTGGGGCGGGATTGTGGGAGACGACGGCGTGGAAAAGCTCTCCCTCGGACAGGAAACCGCAGAAAGCGAGGCCTTTACCGCCTTTCAGGCCTACTTGAAAGAGCTGCAATCGTTGGGGATTCTCCTGAACATTGACAGCAAAAATGAGATGTGCAACGCCTTGGCCGGGCTGGAGCACCCAGAGGGTGTTCTGAAACAGGATGATTTCATCATCATCAAAGCCAACTGGGCGCCGAAGTCACAGAATCTCGCGGAAATTGCCGCGGCGCTGAACATCGGGATAGACAGCATCGTCTTTGTGGACGACAATCCCGCCGAACGGGAGATCATTCGCCAGACATTCCCGTCGGTTTCAGCGCCGGAGCTTGGAACCGAGCCGGAGAAATACATCCGGATTCTGGACCGAAACGGATTTTTTGAATGCGTCGGCATTTCCACGGAGGATTTGAACAAACAGCAGCTCTATCAGGAAAACGCCAGAAGAGCCGATCTGCTGAACAGCTTTACCAATTACGATGAATATCTGCGTTCCCTGCAAATGACCGCCAGAATCGAGGGCTTTGTGCCCATGTATATGCAGCGAATCGCCCAGCTGACCAACAAGAGCAATCAGTTTAACCTGACCACAAGGCGCTATACCCAGGCGGAAATTGAAGCTGCCGCCGCTGACCCGGACTGCATTACCCTCTACGGAAAGCTGACGGACAAATTTGGCGACAACGGCGTTGTTTCCGTGGTCATCGGCCACAAACGGGGAGACGAGCTGGACATTGTGCTTTGGATTATGAGCTGCCGGGTCCTGAAGCGGGACATGGAGTTCGCTATGATGGACGCTCTGGCTGCAAAATGCAGGGCCGCTTCCGTCAAAACGGTGTACGGCTACTATTATCCCACCGCCAAAAACGGCATGGTGCGGGATTTCTATCAGCTCCACGGCTTCACGAAAATCTCGGAGGACGAGAACGGAAACACTGCCTGGAGGCTGGACATTGACAGCTATCAAAAACAGAACAGATTTATCAACGTGGAGGACTGACAAATGACCAAGGAAAAAATCTATTCGCTTCTGGATGAAGTATTCCAGGACGTTTTTGACGATGAGGACATTCATGTGACTTCGGAAACCACCGCCAACGATATTGAGGACTGGGACAGCCTGGAGCACATCAATCTGGTAGTGGCAGTGGAGGCAAAGTTCGGCATCAAGTTTAATATGAACGAGGTTGTCAGCTTTCAAAACGTGGGCGAAATGGTAGATGTCATCGTTCAGCGGGTTGGCGCCAAATGAATACCTATCGGTTTTCCGACCTTTCGGTCGGTCACAGCGAACGCTTCCGGTTTTCTCTGGACGAGGGAAAGCTGGAGGCTTTCTGCGCCCTTTCCGGCGACTGCAATCCCCTGCACTGTGACCGGGACTACGCCCGTGCCGCGGGATTCCCGGAGAAGGTCGTGTACGGCCAGCTGACCGCCGCGGCCCTGTCCACCCTGGCGGGAATGTATCTGCCCGGAAAATACAGCATCATCCACAGCATCGAGACCGAGTTTCGAAAGCCTGTTTTTCTCTCCAAATGTCCCCTGGAGGTGGTTGGAACGGTCCGGGAAATGGACGAGCGGTTCCAGACCATGATTTTACAGGCAGAAATCTTTGATACCGACGGGCAAAAGGTTTGCAAAGCAAAAATGAGAGTGGGCTTTTTGACGAAAGAGGCGGCGGAATGACCATTACATCCATCAATTTCTTTGTGTTTCTGATTCCCTCGACCATCCTGTTCTATCTCTGCCCAAAGAAGGTCCGATGGGTTTCGCTGCTGGTTTTCAGCGCGGTGTTTTTCCTGCTGAACAGCTGGCGCGTCTTTTATTATTTTCTGTTCGGCACAGTTATCGCCTACTTCGGCGCCAGGCTTATGGGAGAAAAGTGCAGGACGGACCGGCAGAAGCGGATCGTTGTGACCGCAAGTATCGCACTGCTTGTTGGGGTCCTGTTTTTGCTGAAATACATCAACGTCATTCCAAATACTCTCAACGCCTTCGGCAATCTCTTCCGCCTGAATCTGCACATCGGCTCGGTGGACCTGATCGCTCCCATCGGCATTTCCTACTACACTCTGTCCCTCTGGGGCTATCTGGTGGACGTCTACCGCACCACCGCCCAGGCGGAGAAGAATTACCTGAAGCTGGCGCTCTTTGCCTGCTATTATCCCTGTCTGGTATCCGGGCCCATCATCCGATATCCGGAGATGAAGTCCGAACTGTTTGAGCCCCGGCCCCTCCGCTGGGAGAATGTGTTTCAGGGCTTTCACCGGATTGTCTTCGGACTGCTGAAAAAAATATTCCTGGCCGACACCCTGGCCGCCCATGTGCAGTTGGTATTCTCCGACACGGAGAAATTCTCCGGTCCCCTGCTCTTTTTGGGGGTCGCCATGTACGCCGTGCAGATCTACTGCGACTTTTCCGGCTGCATGGATATTGTGCTGGGTGCGTCCAGGCTTTATGGCGTAAAGCTGCCCGAGAATTTTGAGAGCCCCTTTTTTTCCAGAAACCTCTCGGAATTTTGGCGCCGCTGGCATATCACCCTTGGCCTCTGGGGCAAGGATTACATTCTCTATCCCCTGCTGAAATCCGCACGCTTCCAGAAGCTGGGCAGCTGGGGCAAAAAACGTTTTGGGAAAAAAGTGGGAAAAAAGCTGCCTCTGATCCTGGCAATCTGGGTGCTGTGGGCCATCATCGGCTTCTGGCATGGGGCAACCCTCAAGTATTTCGTCGCCGCCGGAATGCTCCCCTGGGTCTATTTTTCCCTCAGCGAAATCTGCAGCGACTGTTTCAAGAAGGCTTCGGAAAAGCTGAGGCTGAAAACAGATACCTTCTCCTTCCATCTGTTCCAGTCAGTCAGAACCATTCTGCTGATGCTCATCATCTGGCTTATTACCCTGGCGCCAACCCTTCGGGACTGCGGCAAGGTGTTCTCAAACCTCTTTTCTTTCCCCTCTATGGACGCCATAAAGGAGTTCTGCGGCGCTTTTGCCTTTGTGAAGCTCACCCGCAGGCACGCCTTTATAAAGCTCTTTTGCCTGGTGGCCTCCCTGCTGGGCGTCACGGCGGTAGACCGGCTGAAATACCGGGGCGTCTGTGTTGGAGAGCGGTTTGACCGGCAGTCAGCATGGTTCCGGTATTTGGTTCTCTTTGCCATGATAATTGCCATAATCTGTTTCGGCGTCTACGGCCCCGGCTTCCATCCCGGAGAATTTATTTACGGAGGATTCTAATGGAAAAATTCAAACCTTTCCTGCGAATCATTGTCTTTGCCCTTGTGTTCGTTTTGGTCTTTGTCTGTCTGTCCTATCTCGCCAAGCCGATCTTCACAGACATCAAGATCATCAACGGATTCTACGGGGAACAAGAGGATTCTCTGGATGTGGTCTACATCGGCGGAAGCGCCGCCTTTGTGTACTATGCGCCTCTGACCGCCTGGGATGAATATGGCATCGCGTCCTACGTCTACGGGGCAAATACCATCCAGCCGGAGCTCTATAAAACCCTGATCCGGGAGGTGCTCAAAACCCAGCACCCGCAGCTCATTATCCTGGATGCGCGGGCATTCCAATACCGGGACAAGGACAGCGAGAACGCTCAGCCTCCCGCAGAGGTTCCCTACCGAAATACTTTGAACGGTCTGCGGCTTTCCATGAACAAAATCCAGTTTATTCGTGACAATGTGGGCACGCAGATTGATGACAAGAAGCTCTCCTACTATCTGGATATCTTGAAATACCACCAGAATATTCCGGATTTCAAGGAAGAGAATATTCAAATGCTGCTGGGAAGCTATCAGCACCCTTACAGCGGCTTCCATTTTGTGCGGAAGCAGGCGCCTATCGAGCAGTACGACTTTTCCACCACAGAGAAAACCCCTGTCTCCGGGGACACCGAGGCAATTCTGGAGGATCTGCTTTCCTATTTGGATTCCACCGGAGTTGACTGCCTGTTTGTAGTTTCCCCCTACGCGGAAAAGGAATCTCACAAAAAAGTCTTCAACTACATATCGGCGCTCATACAGGGTCGGGGTTACGGCTTTTTGGACTTCAACGAGTACACCGATGAAATCGGTCTAAACTATGCCTGGGATTTCTACAACGAAGACCATGTAACGGTTTTTGGTGCGGAGAAATACACCCGGTATCTGGCGGCTTTTCTCCAGAATCGATACGATATCCCAAACCGAAGGAACGACCCGAATTACGCCTTTCTGAACGACCGCCTCCCGGGCTGGGACCATGAATTGCTGGAAACAAAAGACGCCATCATCAAGATCGTGGAGGAGCAAGCCAATGCGCAGTGAGCTGCCCGCCGTGGGCTTCGGAACCTGGAAGCTGGAAAACACCCCCGATACCGCCGAAATCGTCCGAAACGCCCTTCAAGCCGGCTATCGGCTGATCGACACCGCCTCCGCCTACGGCAATGAGGAAGCAATCGGCAGCGCCATCGCTGAAGCAGACCGCTCCGGCCTCTGGATCTCCGGAAAACTTTGGAATGACGACAGAAACCGGGTGGAGGAGGCCTGCGAAAAGACCATTCAAAACCTGAAATGCGATTACCTGGACCTGTATCTGATTCACTGGCCCGCCTCCAAGGCCCTGCATCCGGACTGGGCGGAGATTAACGCATCCGTTTGGGCCCGGATGGAAGCGCTTGTGAAGACCGGAAAAGTTCGGAATATCGGCCTAAGCAATTTCAATCGAACCCAGCTGGAGGCCCTTCTCCCCCACTGCTCCGTTTTCCCTCTGGTAAATCAGATTGAGCTGCATCCGGGCTGGCCGCAGATTGATCTGACTGAATACTGCCGCCGAAACGGTATTGCTGTCCAGGCCTGGAGTCCTCTTCGGTCGGGGAAGCTGCTGCGGAAGAAGGAGCTGATTTCCCTTGCGGAGCAGTACGGCAGGACCCCCGCCCAGGTCATTCTGCGATGGTGCGTGCAGCGGGGCGTCATTCCCATTGTGAAAAGCACTAATCCCCAGCGGATGCGATCCAACCTGGAATTGGATTTTTCTCTGTCGGAAGCGGATATGAACGATCTGTCAAGCCTTTCGAATCTGGGCTGGTCCGGCCTGGATTCCGAGACATTGACGCTGTTCGGGTAAAAGGTGAAGCGTATGGACTACGAAAACATCACAAAAGTAATCCGGAAGGATATCTTTCTTGCCGCCCTCAGCGCCAACAATGCGCACCTTGCCTCCGCCTTTTCCATCGTGGAGACCATGTATGTGCTCTATGAGCAGGGGGTTCTGCGGGTAGATCCGAAGAATCCGCGGGACGAGGGCCGGGACTGGTTTATTCTCAGTAAGGGGCACGGCAGCCTGGCCCTGTACTGCGAGCTTTATCGGCGTGGCTTCTTTGACAGAGACACTTTTCTGGGCTTCTCCAAGCCGGGCAGCAGCCTGGGAGGCGAGCCCTGCTTCCCCGACACTCCGGGAGTAGAATGCTCCACCGGCTCCCTTGGCCACGGCCTCGGCTTTGCCGCGGGTGCGGCTTTCGCAAAAAAGCTGGACGGCAGGTCGGAGAAGGTCTACTGTCTCGTGGGGGACGGCGAATGCCAGGAGGGCTCCACCTGGGAGGCTCTGATGTTCGCCTCCCGCCAGGGACTTGACAATCTGACCGTCCTGGTGGACTGCAACGGACTCCAAAAAATGAACCGGGTGGACGCCATTGCCGGCGTCCGGTCCTACGAGCCCTATTTTCAGGTCTTCGGCTGTGAGACCATGGAAGTGGACGGCCACAACATTCACGCAATTCAGGCCTGTCTCACCGCTGAGAACTGCTCTGGCAAGCCCCGGGCCGTCCTCCTGCGCACCGTGAAGGGCAAAGGCGTGTCCATCATGGAGAACAATCCCGGCTGGCACTGGCGGCTCCCCAAGAAAAAAGAGCTGAAGGTCTTTATGCAGGAGCTGGGCATCTCAGAGGAGGAGGTGGAATATGCAAAGAGCGTACGTAACGGCACTGTATGAGATTCTGAAAAAGGATCGGAATGTAATCTCCTGCCTGTCGGACAGCGGCACGGACTATGACGAGCTGATTGCCCGAGAGTTTCCCGATCAGGTAGTCAACTTCGGCATCAGCGAAAACAATCAGCTGGCCGCCGCGGCGGGGATGGCTGCCGCCGGGAAGATTCCATTTGTCTACACCACCGGGGCCTTTATCGTCTACCGATCCTATGAATTCCTCCGGGACGATATCTGCCTGCAAAACAGAAACGTCAAGCTGATCGGCATGGGGACCGGCCTGGCCTGGTCCACACTGGGGGCCACCCACCATACCACAGAGGACCTGGCCCCGCTCCGTGCCCTGCCAAACCTGACGGTAATCACGCCAGCCACACCCCGGGAACTGACCGGAGCGGTACGGGCCGCCTATGAGATACAGGGCCCCGTCTATATCCGGATGGGCATGAGCGGCGAGGAAGAGTTCTTTGATGAGACGTACACCTTTACACCTGGAAAAATCGTGCCGATGCGGGAAGGAAACGATCTGACCGTTTTCACCGCCGGAAGCATACTCTCCGAAGTGATGAAGGCCGCCTGCCTGCTGGAACAGGAAGGGATTTCCGCTCGGGTAATCAATGTGCATACCATGAAGCCGTTGGATTCCGACGGGATTCTCCGGGAGTGCGAAAGGCCCGGCCTCTTCTTCTCCGTAGAGGAGCACAATATTCTGGGAGGCATCGGCACCGCCATTGCCGACCTCTGCGTATCCCGGGGACTGCCCGTCCGACTGACGAAAATCGGCCTGGAGGACGCTTTCGCCAGCGGCTTTGGCACAAGGGAGGAAGTGCTGGCTCAGAATCGTCTGGATGCCGCGGGCATTTTTCGAAAAATATCAGATCGAATAAAAAATGGACTGCCTCAATAATAGAGGCAGCCCTTTTTACTTAGATTATTTTACCAAATATCGATAGAGGAAGGTTACAACCTGGGCCCTGGAGCAAACCGCATCGGGGCTGAATGTAGTCTCGGAAGTACCGGCGGTGACGCCGTTCTCCAGCGCCCACAGCACAGCAGGCGCATAGTAGGCATCTTCAGCAACATCCCGGAAGGGATTAAGCGTATCGGCAGGCTCGGGGCTCCCTGCATACCGCCAGAGGAAGACTGCAATCTGCGCTCTGGAGCAGGTGGCTTTGGGACTGAACTTGTCCGGACTGGTTCCCGCGGTGATCTGATTTTCCACCGCCCAAAGTACAGCCTTTTCGTAGTAGCTGCCAGCGGGAACGTCCGTAAAATGATTCTCCGTGCTTTCCGGCTCGGGGCTTCCGGCGGCCCGCCAAAGGAAGGTCACAACCTGAGCTCTGGAGCAGACGTTCTTCGGACTGAAGGTAGTCTCAGAGGTCCCGGCGGTGATATGATTAACCAGAGCCCAGTCAATGGGATCATGGGCCCAGTGTCCTTTGGCCGGCATATCCTCAAAGATTTTGCCGGGGCAGTCATTGCCGCCATCGCAGGGCAGCGTGGGCTCATCCAGCCGGGGCAGTACCACGGTCTTGGTCTGAGTGGCAAAGGCGGCGTTCTGGAAGACAGCGGTATAGACGATCTCGCCCTCCTGCTCCAGGGTGGGTTCCACAGTCACAACGAAGCTTGTCGGAACCGTTTCGGTCTCCGTGTGGCTTGCGTCACGCAGGCAATATCTGGAAGCGGTCACTTCGCTGTTATCCTCGCTCCAGACATAGCTGGGATTGCCCCAATCGTGACCCAGGGCGGGCACGCTTCTGGTCTCCACGGCGTCGCAGCGGGAGCAGGCTCTGGTCTCCTCGCCGGCAGCCGTGCAGGTGGGCGCGGTCGTCTGGGTCCAGTCGCCGAAGTCGTGACCCAGGGCGGCGATAACCGTGTTGGTAATCTCCAGGGTCAGCGCTTCGTCCTCAAACTTTTTCCCGGCCAGGGGGCAGGCGGGATCAGAGCAGTAATAGTAGGCCTTGACGCCGTTTTCCGTGCAGGAGGCGGGCTCTTCCGCATGATACTGCACCGTATGGGTGTGGGGATTTTCCCCGTCAATCGTGGTGTAATAGCGGGTTCCGGCTTCCGTCTCCCGCCAGAGGAAGATATTGGACAGGCTGGCGTCCGTGGTATTGCAAAGACGGAAACGACCGTTGCTGTTAAAGCCGAGTCTGGGCCAGGAGCCGCCGGACAAATTATGCACCACACCGGAGCCGGTGCTCGTAACGTCCAGGGTCCAAAGGGCGCCGCTGGCGGAGCTCGATTTCCCGTAAAGCGTGTAGCTCTGGGAAACCAGGTAGGTCTGCTTCTCCACGTTTTTCAGGAGCCAGCTGCTTTCGGAGGGCTCCGCGGCGAAGATGTAGAGGTCCGAAACGCCGTACATCATGTCGTCAGCCAGCTCAATCCCGGTTTCGGCAAACTTTGTGGCGCCGTTAAGAGTAGAGCCGCCCTCATAACTTACGCTGTCGTTTACACCGGTGAGAACGGTGAAAACGTTGGAGGACGCGGACTTCATGTAAGTCACCACGTAGCGTCCCTCCCAGTCGGAAGGCGCCTCGGTGAGAAGCTGGAAGCCGACGGTTCCGTCGCCGCCCTCCACATAGGAGAACAGTGCGTAAAGGGTGACGTCTTCTGGCGCGATGTACTGACCGGTGAGAATTTGCGTGGGCTTCTCCGTCACGTTGTCATAGATGGAAATCACCCAGCCCAGGAATTTCCAGCCCGCGGGGGCCTGCACAGTAGGAAGGGTAATCCCGACAGCGCTGTTGCAGACTGCGGGCGCAATCAGCTCCGTATTGCCGAGCACAGAGAAGGTCACGGTAAAATCACTTCCCAGTGCGGGAACGTAGCTGTCCTTGAAACTGTAACCGCAATGGACGCAGGTATGGGTGGTGTAGCCCTGGGTCGTCTGGGTGGGAGGTGTCACCACGTCTTCATAAGTGCAGCTTACGGTCTCCACCTGGCCGCAGACCGTACAGGCACGGTTATGGGTGCCGTCGCTGTTCGTCACGCAGGGAGCACCCTCGTAGCTGTGAAGCCCGGTGGCGGGCAGTACCGTATCCGCAAAGCTGATCAGCTTTTCGCCCAAAGCGTCGGAGAAGTACTTGCCGCAGATCGCGCAGCGCCAGTACTCGCTGTTGCCGTCCTCGGCGCAGGTGGGCGCGGCGGCGGCATGGTGCTCCAGCTCGTGGGTGTGGTTCTCCGCCACGGGGTTCGTGGTGAAGAAAGCAGTGCCTGCGGGCTCGCCCTTCCAGAGGTAGATTCCCTTCTTCTCATCGCTGTTGGACGTAGCGAAGTAACTGACGTTGGAATTAAAGAAGATCGCCCAGGTATTGTATGCCTTGGTTGCTACGTTAAACTTAGAGTCGTTTGCAAGGGTAAGTGTCCAGATGGAGTTATTGGTTTCGTTGTCCGTGGAACCAAAACCGGCGGACAGATCGGCCAGACGGGCGCCGTCCAGACTTACGGACTTGATGCTGTAATAGCCCGCTGTCGCGCTGTTGACGACGTTGAAGATATAGGCCGCGGGAACCTCGGTCATCACGCTTCCGTTCGCAACAGATGCGCCGGTGTCGCTGAGCCTGGTCTCTCCCATATGGTCCTTGTAGAACTCACCGGCGGGAATGACCGGGAGGATATAACAGTCCGAGCCGGTGCCGGAGGTGAAGACATAGCGGCCCTCCAGATCGGCAGGCTGTGTGGTCACAAGCCGGAAGATCTCGCCGTCATTGCCCTCCACCCGCTTAAACAGGGCGTAGAGCGTGGTGTCCTGGGTCAGGGTGTAGCTGGCGCCGGGGGCATAGTAGACGGGCGCTTCAGTGGTCTCCAGCAGCACGGCGTCCATCCAGCCAATGAAGCTGTAGTCCTCCATCACATTCGTGTTCTGTATGGTTTCGGGGAGCTTGACGGTATCGTAGATGTAGCCGGAGGCAGTCCCCTCATCCTCGCCGTTGGCCAGATACCGCACAGTGATCACGGGCTTGGGGGCGAAGACCACCAGGATGGCGCAGTCAGCGGTGGGATTCACGGTGATGGTATTGCCGCTGATTACAGGATTGGCCGAGCCGATGCTCACCTGGGCCTCCTGCACGTAATAGCCCTCTGCGGGCGTGCAAAGGATCGTGTTGCCCATCACAGAAACGGTGCCCCAGGCGGTATTATTGGAGGAAGCGGTAATGGCGTAAAGCAATTCCTCGGGAACTCGGGTGGTCTCGTTGGCAGCGTAGTCACCCACAAAAACCTTCAGGTTGGAGGGGTCGCTGACACCGGAAATGTCAAAGCTGTAGGTCACGGCCTGGCCGCGAACGGTCTGCTCGGGAATCAGCTCCTCCAGGATTTTACTGCCGTTCAGAAGCGCGAGCTTCGCAATCCAGTTATCATCCCGGGCTGTCACAATGACGCTGCTTTCGTTCCTGACTGCGGAAAGGATGACAGGGGCGGTGTCGTCCATGTAGAAATCATAGCCGATCATGACGCCCTTGCCCAGGACGTTTTTCAGCAGAACTTTTCTAAATCCCTCGTTGGACAGAACGCCGGCGGTAACGGAGCTCAGGTCCTCGTTCACCTGCATGGCGTTATACTCGGGAATCGCGTAGTAGCCGAAGCGGATTCGGTCGCCGGAAACCGCACCGTAGGAGGCAAAGGTCTTCTGGGGCGCTGTGGTCATGGCATAGGTATTCTGCCAGGATGCGGAGCTGGTGGAGTAATACATACCAACGGTGTTGGTGTCGTCCACCGCGGCGTAGAGAACCTGATTCACAAGGCCTTCTTCGTCAATCTTGCTGACGCCGATGCCGGTGGTCCCGGCAGAACGAATCAGGGTGTAGCGGATCAGCTTGACCGTGTCCGTGGGGCGCATGGCCAGACGGTCCGCGGGGAAAGGAGTCTCCGTGAGATAGGGATTGCCGGTGATATACTTGGCGGCGCTGGAGCTGCCGCGGGTATAGGTGATGTAGTTGGTGTCCGCGCTGCCGCTGTAGGCGTTCCGGGTTTCACCGTAGACATACTTGTCCACATAGGACATATTATCAAACATACTGGGGTCCGTCCAGGAACCGTAGAAGCCCAGGATGGGGATGGAGTGGCGGACGTCGAGCTGCGCCCCGTCCGTCGTGGTAGTCTGGCTCTCCACGTAGGTGAAGCCTTCCACATAGGCGCCGGAGGGATAGAGCGCGTCAAAATCGCTCATATCGGCTGGGATGGAAATCGTCACGGTAACGGTCTTGCTACCGCCTGCGGGCACAGTGACAGAATCGCCGGTGGAATAGCTCACAGGCCAGTTCAGGGCCGTGGTGGAGGAAGACATGTGGGCGTAGCCGTCCTCTCCCTCATAGCGGGCCTGGGTGAAAAGATCCGTGGAAAGGGCGTAGGTCTGGGCCTGATCGGCGGTGTTGCAGATGTCAAAGGACCAGGTGTAAGCGCCGGAACGGGAGGGCTTATCTCCCAGCTCTGCCTTGACCTTGCCGTCTGCCCAGGACCTGGTGGCGTCCGCGTTCATAAAAAGGATGGAAGAAGCATGGACGGCTTGGCGGACGTTGGCAAGACCGGCGCCCTGATGAAGAATGGGATAATAGGGACCGTCGGCGGAGCCGATGTGCATGGGAACGGCGGTGGACATCAGCAGGCTCTGAACGATCTGGCGCGTGGTCCTGCCGCTGACGGCGATGTTGTTCTCCCGCAGATACTGCCCCAGGGTACCGGTAAGACCTGCGATGTGGGGAGCAGCCATGGAGGTGCCGGACATAAGCTCATACTGGTCCGGCCCGCCGGTGATGTTGTCGTCTTCTCCCTTGTTGGTGCCGTAGACAGAGTAGATATTCCCGCCGGGAGCGGTAATCTCCGGCTTCATTGTCAGGGAGCCGGGAATACCCCAGGAGGAGAACGCGGACATCTCCGGGTTGGTGGAGACCTGGGCGGTAATCTCCTCCGCGTTCACCTGCACAGTACCGGTGTAGTAGGTAATGGATCCGGCGGTATGAACAGTGGAGTTCTCCCGGATGGTTTGTGCGTCGCCCAGGGTAATGGAGACCATGGGGAAGCTGCCGTTGTAGCCGCTCAGGGACATATTGACGCCGGAGCCGGCCACGTTGTTGGCCACAATCAGGCCCTTGGGGGCGTAGGAAATGGCGTTGTTGCCCTTGTCCACAAAGCTGATCTCACCGCGGTTGACCATGACGATCTTGCCTTGCAGGGACTCCTGGGCATTGACGGCGCTGTAATCCTCGGCGCTGCCCACCGCGTCGATGTAGACATAGCTGTAGTTTCCGGCCACGTCGACCATCTTGCCGCCGTTGTTGTCGGTTTCGTTATAGAAGACCTCCTGGCTGCCGTTGAAGGTCAGGGTTTCGCCCCGCATAAACAGGTTGCTCGCGGAGGCCACGCAGAGGCTGTTGACGTAGGATCCGGGATCGCCGCCGGAGTGCATATGTACATCGTCGATGTAAAGGTCGTAGCGGTCGCCATTTTCATCCTTCAGGAAATCGGCAAAGGAATAGCTGTTGCCGGAGGAAATGGATACCACCAGCTTGGTATTGGCGTTGATATTGGCCAGCTTGCTCCAGGTGTTTTGATAGTATGCGGAGTAGCTGAATCCGGGATTGGAGGAACCCAGAGACAGGTTCACCACGTCGCAGTCCAGGGTAATGGCGTCCTCAATGGCGCCGATGTAGGTGGACTCATAGGGGCCCATGTTGCCAAAGACCTTCATGATAAAGAGCTGGGCGTCCGGGGCCATGCCCACCGCGCCAACAGCGGAAGCGGCATCCACATAGCTGCTTCCATCCCGGATAAACCGGTTTGCCGCGGCGATACCGGCTACATGGGAACCGTGCTCGCCCTGAACGTCGTTCAGATGGTTGATGTTGGTATTGTTATCGGCATAGTTAAAGCCGTAGGGAATCTTACTGGAGGTATAGACGGGATTATTTGCGTTCAACTGGCTCTTGATGGCATTGAAATCCGCCTGGGTGAAAAGGGAAACTTCTTTTCCGGTCTGCTGAATCGCGTATTCAAAGGCGTCCGCCGCAAAGGACTGGTGGGTGGTGTCCAAGCCGGTATCGATGATGGCAATGCGGGCACCGGCGCCGGTATAGCCCTCGGCCCAGACCTCTGAGGCCCCGACCATATAGGTGGACGTATTGGCCGTGTTGGGCTGAGCGGGCTCCTCCTCCACGGGCTCCGGGGTCTCATACTGAAGCTCTATGCCCACGTCCGCAACACCGGGAATCCCCTTGATGGTCTCAATATCGCCGTAACGGACGTTGGCGGAGATGGCGTTCACCAGCAGGGTCAGATTCATCCGGACGTCCAGCTTTCCGCCGACGGCCGACTCGATCCGAGACCGAACAGCATCCTGCTTTGCCCTGAGCTGATTCCGGTAGGAAACCAACGCAGGGTTCTTCGCCGCATAATCCATGGAGAATCCGGCGTCAATGGGTGCGGCGTCCTCCAGAAAGATGGAGACGCGAACCACGTCGTCCGGCGCATAGGTCTTGTCTTCCTGCCGATCTTCTGATTCATCCCGGGAATCGGCAGAAAAATAGTCCTGACCTTCTTCGATTCTTTCCTGTTCCGTACCGGGGTCTGCGGAGACCGCGGGAACAAGCAGTGAACCAAGAATAGTCAGGACCAGCAAAAGGGATAAGAGCTTTCGTAGTGTGCTTGCAGTTCGCATTGGTTTTGCTCCTTTTCGGTTTTTGCGCAATCGCGTCCATTATTTAAACATTTTTTGTGAAAAAAATCAACCTTTACGCAATCAATTCTTAACACCTTCACAAATTCTACACAAAGCCCCGCGGAAAATTCCGCGGGGCTTTGATCCCATATTCAGATTTCTCTGCGGCCCTCCAGGGCCCGGAGCAGGGTAACCTCGTCGGCGTATTCCAGTTGACTTCCAACGGGGATGCCGTAGGCAAGCCGGGTGACCTTGACCTCCATGGGCCGAAGAAGCCGGGACAGGTACATAGCCGTGGCTTCCCCCTCGGTGTCGGGGTTGGTGGCCATAATGACCTCCCGAACTCCCCCCTGGGCCACCCGGGCCAGCAGCTCCCGGATGCGAATATCGTCGGGACCAACATGATTCAGGGGCGAAATGACCCCGTGGAGAACATGATAGACCCCCTCATACTCCCGGGCCCGCTCCATGGCGATCACATCCCGGGGTTCCGCCACCACGCAGATGACGCCGGGGTCCCGGCGCTCGTCGGAGCAGATGGCGCAGCGTTCCCCGTCGGTGAGATTCTGGCAAATCGGACAGGTGTGAACCGTCTGCTTGGCCTCCACAATGGCCCGGGCAAAGTCCGCAGCCTCCTCATCCGGAAGGCTCAGCACATGAAAGGCCAGCCGCTGGGCGGTCTTTCCCCCGATACCGGGAAGCCTGGCAAAGGCCTCCGTCAGCCGCTCCAGGGCGGCTGGAAAATACCGCTGCATCAGAACAGTCCGCCCAGACTGCCCAGGTTCAGGGAACCGGTGAGCTTGCTCATGCCCGCGTTGGCCTCCGCCTCCGCCGAACGCATCGCCTCATTGACGGCAGCCACAACCATGTCCTGGAGCATTTCAACATCCTCGGGGTCAACGGCCTCAGGGTTAATCTCCACAGAGAGGACGGTATGCTTGCCGTTGACCACAGCCTTGACCATGCCGCCGCCCACGGTGGCTTCATAGGTCTTGTTCTCCATCTCCTCCTGCATTTTCAGCATATCCTGCTGCATTTTCTGGGCCTGCTTGATCATGTTCGCATTGATGCCGCCGCCCATAGGGCCGCCGCGAAATCCGCCTTTTGCCATTTTAATATCCTCCTGAATGTTATTATATTTCGTTTATCTCCGATTGCCTCTTGCCTAATCCGTTACATGAAACACATCCGGATGGGCCTTGCTCATTTCCACAAGACGGCGCATGGGATCGTCCGCGCCCCGGCGGAGGCCGCGTCCCACGATCCGCACCCGGACGGGCCTGTGAAGCAGGGCTCCGGCTCGCTGGGCAACGAATTCCCGAACCTCGTCCTTGTCCACAATGTTTTTCACCAGATCCGTAGCGGCGGTGAGCTCCAGCAGATCTCCCCGAAGCGCCGGAATCAGAAGATTTGCGTCGTTGGTGTTGAAATAGCCCCCCAGGGAGGGTCTCCACTTCCGCACCGCATCCACCAGGTCCGCCCAAAAGGAGACGGGAAGCACCTCTTCCGGCTCCCGCTCCGGCTGGGACTCTGCCGGGATTTCTTCCGCCTGGGGCTGTTTCTCCTGCTCCGACGGCAGGACTTCCGCAGGCCGGGGAGCAGGAACCACGCCGGATTCCACCATAGCTTCCAAACGGGAAAGCCTGGCGTTCATCGCCTGCATATCCTGGTCCAGGGCAGGCTCACACATTTGCAGCAGGCAGAGCTCCACGTCAATTCGCCGGTTGGCGCTCTTATTGAAGCCGGAGGCGGTGTCCTGAAGCAGACGGGTATGCCGCAGCAGCTCCCCGGCGGAAAATCTGCCCAGCAGCTCCCGCAGCTCGGCGTCGGTGCAGACGCCGGTGAGCATGGCTGCGCCGGTCTTCGGTGCGGTTTTCAGCAGCAGAAGGTCTCTGCAAAGGCTGACCAACTCGTCCACCAGGGCAGCGAGGTCCTTGCCCTCCGCGTATTGCTTTGTCAGCAGGCTAAGCGCCCGACCGGTATCCCGGTCGGCAACGGCGTTCAGCAGCTCTCCTGCCGATCTGGACCCGGCAATGCCCAGGGTCCGGTAGACTGTCTCCGGGGTGATCTGCCCGGAAGCGGCGGCAGCGCATTGATCCAGCAGAGACAGACCGTCCCGCAGGGCCCCGTCCGCCAGTCTGCCCAGGAGCTTGGCCGCATCCTCCGTGACGTCGATCCCCTCTTCGTAGGCAACGAAATGAATTCGGGCGGCAATGTCCGCCGGATCGATCCGCCGGAAGGAAAAACGCTGACACCGGGAAAGAATGGTAGCGGGAACCTTGTGCAGTTCCGTGGTGGCAAGGATGAACATCAGGTGGGCGGGGGGCTCCTCAATGATCTTCAACAGTGCGTTGAAGGCCGACATGGAGAGCATATGGACCTCGTCGATGATGTAGACCCGCTTTCGAAGCTCTGTGGGGGCGTAGATGGCGTCCTCCCGGAGGGTACGGACATTGTCCACGCCGTTGTTGGAGGCGGCGTCGATCTCCAGCACGTCCATACAGGCGCCGCTGTCGATACTCTTGCAGGCAGCGCAGCAGTTGCAGGGGTTGCCATCGACGGGGTTCAGGCAGTTCACCGCCTTGGCCAAAATCTTGGAGCAGGTGGTCTTGCCGGTCCCCCGGGAGCCGGTGAACAAATAGGCATGGCTCAGCTTCCCCGTAGTCACCTGGGTGCGGAGAATCTGTGTGATGCTCCCCTGCCCCACCACGTCGTCAAAGGTCTGGGGCCGGTATTTACGGTATAAAGCCTGGTACATCTGTTCACCACCTTCCATGTCGCGGCGGCCGGGAACTGAGTGCCCAGCCTGCACGTTATTCGCATGAACTGCTCAGCGTGCGGGAATACACGCACCGGCCCATGACAAGATCGCACACCTACATTTGAACTTGCGTTATCCCCGTTTCCCGGACAGCCAGCTCAGAAACGGCTGACTCACGGCACACGGAACTTGCCGCTTAATGCTGCTCGGTTCCCCGCCTGACATGGTTCA
>JAGABH010000152.1 GCA_017614755.1 Oscillospiraceae bacterium
CGGCAGGGAATCCTTGCAGCCGCTCCGGTTCGGAAGCCGCCCGGTCTTCTGTCAAGGCCGTTTTACCGGGGTAAAACCACAGCGTTCCTTGGGCTGGCTCCTGCGCGAAATTGTACCTTTTTCCCCGTTTTTGTCAGTTGGCAGTTCTTTCGGACGGGGAACCGCTCCCCTCGTCCTTGCTGACAAAGGCTTTCATTTCCCGCTCCAGCAGACGAAACACCTGCGCCACCAGGTAGCCGTCCGCGACAGCGTGATTCAGCCGGACGCTGACCGGCATAAGCAGACGGCCGTTTTCTTCCCGGTATCTGCCCCAGTTGACGATGGGCGCGAGGTACAAATAGCCGTCCGGCAGTTCAATGTTCAGGGAATCATAGGAGAGCCAGGAAATATAAGAGGCGTCAAACCAGTTGGGGTGATTGGCCGCATCCAGACCGTACTCCCGGGTTTTCTTTGCCTCCTCCACATCCCGCAGCGCATTGGCGTAGAAGACGGCATAGTCCGGATCGTAGGCGGTGTAAACCGGTGTGCAGGTTTCCGTGTCCTCGTGGAAGACATACTGGGTGGGGTTCATCACATCGTAGCAGATTAGTTCATCGATCTGCCAGAGATAGCCCATTTTGTAGTCGTCCCTGGAATTGATTACCTTGGAGAGCAGGTACAGAAAGTTGATATAAAACTTGGTGCCCCTTCGCCTGGAATACGCGGCCAGCTCCGTCACGTCGATCCGGGCGGTCATGGAGCAGGAACACTTGCAGTCCTCCGAGAAGTGGCGGAACACCCCCTTGCGATAATAGCTCTCCTTGTCGATCACGCGATAGCCCATGGATCAAGCGCCTCCTTTTTCCAACTCCAGCCGCATATCGATCAGCTCCTGGTAGCCGGCGGTCCGGGAGTTGAAGCCCCGGGGATTCCGGCCAAATTCCACAAAGCCCAGGGATTGATACAGGGCTACGGCCCGTTGGTTTTCTGCCACCACGTTCAGCTCCAGCTGGGTGTAGCCCGCCTCCCTGGCGCAGCGGATGCAGGCCTTCGCCAGCGCCCTGCCCAGGCCCTGGCCCCAGTATTCCTTCAGAATGCTGATGCCGAACTCCGCCCGATGCCGCAACTTGTACTTCGAGCCCACCGCCTCGATTCCCGCAGTCCCGGCCACCCTGCCGTCCACCAGAGCGACGATCTCGATCTCATTGGGGCTCTCGGTTTTCTTTCTCAGGAACTGCGCCTCCTGGTCCGGGTCATAGCTGTTTTCGTCGGGATAGGACAGCAGGAAGTCCGTCTCGGCGTGGGAAGCATTAAACGTCTCAAAGACAGCCGCACCGTCGGCAAAATCTCCGTTTCGGAGCAGGGCCTCCTTCCCGTTTTTCAGGATGATTGTTTCTCTGTATTTCATTACGCTCCCTCCAATTCTGTTTTGGGCTCGCCGGAGATCGAGTCCAGCAGCCTGCCCACATGACCGGTGCTGAAAAACATCTCCCGATTTGCCAGAACGATGACGGCCGCGGCGACAGTAACCACGATGGTCTCCACGCATTTGGTTTCCGGGGTCATGGCGATTTTCTCCTGGAGGAAGTTCACCACCAGATGGAAGACCATGCAGGCCAGGATGCTCCGGTCACTGACCAGGTAGACCCAGGTGATAATGAAGCCCAGGGGGATGCCGCTGACAAAGAAATTCACCACATACAGGGGGTTCACCATCAGCCCTGCCTGGTAGGTGCCCTGAATGAAGATCAGGGGCAGGTGCCACAGGGACCACAGGGCGCCAAAGATCATGGACTCCCAAAACCAGTTCATGTAGTTGCCGATGGAGTCCTCGCAGTAGCCCTTCCAGCCCACCTCCTCGATGATGGAGGCCATGGTCACGGTAATCAGGGCGCTGCCGATGCCCACGCCGGTAAAGGAAAAGTCCTCCGTGAAGGAGAATTGATCCAGAGACTGGCCGAACAGCAGGGACAGGAGGATGGAGCCCGCCACCACGGCGGCGAACACCAGAATCCCCAGCAGTACGTTGGGCCACTTCACCTTGTAGAACCCGATGAGCTTGTTTTTCAAATCCCGCTTCAGGGCGGGGGAGCCGGAGACAAGGATAAACACGGTGGACACCACCGCCGGGGCAATGAGGCCGACCAGCATAAGGCCCGCTCCCAGGTTCTCCGAGGCAAAGATGGCCGGAATCCAGAAAATCCAGGTGAAGAGATAGGCCAGGGAGAAGAACAGCACCGGCCGGTAGCGATAGGTTTTTGTTTCTTGTACAGTCATGTCAGATTTCCTCCGATCGTTTTATATGTTCCAGGTTACGAATGCTTTTTGGCAGCAGGAGCAGGGCCGCAGTGACTGTGAGGCAGATTCCCGCAATCAGAATCACCAGGGCGGCGCCCTGTCCCACACCCCGGTCTCCGATCCGGCCCAGGGCATCCGCCGCTGTGCCGGATATGGCGTAGGCCGCCGCATAGCCCAGCTGGGACAGGAAGCCGATCAGCCCCCAGGCCCTTCCTTGGGCGGACTCCGGGATATTTGTCCGGATCAGATAGTCCAGACAGTTGTTGGCAAAGGGCAGCATGGCGAAAAACAGGAAGCCGAAGACGCACAGGGGGGCGATACGCTCAAACAGGCCGAAGCCCAGCATAAAGATTCCCGCTGCCATCAGGGACAGGGCAAGGGTTCGGACATAACGGCGTTTCAGCCCCCTGACCCCCAGGATAATACTGCCGGCCAACATGCCGCAGGCGCAGATTGTCTCTGTGGTGCCCAGGGTCTTGGCGTCGGCAAAGGAGAGAATTCGGGGTTCCGCCAGAATTTGAAGCACCCCCATAAAGAGGGTAATCCCAGAGGACACCGCCACCAGCAGCAGAATTCCCTTCTTCGCCCGGAGGATGCGCCAGCCCGCTTTCATACTTTGAAAGAAGGCTTCTCTTCGTTCCGACGCCTGCGTGCCCATGCCCTTGCGCACCACCGCGGCGCTGATTACCGTCAGGAAAAAGGTGCAGATATCGATGGTTAACAGGAGCTTGATGTCGCCGAGCGTCAGCAGAAAGCCCGCCAGAATGGGGGAAAAGAGATATCGGGCGCTGCCGGCCAGGGAAACCAGGCCACTGGCCTTGGAATATTCCTCCTGGGTCAGCAGGTCTGTGATGGTGGCCCGGAAGGAGGGCTCCAAAAGCGCCGAGAATACGGCGCTGACAAACACGCCGACGCAAATCTGGTTCAGGGCAGCGCCGCCGCACAGCATACAGAGCAGGATATACAGGACGCCCAGGGCTGAGCAGCCGTCCCCGATCATCATCAAAAGCCGCCTGTCGTACCGGTCTGCCAAAACCCCGGCGGGCACGGAGAGCAGCAGCGTGGGCAGGAAGCCCAGGAGGGTGACCAGGGCCATGCTGGCAGCGCTCCCCGTCTGCCGGAAGATATAGACGCCCAGGCCGAAGCTGGTCAGCCCGCCGCCGATGGAAGAAATCAGCTCTCCGGACCAGAGGAGAAGAAATTTCCGAAAATTTTTGTTTTCTTTCATATGTGCGCCCTATCGGATCAGCTCCCGGATGAATTCCATGGTGCCGGGCTTGGCCCCAAACAGCTTCTCCGCCATATCGATGAATACCGCTACGTCCCGCTCCGTGAAGCGGCCCTGGTCGAAGGTCTCGTTGCTGACCACCAGCAGCATCCGAACCCGCTCGGGGATATTGTCGCAGGCAAAGATGCCCTGGGTGATCCCCTCCTCCACCGCCTGGGCCAGCAGGGGCGTCACGGCATCCGACAGCTTTTGGAGAATTTTTCGGTGCATCAGGACGTTTTCCGGCCGCATCAGCGCCCCCTCGATAGGCGCCTCCTCCTGGGTGGGCCGAAGCGAGGCGATAATTCCGATGATCTTCTGGGGCACCGGCAGGGGAGATTGCAGCACCTTCCGGGCTGTCTCCGTCTCCTGCTCGATCATCATGCCGATTACTTCCTCCAGCATCTGCTCCTTGGTCTCAAAATAATAGTAATAGGTTCCCTTGGCGATGCCCGCCTCCTCGATGATGGCGTCCACGCTGGTCTCCTCATAGCCCTTTTGCAGGAACAGCCGGTAGGCAATCCGCAGCAGCTCCTGCTTCCTCCGCTCGCCTTTTTTCATGTTTATCCCTCTTTTCGACTATTGGTCGGTTTTATATTACAACGCCCGTTTCGATTTGTCAAGTATTTTTTCGACCGTTAGTCGAAAAAATACTTGACAAAAAAGGCCCGGCAAGTGCCGAGCCGGTTTTGTCGCTATTTCCACATCCAGACAATCAGATTGTCCGACTGTGTCATCCCGAGCTTTCTTTGCAAACGCAGGGAATTCAGATTGTCTTTTTCCACCTGGCCGAAGGGGATGAAGCCCGCCTCCAGGGTCCGGGCAATAAAATGTCTTTGCAGAGCGGCGCCGAAGCCTCTGCGGCGGAATTCCGGGAAGACGTACAGCAGACCCATGCTTCCCTCCAGGTGCTCGCCGACAAAGCCCACCGGGCGGCCCCGGTAATACCCCAGAAGGATTGACCGCCGCCGGACCACCGCCGCCAGCTCCTCCCGGCTGATCATTTGATAGTGCTCCGCCAGCAGATTCAGATCCTCTTCTTCCGCCGTTCTGACGGCCAGCTCGTCACGCAGCTGCGGCTTTTCGCCGTAGTAGGCCACCTGATAGCACTCCAGCTTCCCGGAAAACCCGTACCGCCCAAAGGCTGCCTGTCCCAAGGCATAATTGGACGTCATCAGCAGCTTGCAGTCCTCGCCCCCACAGCGGTCCAGCAGGGAAAGCCCCCGCCCCACATCCTCGCAGGCCAGCAGATACGCACCGCTGACGCTGTCCCGAACCAGCATGAAATCCTCCGACTCCGCCAGGACGGTCCCGGTGCCCCGTTTCAGCACCCGGTCCAGACCCAGATAATCGATTCCGGTGATGTCCATTATTCCCCCAATTCCTCCCTCAGTGCCGCATCGTAGGCCGCCTTTGTTCCGGCGTCAAACAGCACCCACAGCACCTCGTCCAGGGCCTCGGGGTGGGCGGTCACAAATTCCCGGACAGCCCGCACCGCCACCCTGGCCGCCTGCTCCATGGGATAGGCATACACCCCCGTGGAAATGGAGGGAAAGGCGACGGAGCGAATTCCCCTGTCCAGGGCCAGCCCCAAGGAATTGCGATAGCAGGCGGCCAACCGCTCCGGCTCATTCCTGCTCCCGCCCCGCCAGATGGGGCCCACGGTGTGAATGACGTACTTGCAGGGCAGCCGATAGGCAGCTGTGAGCTTTGCCTGACCGGTCTCGCAGCCCCGAAGGGTCCGGCACTCCGCCAGCAGCTCCGGCCCGGCGGCCCGGTGGATGGCCCCGTCTACGCCGCCGCCCCCCAGCAGGGAATTGTTGGCGGCGTTCACAACAGCGGCGACAGAGTCAATTTTCGTAATATCCCCCAGAAGGGTTCGGATTTCGGTATTTCCCAGCTTCACGGCACAGCCTCCCTTCGGCTTTTCAGCCTCTGATGTATTGCCCGTCTCAGGGGCAGTTTTCCCGAATTTCCGTCAAAACCCGCCTGGCTTCTTCGTATTCCTCATAGACGGGACTGTGGGCGGAATTCTCGAAGACATAGAACTGCTTTTGGGGTGCGTCCAAGGCCTGGAAGTACTCCTGCTGCATGGAAAAACAGCAGGTGTAATCGTAGGCTCCGGCAATGAAATACGCGGGGATTTCCAGGCTGGGGACGGCCTCAAAGGCGTTGAAATTGTTGGCGTCCTTTGCCACGGGGAATTTTCTGGACAGGGACTTTCCCCGCCAGATATTGATCCGCTCGATCTGGGTGAAGGCCGTGCAGCGGAGGCTGGGGAAGAAAATGCCGCTGATGACAGAGCGCATTTCCCTTGTGGTCCCCACGCCAAGCTCGTGCATGGCCTCGTCCCGCAGTCCGGAGGAGAAATAGGCCTCGTAGTCCGCCTGGGAGCCCCGGATGTCATACTTGTCGAACTTCTCCACCATGCCGGTATCGCCCTTTTGGGCATACTGCTCCTTCATGTAGTCGAAGGCTAAAAACTCAGACTGCTTTTGAGCAACGGTCTGGGACATCCCGATATAGCACCTGTATCGCTCCGGCTGGGCCTGGGCGGTTTTCAGGGCCAGATAGCTCCCGAAGGAATGTCCCATGAGGAAAATCTTATCCTGGGAAAAGCGCTCCCGCAGGTAATCCGTGACGGCTAGGGCGTCCTTCATGTATCGCTCCGTGGTCATATCCTCGGCCACCGTATCGGAGCGGAAGGAGGCGCCGGTGCCCCGGTAACTCCAATAGCAGACGGTGAAAAGCTCCGGCAGGGCAGAGGGATAGAGATCCTCCAGAAGGTACTGGGGAATCCCCGGGCCGCCGCCGCAGACCAGAAGGACCGGGTTGCTGACGTCGTCTGACAGCAGCATGATTTCCAGGCTTCCGTCGTCGGTCTCCACCTGAGTCCGCTCCGCCAGACCGTTGGGGGTTCCCCGATCCGGCAGCTTCCCGAGGCTGGGGGGGAACACAATCAGGAGACCAATCACCAAAATCGCTGCAATGCCGAGAATCATCCACCGCTTTTTCTTCTTTTTCTTTTGTTCCTCCATATTTTCCCTCCATGTATGTGTTTTGCGGACCGCTGCCGTGCGGTTCCGCGGAAATCGGCTTTCGGGTTTTCCCGTCTGCTGGTCATTGGGTTGAGGGTCCAGGTGCCGCGGCGGTCCGCATGCAACTCCCGCCGTTTCTCTTTTGCGCACTTTTCACAGGGGATGATTTTTCCCATTCTTTGCCCGTTCCGATTCCTGCGGGTGCTTGCTTTATATCGCAAGATATATTATAATATACCTGTCAATACGACGGACATCATGCAAGCCATCAACTGCCAAGGAGCGCTTCTCATGCTTACTCAAGCTGCGTATCTGGCCGACCCCTGCGGCATTTCTTCCCTGCCCTGGTGGAAGGCTGTCACCGTTCGGGTCCCGGAGGGCATACAAATCCTTCACGCCCGGGACCTGCCGCCGGGAGCCCAGACAATCCCGGGAGCAATCCGATATTTTCGGCTCATGCACCCCATGGACGATCTGACAGAACCTGTCGTACCAACGGGCTTCTTGGCCGCCGTCTTAACCCCGGAAGCCGCGGCAGAACACATCCGGGCCTGTTACTCGGATATTTCCGTCTCCGCATCGGAGCTGGCGGCGTATCAGCGGCGCCCGGTGTATGACGGCAGCCTTTGGCTGGCTCTTTTGGATTCTGCCGACGGAAAAATCGCCGCCTCTGGAATCGGGGAGCTGGACCGGAATCTGCGGGAAGGGGTCCTGGAGTGGATCGAAGTCTCGCCGGCGTACCGGGGAAAGGGCCTGGGCAGTTTCCTGGTGCGGGAGCTGCTTTGGAGAATGCGGGGGAAGGCCGATTTTGTGACCGTCTCCGGCAAGCTGGACGACCCCTGCGCCCCGGACCGGCTGTATCGGCGCTGCGGATTCACCGGGGAAGACGTCTGGTATTTTATCAGGCAGTCCGACCGGCACCCCTCCCAACGCTGACCGGATGGAACAATCGCTATATTTTTTCCCATTTTGAAAGGAGAAACCATATGCTGCAAACCGGAATCAAAGGAAAGATCGAACTGACCGTCACGCTGGACAAATGCGCCGGAGCCATCGGCAGCGGCGAACTGGACGTGTTTGCCACCCCCTCCATGATCGCCCTGATCGAAGAGACCGCCTGGAAGAGCGTCGTGCCCTATCTGGAGCCGGGAGAGGGAACCGTGGGCACCGCTCTGGACGTTCGCCACGTTTCGGCGACGCCGGTGGGCCTCAATGTCACCTGTGAGACGGAGCTGACCCTGGTAGACCGCAGGCGGCTGGTGTTCACCGTCAAGGTGTACGACCCCTTCGGCCTGGTAGGCGAGGGCACCCACGAGCGCTTTGTGATCCAGTACGAGAAATTTTTGAAGAAAGTGGACGAAAAGCGGGGCGGCGTGCCTGCCCGGCCCGCAGGAGAATAAGATATCCTCCCAAAAGCCGTCCTGAAGCACGAATACCTGGATTCGCTTCGGCAAATCCAGGTATTCGTGTTTTTCTCCGCCGAAATTCGGCTCAGGAGACCTGAATGGCCCGGCCTGCGGTTTTCAGGGCCGCTTCATCCAGCACGCCCTCCTCCGGCACCAGCCTGCCGTTGATGAAAACCTTTTCAATGCCGAAGGGCTGCTCCCGGTCCGGGACGCCCTTTCGCAGGGCCTCTTCATCGAATACGGTCAAATCAGCAAAGCAGCCGGGGCGCAGATATCCCCGCTCCGGGAGCCGGAACCGGTCCGCAATGGCACCGGTCATCCGGCGAATGGTGTTGGGCAGGGTATCTCCCGTGCCCAGCAGAGAATCCCGCAGGAATTTGGGATAGCAGTCATAGATGGCTGGATTCTGCACCCCGTGCTCCTCCACCCAGGCGTCGGTCATGTAGAGGCAGAGCTCATTGTGCTCGAAAGCCCGGATGATTTCCGGGGTGGAATAGGGACCCATATTCACCCGGCCCTTGAAATTGCTGAGCTCGCAGAGCTTGAGATAGGCCTTCAGGTCGCTGAGGCCCTCCGCCTTGGCGATTTCATGGACAGTTTTCCCCTCGTATTTTTCATAGCCCGGACCCAGGTAGCCAATCACAATATCCTTGAAGCCGAAGCCCAGCAGCTTGCTGGCCGCGTTGATCTGCACAGCCAGACGAAGCCTGGTCATGGGCTTTTTCCGTTCCTCCATGGATAAACCCTGATACCAGTTGGGCAGGACCACGGTAATGACCGACACGCCCAGGCACTCGTTGTAGATGTCGAACATGGCGTCTACACCCTGGTCCCGGAGCTGCTTTATGATCCGCACAAACTCATCCTTGTCCCGGAAGGTGCTGCGGCCCACAAAGATGGCGTGGGAGTAGTGCAGCTTCAGCGGCGTTCCCTTGGCAATCTCCACCAGCTCGTCCAGAGCCCGGAGCAAATGGGACCTGCCGATAAGCTGGGGATAGGAGGTGGAAACTCTGGATTCTGCCCGGGCATGGACGGTGAGAGGCCTGTCGTATTTCACGCAGAGGGCGGCCACCTTTTTCAGCTCCTCCAGGTCCGCGTAGAGGCCGGGCTCGTACATCAGACCCAGGGAAATGCCGGCTGCGCCCTGCTGCAGGGCCTTCTCCAAAATGGCCAGCATAGCGGATTCTTCCTCCGCCGTCAGCTTCCGGTTCTCGTTGCCGCCCACTGCCGCCCGGGCGGAACAGTGGCCCGCCAGCTCCGCCAGATTGCAGGGCATATGACCGTCCACGGCGGCGCGGTATTCCTCCACCGTGCCGTAGGCCCCGGTGGTTCCCGCAAAGCCGAAGAGTCCGCCTCCCAGCTTGTCTACCGTCTTGCAGCCCGGCTCAAAGCCGATAGCAGACAGGCCGCAGTTGCCCGCCACAAAGGTGGTAATCCCCTGCCGGATAAAGGGGGCAAAATAGGGCAGTGGGTCCTGCTTGATGGCAAACCAGTCGTTGTGGGAATGGCCGTCAATAAAGCCCGGGGCAACGGACTTCCCCCCCAGATCGATGATCCGGTCTGCCGGAAGGTCTAGCGTTGGGCCCACCGCCTCGATCCGATCCTCCGCCAGCAGAAGCTCTCCCAAATAGCCGTCGCTGCCGCTGCCGTCATAGATTTTTGCGTTGACAATCTTCGTTTTCATCAATTACTCCCTCCAGGCAGAATTCACTTTTTGGCGTATTGCCGGTTCGTTTTCTTCCAAAAACCGGAGAGGCCTCCGTCGGAAGGCCCTCCACATACTGGGTCATCTCTCCGAACAGCTCCGCCCGAAAGGCGATGAGCTTCTCGATGGCTTCCCGAAAGGAGGCTTCCTTATCCAGCAATGTCTGGATTTCGCGTTTTTTTGCACTCCAATTCTGATCTATGCCTAGCTCCTTCTCTTGCGCTTCGGTTCCGGCAGCTCCGGGAACATCGCTTCGATCAGCGCCGCCAGGAAGTCCCGGTCTTCGATCCGGTCCACCAGCAGCATTTCCGATCCGCCCGGGTAGGGCTGCTCCCAGGGGGCCTCCGGCAGCATGGCCCTTGCCGCCGGGACAGGCTTCACCAGAAGGCGGTCGTCATAGATGCCGCCGAAAATTCGGCCACGGCAGTAGAGGATATATTCTCCCATCATGGCCCGCCAGCGGATCTCCGGCACTCCGGAAAGCTGCTCCAGCACAAAATCAAGATAGCCCTTTGTGGAAGCCATGGGTCTTCCCCCTCGAATGTATTTGTCTTTGATATTATACAGCAAACCGCAGTGTGAAAGCAAGGAATTTTTATTTACCTATTGACTTAGTAGGTTAATAGTGGTATAGTATGGGCAATCCGATTTTCCCGGCCCGATTCCATTCAAATTTTCAGGAAAGAAGGACGACGAATATGGCGAATATCTATCAAGGCACTCTGGGTCTGATCGGCAATACGCCGCTTGTGGAGACCGTCAATTTGGAAAAGCGGCTCGGTCTGGAGGCCCGGCTGCTGGTAAAGCTGGAATACTTTAACCCGGCGGGCAGCATCAAGGACCGGGTGGCAAAGTCCATGATTGAGGACGCGGAAGCCAGAGGTCTGCTGAAACCGGGCTCCGTCATCATTGAGCCCACCTCCGGCAACACCGGAATCGGCCTGGCGGCCATCGCCGCCGGGAAGGGCTACCGGATCATCCTCACCATGCCGGAGACCATGAGCGTGGAGCGCAGGAACATTTTGAAAGCCTACGGAGCGGAAATTGTGCTGACCGAGGGGCCCAAGGGCATGGCGGGCGCCATTGCCAAGGCAGAGGAGCTGGCGGCGGAAATCCCCGACAGCTTCATCCCCGGACAGTTTGTCAATCCAGCCAACCCTGCCGCCCACAGGGCGACGACCGGCCCCGAAATCTGGAAGGACAGCGACGGCCGGGTGGACGTCTTTGTGGCGGGCGTGGGCACCGGCGGCACCGTCACCGGCACCGGAGAATACCTGAAGGCCAGGAATCCGGCAATTCGGGTGGTGGCGGTGGAGCCTGCCTCCTCCCCGGTGCTTTCCCAGGGAAGGAGCGGCCCCCACAAGATTCAGGGCATTGGCGCGGGCTTCGTCCCGGCAGTGCTGAATACCGGCGTCTGCGATGAAATCTTCCCTGTGGAAAACGAGGACGCCTTCGCCGCGGCCAAGCTGCTGGCAAAGGCCGAGGGTGTGCTGGTGGGCATTTCCTCCGGTGCGGCCCTCCACGCCGCCATTCAACTGGCGAAGCGGCCGGAAAACAAGGGCAAGACCATTGTGGCCCTGTTGCCCGACAGCGGCGACCGCTACTATTCCACGCCGCTTTTCACGGAATAATACTATAAACCACAAAGCAATCCCGGGCCCTGACGCAGTTTCTGTATCGGGGCCCGGTGAATTATTGGCGGTTTTTCCGCCGCAATATGCGTCACTGCCTCCTACGCCTGCCAAAGTAGCGCAGAACCCGGCCTTTGTAAGCGAGATAGGGCGCACCGAAGGCAACGGGCAGGAACTTTTCCTCCTGCAAAATTTGCAGGTGCAGCATCAGGGCGGCAAACAGGGAGCAGACAATCGTGGCGGGGTTGCAGAACAGCAGACAGACCCCCAGGTACATCAAATCGAAGCCCAGGAAAGCCGGGTTCCGGCTCCAGCGGTAGATGCCCTCCTGGATGAGCTCTGTTTTGTCCTCCTCCGGGATGCCAGCCCGCCAACTGTTTTTCATGGTCACCACGGCTGTCAGGAAAATCAGGTCTCCCAGCAGGCCCAGGGCAAAGCCCGCCCAGCGGGGGCCCTCCGGCAGCCAGGACCAGTCCAGCACAATGGACAGCAACTGCACGGCGGGGGCCAGCAGCGTCGCCGCAGACATCCAGGTCTCCACCCTGTGGAGGCTCTTTTCTTTTCGCTTTCCAATTTGCCGGGTCCGGATGCCCTGCCGCTTCTGAACCAGCATCTTGATGAAATAGATCCCGTAGAAAACCAGCAGGATCGCCAGCGCTAAAACACGAAACAGCATCATTTTTGTTCACGCCCTCTTTCGCGGCAATTCTTCTGCCGGGTCACTCCGCTCCGAGGCTGCCGGAAAAGGCTTCCCCGGAAAAAACAACGCTTCCTTCCGGGTCCAGAACCTCAATCACCGCATCAAACCTGGCGCCCTCGCTTCGAAACACGATCCTGTAGCCATCGGCCAGTTTCAGGTCGTTGGCGGAATAAAGGGCCTGATCGGTGTCAATGATCCGGACGAGCCAGGCCTCCGCCGCGTAGGATTCCGTCAAAACAACTTCTGCCGTCTCCCCCGGGGCCAGCTTGCCAACAGTGGGCGTACCCCAAAGGGTCGTTTTCAGGTTTTCCGACGTCTGGGGCAGAATCCAGATATCCGCCTCCTGTACCCGGTTTTCAAAGGTCACGGGGAAGCGTTCCTGCGCCGCCATGCTGTTGTGGGATTCCACGTGCAGGGTAAGGTCGTGATCCGGCATGGAGAAGGTAAACACATAACCCTGCCCGTCGTTGTAGTCCCGCTCCAGCTCCACATCCTCATCGTCCAGCCAGAAACGGTAATCCGTGTCCGTGGCGATCATGTTGAAATACACCGTAACCGTTTCCCCCGCGGCATACGCCGTCTTGTCGCTTGTAAAGCCAAAGCCGTCATAGAGCAGCTTGTGCTTCGGCTTTCCGCAGCCGAAGAAATGCAGCATCATCATCGCCCCCAGCAGGATCAAAAGCAGTCGTTTTGCACGGTTCATTGTCCCCTGCGCCTCCATCCTCTCTGTTCTTCGTCCAATTCTCATCGTTCATCGCCCGCCATGGTTTCCACTCTTTAGATTTGAATCTGAAAGCTGCCGAAGTCGAACAGACCGTTTCCCTGTCTGAGCAGTCCGGCCCCGTCGATCCGCGCAAATCCGGCTTCAATTTCTTCCACCAGGGAAGGAGCAATGTTCAGATTATGGTGGCCGGGAAAAATCCGGTCGATATCGTATCCCCGCAGCCGCTTCACGGAGCGGTAGAAAAGCTGCGGATCGGTAGTGGGATAGAAGGCGTAAAGGCAGCCCTGATAGATCAAATCGCCGGAATACAGATATCTCCGTTCCGGCTCATAGAAGCAGCAGTGCCCGGGCGAGTGGCCGGGGGTGTGCAGAACGCACACCCCTCGCCCGCCCAGATCAAAGCGGTCGCCGCCGCCAAACAGAATTTGCGGCTCCCCTTGAAAAACCTGATAGGATTCCAAAACAAACTCCTCCGGAAAGTCGCAGGGAGCCTTTGTAAGCTGATTTTTCACTTCCTGCGCCGGCAGAGGAAAGCCTTCGGAAAGCCAATTTCTTTCCGCCTCATGGACCGCAACACGGTCAAAGCGTCCGTGTCCGCCGATGTGATCCCAGTGGACGTGGGTGGTAAGCACCGTGACCGGCAGCCTCGTCAAACCGTCCACCACCGTTCTGATATCGGAAACACCAAGCCCGGTGTCGATCAAAAGAGCCTTTTCCTGTCCGCACAGCAGGTAGCAATGGGTTTCTTCCCAATGCTTGTACTCGCTGATGGCAAAGGTTTCCGGGTCGATCTGCTCTACCGTAAACCAGTTATGCATCATTCTCCGGCTGGTCTTCGGATTCCGGCTTGCTCTCCGTTTCCGGCTGCTCCTCGGCCTCCAGCTTCGCGGCAGCCTCTCTGCGTTCCTTTTCCTTGTTCGCCATCTTTGTGGCCAGCACGGACTCCACCGCGCAAACCGCCGCCACGGCAGCGACACCCAAAGCAATCAACTTCTTACTCATGCGAAAAACCTCCTTCATTTTGTCTGTTTGATCTATTTCCTCCGCGATAAGGGCAGCGCCCTTCACGGACGGATGCAGTCCGTCCGGGCCGAACAGCTTCTGTCGGCCCTCTGTAAGCGGCTTCAGGTCCGTCAATTCCATGCTTTCCGGTCAGGGAGCAGCCGCAGCCTCCCTGAGAATTCATGTAAAGCCATGATACCATATTTTTGAATATAATACAAGCCGTGCCGGCCCGAAAAAGCAGAAGCCGCATTAAATTTCCCAGCCAAGGCTGCCGCCGGGACACAGAAAGGCCCCTGCCGCACGGCAGGGGCCGATGATTGGAATTACTTGGTCAGGGCCTTGGTGATGCGGGCCAGGGCGTCGTCCAGTTCCTCGTAGGTGACGGGGATGGGAGGCGCAAAGCGGATGGTGTGGTCGTGGGTCTCCTTGCAGAGCACGCCCTCGTGGATGCAGGCCTTGACATAGTCAAAGGCGTCGCCGTAGAACTCCACACCGATCAGCAGGCCGCGGCCGCGGACTTCCTTGATCTCCGGGTTCTTGATCTTCTTCAGGCCGTCCATGAAGTACTTGCCCTTTTCGCGAGCCATCTTGGGATAGTCGTCCCGCTGCAGAATCTCCAGGGCCTTCACGCCGCAGGCGCAGGCCAGGGGGTTGCCGCCGAAGGTAGAACCGTGGGAGCCCGGGGTATAGAGGCCCAGGATGTCCTTGTTGGCAGCAATGCCGGACAGAGGCATCACGCCGCCGCCCAGGGCCTTGCCCATGATGTAGATATCGGGCTCGACCTTCTCATGCCAGCAGGCAAACATATCGCCGGTGCGGGCAAAACCGGTCTGAACCTCGTCGGCCAGGAAGAGAATGTTGTTCTCGGTGCAGATCTTGCGAACCTCAGTCAGCCAGCCCTCAGGCGGCAGAATGATGCCGGCCTCGCCCTGGATGGGCTCCGCCAGGAAGGCAACGGTGTTGGGGGTAATGGCGTCCCGCAGCGCCTGTGCGTCGCCGTAGGGGATGGTCTTGAAGCCAGGGGTGTAGGGGCCGAAGCCGTCCTTGGCCAGGGGATCGGTGGAGAAGCTGATGATGGAGATAGTACGGCCGTGGAAGTTATTTTCGCAGGTGATGATCTCCTGCTTTCCGTTCTCCACACCCTTGACCTTGGTGCCCCAGAGACGGGCGGTCTTCAGCGCGGTCTCCACAGCTTCGGCGCCGGTGTTCATGGGCAGGACCATATCCTTGCCGGTGAGCTTGGACAGGCTCTCGTAGAAATCGCCCAGGTTCTCGCAGTGGAAGGCGCGGCTGGTCAGAGTGACCTTATCCAACTGTTCCTTGGCGGCGGCAACAATCTCCGGATGACGATGACCGAAGTTGTGTGCCGAATAGGCGGACAGCATATCATAGTACTTGTTGCCTTCGGGATCGGTGACGACGGCGCCCTCCGCCTTCACAATGACGACAGGCTTGGGGGAATAGTTGTGCGCGCCGTACTGGTTGGTCTTTTCAATGATCTGCTTCGAACTAAACATGGCTTCCTCCTGGTATTTCTGAATATTTTTGGGTTTACTTTTCGGACATATAGGGATATACGATGGCCTCCGAGGGAACAAAGGTTTCCTTCGTGCAGTGGGGGCTCATCCAGCGGATCATATTGAGGGCTGTGCCCGCCTTGTCGTTGGTGCCGGAGGCACGGGAGCCGCCAAAGGGCTGCTGGCCCACCACGGCGCCGGTGCACTAGTC
>JAGABH010000153.1 GCA_017614755.1 Oscillospiraceae bacterium
GCGGGCTCCTCTCCCCTGCGGTACTTAACCAGGGGCGTCCGCAGACTGACGTTGCCCGGAATGCACTCCGCGGAGGAATAGCCGGGAATCAGCAGATACTCATTAAAGGTGCGGGAGGGTTCGGATATGAATGTTGCCATAAGACGATCTATCCTCCGATTCCGTTTTATTGTTGATTCAATTCCATCTGAAGCTCCAAGTTCTGGTCAAAAATCTTTTCCGCCATAGCGGTTCTGTGATCCACCAGACGCTGCGCCAGTTCCAGATCATCAACGGCCAAAATCTGAGCGGCCAATACGGCAGCGTTCGCGCCGCCGCCAACGGCCACAGTGGCTACGGGAATACCGCTGGGCATTTGAACCGTGGAGAGCAGTGCGTCAAGCCCCCCAAGACACGGACCCTGGCAGGGAACACCGATCACAGGAAGCGTTGTGTTTGCGGCAATGGCCCCTGCCAAATGGGCGGCCATTCCGGCAAAGGCAATCACGGCAGCAAATCCTCTGCCACGTGCAGACCGGGCAAACTCCGAGGTCTCGCCGGGCGTACGATGGGCGGAGAGAATGTGGACTTCATAGGGAATCTCCAAATCCTTAAGGGTGTCGATCGCCTTCTGCGCGACGGGAAGGTCGGATTTACTTCCCAGAACAATACCTATGGTTTTCATGACAGTTCCTCCTCGATGGAAAATGAAGGGCAAATTCTTCGGGCGGGCAAGAGGTAGCGGGTAATCACTCGATTCAACCGCCAGCCTTGGTTTCGCAGTAGATGCAGCGGTAAACCTTCTCTTTTCGTTCAGTCAGCCGGAAAACGTGGTGCAGTTCCTGCTCGGTGGATGTAATGCAGCGGGGATTCTTACATACAAGAACATCTGTGAGGGTCAGCGGAAGCTCCATCTGACGCTTCTCCACCAGCTTGCCGTTGCGAATGATATTCACAGTAGCGCCGGGGTCTACATAGGCAATGACGTCCAGATTCACGGGAATATCAGCGTCAATCTTAATAATGTCTTTCTTACCCAGCTTATGGCTGGTGACATTCCGAATGATAGCAACAGAAAGCTCGGTGTCGTCCAGCTTCAAAAGGTGGTAGAGCTTCATGCCCTGTCCTGCGGTGATATGGTCGATGACAACGCCGTTCTGAATGGAATCAATGTTCATAATGTGCCAGCCTCCTTCAAAAGCTTCAGAATCAGAGCCATACGCATATACTTGCCATTGAGTACCTGCTTGAAATAGCAGGCGCGAGGATCGTCGTCAATGGCGACGGAAATCTCATTGACACGGGGCAGGGGATGCAGAATAGCCAGGTCAGGCTTCGCGTTTTTGAGCTTGTCCGGGGTAAGGATGTAGCTGTCTTTCAGACGGAGGTAGTCCTCTTCGTTGAAGAAACGTTCCCGCTGAACACGGGTCATGTAGAGAATGTCCAACTCCGGCAGAGCCGCTTCCAGGTCTGTGGTCTGGGTATAGGGAATGTTGTACTTCTTCAGGCTTCCCTTCTTGACATAGCTGGGAACCTTCAGTTCCTCCGGAGAAATCAGCACAAACTTGTTGTCGGAATACCGTGACATAGCGTTGATCAAAGAGTGGACGGTACGGCCAAATTTCAGGTCGCCGCAGACGCCGATGGTCAGACCGGAGAACCGACGCTTTTCCCGCCAGATCGTGAGAAGGTCCGCCAGAGTCTGAGTGGGATGACAGTGGCCGCCGTCGCCGGCATTGATGACGGGGATGGAGGCGTTGGTGGCCGCCACATAGGCTGCGCCCTCCTTGGGATGACGCATGGCAATGATATCCGCGTAGCAGGAAACGGTCTTCGCTGTATCCGCAACGCTCTCGCCCTTGGCGGCAGAAGAGGACATTGCGCTGGAAACAGAAATCACGTGTCCGCCCAGCTCGTACATGGCAGCCTCAAAGCTCATGCGGGTACGGGTTGAAGGCTCAAAAAACAGAGTGGCAAGAATTTTTCGGTCGCAGGCATGGGCGTACTTGTCGGGATCAGAGATAATATCCTCCGCCGTGGAAATCAGTTCCTCCAGTTCCTGCGCGTTCAGGTCCAGAATGTCGATGATGCTTCGTTTCATTTGTTTCCTCCTATCCAGCTTTCATCAGAAGGATTATTGCGGAAGGCAATCAGCCGCTCCACATCCTCCGGTTTGATATAGCCCTCCCGGGCCGCAACAGACGCGATATGATCGAAGTCCGTCAGGGATACATTTTTGACATTTGCCGCGGCAAGCCTTTCCAGACCCCGCTGCATTCCGTAAGTGAAAATAGAGACAACGCCAAGCACCTCGGCACCGGCATCCCGCAAAGCCTCCACAACCTCAATGACGCTGCCGCCGGTGGAAATCAAATCCTCTACCACAACCACCTTCTGTCCGGGCTCCAGACGGCCCTCAATTCGATTCTGACGGCCATGGTCCTTGTTGCCGGAGCGAACATAGCCCATGGGCAGGTTCATCAGGTGCCCCACGATTGCGGCATGGGCGATACCCGCCGTTGAGGTACCCATTAGAACCTCCGCATCCGGGTAGTTTTCCCGGACAAGCCGGGCCAGACCGTTTTCCACGTCGGTTCTAACGCTCGGTGCAGTGAGGGTCAGGCGGTTGTCGCAGTAGACGGGGCTCTTGATCCCGCTGGCCCAGGTGAAAGGCTCCTCAGGACGGAAGAACACCGCACGGATGGACAGCAAGTCCACCGCGATTTGGGTCGATAGCTCCATGACAATATCTCCTTTATCAATCGATAAATTCCTTGCAGCAGCGTTGATAGGCATCAATGGCATCTGCGGCGGCAGTGATCGGACGGCCAACCACAATATAGTCTGAGCCCACATCCTTGGCCTGGGCCGGAGTCATTATGCGTTTTTGATCTCCTTTTTCTCCCTCGGCGAAGCGGACGCCGGGTGTGACAGTGAGGAAGTCTCTGCCGCAGAGCGCATGAACCTTCCCAGCCTCCAGCGGAGAGCACACGACGCCATCCAGTCCGGAACGCTTCGCGTTTTGGGCATAGGCCATAACAACCTGATCCATAGGGCTATGGATCAAAAGCTCGTTTTCCAGGGCCTCCTGATTCGTAGAGGTGAGCTGGGTGACAGCAATCAGCAAGGGTCTGCTTCCATCCGGTCGAGTCAAGCCCTCAAGCGCAGCTCGCATCATTTCAGATGTACCTGCTGCATGAAGATTGCAGATCTCCACGTCCAGACGGGAAAGAACAGCCATTGCTTTCTTAACGGTGTTTGGAATGTCGTGGAGTTTCAGGTCCAGGAAGATTTTGTGACCTCTTGCCTTGATCTGTCGTACAATTTCCGGTCCCTCGGCATAAAACAGCTCCATGCCGATTTTCACAAAGGGTTTTCTGCCCTGAAATTGGTCAAGAAACTCCAGCGTTTGTTTCCCGCTGGAAAAATCGCAGGCGATGATAACGTCCTTACCCATGATTAATTCCTCCACTGAGTTCCTTTAGTTCACGAATGCCGTACCGGTCCATAACTGCCGGCAGCTCTTCTATGATTTTTTTGCAGGCAAAGGGATCCACGAGGTTCGCGGCACCGACTTCCACCGCTGTGGCGCCGGCCATCATCATTTCCAACACATCCTCCGCGGAAGAAACACCGCCCATGCCAACCACGGGAATCTTTACAGCGTGGGCCGTCTGCCACACCATCCGCAATGCTGCCGGGAAAACCGCCGGACCGGAGAAGCCGCCCATGGTGTTGGCGAGGATGGGCTTCCTGGTTTTCAAATCAATCCGCATGCCAAGCAGGGTGTTAATCAGGCTGATGCCGTCCGCGCCCGCGTCCTCGCAGGCTTTCGCGACAGAAACGATATCCGTTACATTGGGCGTCAGCTTGATAATAATCGGCTTTGTGGTCACTGCCTTTACCGCTCGTACAACGGACGCCGCCTGAGCCGGGTCTGTTCCAAAACTCATCCCGCCGCCGTGGACGTTGGGACAGGAGATATTGACCTCCAGCCAGCCAATCTGCGCCTCACCATCCAACCGCTGACAGGTGTAGGCATAGTCCGCAAGAGAAAACCCGCTGACGTTTGCCATTACAGGCTTATGAAAACATTTCGCCAGCTTGGGCAATTCCGTATCGATGACTCGATCCACCCCGGGATTTTGCAAACCGACAGAGTTGAGCATACCGGCGGTACAGTCCGCGATGCGGGGCGTAGGATTTCCGAAACGGGGCTCCCTGGTGGTGCCCTTGAAAGAGAACGTGCCCAGGATGTTAATATCGTACAGCTCCGCAAACTCATAGCCGTAGCCGAAGGTACCGGAGGCAGGAATTACAGGATTGTCCAATTCAATGCCGCAGAGAGCAACATTCAGTCTTCCCATAAGATCTCCTCCTTTTGCAGGACAGGGCCTTCCTTACAGATTCGTTTATAGCCGGTGATGGTCTTGCAGGAGCAGCCCATACAAGCTCCAAAACCACAGCCCATACGCTTTTCAAAGCTGAACGATCCGCCGGTCCTGATTGCCCGATAAACCGCCCGAAGCATGGGCTCCGGACCGCAAGTATAGACGTGCGTATAATCCGCCGGAAGCGCATCGGTCACAAAACCCTTTATGCCTCGAGAGCCGTCCACAGTCGTGATACGGACCTCACAGCCCAGATTTCGGAACTCGTTTTCATAAAAGATTTCCGCATCTGTATTGAAGCCCAGAATCACCGTGACCTCCTTACCCTCCGCCCGGAGGCGCCTGGCCAGCAAATATAACGGCGGAACACCGACACCGCCGCCCACAAGCAGCGGTGTGTTCCCGGAAAGGTTTGTATCATAGCCGTTGCCCAGACCGGTAAGAACGGAAATCGTCTGCCCCGGCAGCATTTCGCTGAGCTGAAAGCTTCCCTTACCCACGCACTTAAAAACAAGCGTCAGCTTATCCCCTTCCAAATCACAGACTGAAATGGGGCGGCGTAAATACAAACTGTCCAGCCGAAGATTCACAAACTGTCCGGGCCGGGTGATATCGGAGGTATCGCCGGTGAATTTTCCCTCAAAAACGCTGTCTGTAAGCTGCCGAATGGCTTGAACCATAAAAAGGCTGTCTTTCATTGGTGACCCCTTTCCTGAAACTTTACTGCTTCCCTTTATACACTGCTCTCCCGTCACAAACAGTTTCCACGCAGACCCCGAAGACCTTCCAGCCGACAAAAGGCGTCGCCCTGCCCTTGGACTGGAACTCGTCAGGGCAGATGACGGTTTCAGCTTCCAAATCCCAGATCGTATAATCATCGGCGTTCATCGGGATGGAAAAACGCCTCCTCGGATTGAATGCCAAAAGGTCAATAAGTTTTTCAAGCGACAAAATACCGGGCCGAACCAGCTTCGTATAAAGCACCGGAAATGCGGTTTCCAACCCAACGATGCCAAATGCGCTGCCCCGCAGGCCCTTTGATTTCTCTTCCGCGCTGTGGGGTGCGTGATCGGTGGCTATCATATCAATCGTACCATCCAGGATTCCTTCGATGAGGGCTTCCCTGTCCTCCGTTCCGCGCAATGGAGGATTCATCTTGAACCGACCGTCTTCTTGCAGATCATTTTCATCCAAGACAAGGTAATGGGGTGCGGTTTCACAGGTAACGTCAAGTCCCTCCCGCTTTGCCTGGCGAATCAGCGAAACACTCTCCTTGGTGGAGATATGGCAGACATGATAGCCGCAGCCGGTCTCCCGGACCAGGTTCAGGTCCCGGCGGATCTGGCCCCATTCGCTTTCGGAACAAATCCCCGCATGTCCGTGAGACTTTGCGTAGCTGCCGTCGTGAATATAGCCGCCCCGCAGCAGCTTATTATCCTCACAGTGGGCGACAATGAGTTTTCCAAGGCGCTTTGCTTCCAGCATAGCCTGCCGCATTATTTCCTCGCTCTGGATGCCGCGGCCGTCATCGGAAAAGGCGACGACTCGGGACGCAAGGGCAGAAAGATCGGACAGGGCTTCTCCCCTTTCGTCCTTGGTAATAGAACCGTAGGGATGAACCCGAACGCAGGCCTGGGAGGCAATCAGTTTCTCCTGCACAGCAAGATGGTCTGTGCTGTCCGGCACAGGATTGAGGTTCGGCATGGTACACAGGTCCGTGTAGCCGCCTCGAGCCGCGGCAGCGGTACCGGACGAAATCGTTTCTTTATAAGAAAAACCCGGCTCACGAAAGTGCACATGCACATCGCAAAAGCCGGGAAAAAGAACAAAACCGGACGGCACGGGCACTACGCCCGTATCCGCAACCGGAATAATCTTATTTAAATTTTCAGGGTGAAAACAATAATCCATCATGTCTTGCCCTCATAAAAAACGAAATGTGACAGACGTCGGGTTCGTCAAATCGGACGCAAAAGCTAAATCTAACCCGAAATTGCCTCGTTTATTTTCGAGAATTCTACCACAAATGCTCCTGTCCTGTCAAGCAGGAAACGATCCCGAATCTGATATTTGTACAAAATCAACATTTATCTCCCTGGAATGGGAGCGCCTTTTCTAACATCAAAAGCTTACGCTTTCGATCCAGTCCCCCGGCATATCCGGTCAAGTCGCCGCCGGCTCCTATAACGCGATGACAGGGTATCATCAGACTGATGGGATTACGGGCGACTGCTCCGCCAACCGCCCGGGCCGATACATACTGACGCCCGGATTTCGCGGCTATCTGTTTCGCAATTTCCCCGTAAGTCGCGGTCTCCCCATAGGGAATAAGGCGCAGCATCTCCCAGACGGACAATTGAAACGGCGTCCCACTGAGGTGCAGGGTCGGACATTCCCCCGGGTTCTCTCCGTGGAAATAGCGCTCCAACCAAAGGCAGGCCTGCCCAAAAATGGGAAGAATTCGCACAAGCCCGGTTGATGAAAGCGTCTGCGGGAAATAGCGCTGCCCCTCCAGCCAGAGGCCTGTCAAGGCCTCTCCATCTGAGGACATGATTATTTCTCCATGCGGCGAATCGTAGTGAGAGACAAATACCTGCATTGACCCAAACACTTCCTCTCGTCATTTTCATATTAACATGACGGCCCCCTTGTGTCAAGCGGACGGGAACTGACTTGGACAAAATAGACAAATACGCATCTAGTTTTCTCTCAAATAGTATCAATATGCGCTTTCTTTGAAAGCATATTGCTTTTCAACGAAAAATACTATATAATGATTGTACTAAATTCCGATTGGATGATCTATATGAATAACTTTATCATAAAAGGAAACTTTCTTGAAAGCGAAAATCCCAATTGCTTGAGAATTGCAGCAAACAGCTTCCTCCCTGTTGAGAACGGCCACTGCTGCGGTGTCTTTCCGGTTATTCCGGAGCAATACCAAGACCTTCCCGTGACGGATTTCGGTGATCGCCTGGTCCTGCCCGGAATGACGGATCTGCATATCCACGCCCCGCAATTTGCCTTCCGGGGCCTTGGCATGGATATGGAGCTTCTGGATTGGCTCAACACTTATGCGTTTCCGGAAGAAGCGAAATACGCGGAACTGTCCTATGCGGAAAAAGCGTATCAGGGCTTTGTAAATTCTCTGCTCCATTCCACCACCACCCGGGCCTCGGTTTTTGCCACCATACACCCGGAAGCTACCCTGAACCTTATGGAGCGGTTGGAAGGCAGCGGACTTCGCACCTGCGTGGGAAAGGTGAATATGGACCGTAACTGCCCGGATATGGTGCGGGAGCAGAGCGTAGAAAGCGCTTTGGAGCAAACCGAGCAGTGGATTCAGACTGCTATGGAGCGGTTTATAAATACAAAGCCGATTTTGACCCCTCGTTTTATCCCCGCCTGTTCCGACGCTCTGATGTCAGGACTCAAAGAACTGCAGCGGCGTTACAAGCTCCCAATTCAAAGTCACCTAAGCGAGAACTACGGCGAAATCAACTGGGTACGGGAGATCTCCCCTGCCTCCAGCTGCTACGGAGACGCCTATGATCGCTTCGGTCTCTTCGGTGGAGATCATCCCTGCATCATGGCGCACTGCGTCCATTCCAGTGACCTTGAACTGGAGCTGATTCACAGAAACGGCGTATTCATTGCCCACAGCCCCGAGTCGAACATCAATCTTGCATCCGGCGTGGCGCCTGTTTCCCGTTATCTGGAACTGGGCCTTCACATCGGCCTTGCCTCAGATGTCGCAGGCGGCAGCAATATCAATATCATGCAGGCAATGATGCACGCCATCCAGGCCAGCAAGCTCCGCTGGCGGCTGCTGGATGAAAGCGTTAAACCGTTATCCTTGGAGCAAGCCTTCTATCTCGCTACCGTTGGCGGCGGCGCCTTCTTCGGGAAGGTTGGGCGTTTTGCAAATGGATATGAATTTGACGCTGTAGTCATGGACGACAGCAGCCTATTCCATCCGCAGCCGTTGGACCTTCGCAGTCGCTTGGAACGAATGATATATTTGGCGGATGACCGAAACGTCTTCGCAAAATTTGTTGCGGGCAATCGTCTTTTCTGAAAAAAACTTGTATTTTGCCAATAATAGATTATAATAGCGTCTTACATTGATGCGTCTGGAGGAACCAAATATGAATAAACCTGTTGTGTTAGTAATTATGGACGGCGTCGGAAAAGGCGACGGCGGCCCCGGCGATGCTGTGGCACAGGCCAAAACACCAAATCTGGATCGTCTCTTCGCCAACTGCCCTTATACCTGGCTCAAGGCACACGGCACTGCCGTCGGCCTGCCCACGGATGAGGACATGGGGAATTCCGAAGTAGGCCACAACGCCCTCGGCTGCGGTCAGATTTATTCTCAGGGAGCGAAATTGGTACAAGAATCCATCGAGAACGGAACTCTGTATCAGTCCAAGGCTTGGAAAGAACTGATTAACAACTGCAAGGAAAATGGAAAAACCCTGCACTTCCTGGGACTCCTTTCCGACGGCAACGTCCATTCCAATATCAGCCACCTGATTGCCCTTCTTCGGAAAGCACGGGAAGAGGATCTGTCTAACGTCTGTGTTCATGCCTTGCTGGATGGCCGTGACGTGCCCGCCACCTCCGCACTGGAGTACGTCGATCAGATCGAAGCCGTGCTGGCAGATCTCTCCGATGCAGCACACAACTACCGCATTGCCTCCGGCGGCGGCAGAATGAAGATCACCATGGACCGCTATCAGGCCAACTGGGGCATGGTGGAAGAAGGCTGGAAGACCCATGTGCTGGGTGAAGGCCGTCAATTCTCTACCGCCCGGGAAGCCATCGAAACCTATCGTGCAGAAACCGGAGCCATTGACCAGGATCTTCCCGCTTTTGTTATCGCAAGCAATGGTAAGCCGGTTGGCAAGATTGAAAACGGCGACTCCGTCATTCTTTACAATTTCCGCGGAGATCGCGCCCAGGAGATTTCCCTCGCTTTTGATCGGAAGGACTTTGACAAATTTGAGCGTCCCGGTTATACCGGCGTCAAGTTTGCCGGTATGCTGGAATACGACGGTGACCTGAAGATTCCTTACAACTATCTTGTGGAACCTCCCGTTATCAAAAACACGCTGACAGAGGTTCTCTGCGCGGCGGGTGTCCGGGAATACGCGCTTTCCGAAACGCAGAAATATGGTCATGTGACCTACTTCTGGAACGGCAACCGCTCCGGCAAGGTGGATGAATCTCTGGAGGTCTATGAGGAAATTCCCTCTGATATTATTCCATTCGAATTTGCTCCGAAGATGAAAGCCGAAGAAATCACCGCCCGCATGGTTGAAAACATGGCCTCCCGCAAGTTTGATTTCCTCCGCTGCAATTTCCCCAACGGAGATATGGTGGGCCATACCGGAGTCATAGACGCAGTCATCACCGCCATGGAAGCGGTGGACGCCGGTGTAGGCAAGATCATCGAAGCCGCTGACAAATACGGCTACCTGGTCTGCGTGACCGCCGACCACGGCAACGCGGATCAAATGCTGGAAACCAAAAAGGGAAAAACCTCTGTTCGCACCGCTCACAGCCTGAATCCAGTTCCGTTCATCATTTACGATCCGGACCGGAAGCACGTTTTCAAGGACGGAAGCTATGGGCTTGCAAACGTCGCCCCCACCCTTTTGAAGCTCATGGACCTGGATGCCCCAGAATGCTGGGAGCCCTGCATGATTGAGGGCTAAAATCAGAACCTTCTTTTCTTGCTGTCAGCTGGTTTGAACACCGGCTGACAGCAAGAAAAAACTCTTGACTTTTACAAAACTATTATTTATAATAGTCAAGCTGTTTCGGGGTGTGGCGAAGTTTGGTATCGCGCTTGGTTCGGGTCCAAGAGGCCGTGGGTTCGAATCCCGCCACTCCGACCATTGAAAAGCCTTGAAAAACCTATGTTTTTCGGGGTTTTTCTTTTTCATATTCGCATTCTCTTTGCTTCATGTTCAACAAAAATGTTCAACAAATGCCCCTGGGGGATAATATTTCGGGTATTTCAGGCGGGTAACCCCTTCAAGTACCCGCACAGAATTAATAAGCCTTTCAAATAATTTGCAAAAAACAAAAAAGCACCGGGGAGATTGATTTCTTCCCGGTGCTATTCTTCAAACAGTCAACTACAAAAAGCGATATTCTGTTTTCATGCGGTCTGCTATTCCGGCCTGTTCACCGTCTTCCCGGCGGTCAATCAGGAATACTTGGCCAGCGTTTCGGCTGCTGCCCTGTTTTGTTCGGCCCGCTGCTTTCCAAGTTGATGCGCGTATTCTTCGCCCTCGTCGCTGTGTCGTTCGATTGTAGCGGATTGCTTTGCTGTGTCGGCATAATCAGCATCGTGCGCCTTGACTGCCTCTCCTTTGTCTTCATCGTTCTCAGGCTGATAACGTGTCAGAGACGGAAGTACGCTCCCGCTCCAACGCTCAGCCATCCCGTCAAGTTTGCTTACAGTCTGATTGAAGTCCTGGGCTTTCAGGATAATTCTAAGACCGTCAAGGGGGAGGCTTGTATCAATCCATTCGCCGTTGACTCTGGTATAGTCCTTATAGCCCTTGTAAACCTCCGTCAACTCATGATCGTAACCATCCGGCGAACAAAGCAGGGACGGATCAAGCAGAGAATCAAGCAATTTCAGATCATCGTTGAAATCAGCGTCGGAGCTGGTAGCTACACGGAAATCACTCTTTGTCTGCTCCAATACGCTGTTAAGTGCGCGGACGGCAAGATAACTGCCGCGAGAAAGAGCAATCAAGCTGCTTGTTTCTTCTTCGTTTGGGGTCAGGTTGTATTTCCGATAAACGTCCAGCGTATTATAGAAATCCTCGGCGGGCTTTGACTTGGTTTTATGGTCTGTCAGTTCTTCACGCAGGGAAGCAATAGAATACTTTGCCTTTGTCCGGAACGCATACGCAGCGGAGTCAATACTTGATCGAGCTTCTGCCGCTGCTTTGCCTTGCTCCTGCTGGATATAATCACGTTCGTCCTTGTACCGTTTTGCCTCGCCACGGGCATTCTCGACACGCTGACGGTACTTTTTAAGGGCTTGCTTGGTGCAGTTCTGGAATGTTGCCGCCTCGCTCTTGATGTCCTCAAATGCTGACTTTGTGAATTTATTCATAATCGGTTTTTCCTCCGTTCTTTGATTTGTATTTACGTTCAAGCTTCCGCTGGTCTAACCGTTTTTTCTCGTTCCGGCTCATATACCGCCGTGTTTCCGCTGCTTTTCTTGTCTGTACAGGGTTACAATGGAGCCTCTTTAATTCCCTTTCCAGTTCTCCCCTATTCATTCCCTGCTCCTCGCTCATCAATCGTGTATTCGTTCAAATACTCGTTTAAAAGTTCTTCCTGTGACCTGGAATCCCCTAGAGGATTGTTAATCGGTGCTTGTTCAATAGTTAAAGTGTCACGCCAGCCAGAGCGGGCCTTTAATGTGAATATTGCTACAACGGGCTGTACCGTCCCTCTCAATGCTGATTCTGCCATCATATCAGCAAACGCATCATGACAGATTTCTAACCATACGCTTGTTTCACTGTTCGGTTTCTGCCGGCGGTGCTTGTTTAGGGCCTCCGTGGACAATCCAAACGAACGTGCAAGGCCGCTCATTGACGGGATTGTTGCCACTTCCTCACAGGCCCGCAAATATATCATTGTTCGACGCTTGACGGTGTCGGTATCGGTCAAGTTGACCGCTTGCGTCCCGTCTGCAATTCGCGCAAGTTCTGCCGTCCCGGTGCGCACAAGATCGGAAATTCGTTGATCTGTAAACTCTGCATTGTCGGCTTTGTAAATGCGCGGTGACTTCCGCTCTTGTAGATCATTGACTATTTCAGGATAGGACGGTGCAGGGGGATTATGGGACATACTAACCACCTCCTATCAGGTTGTCACGCCCAAAAAAGGCTTCCATAATTGCCCCTCTTGTCCGTTCTGTCCTTTGCGGTTTCACTTCGCATTCTCAATCCCTCCCAAATCTTTCAGGAATGCAACGACGGCCAGCCGTTCGGGATCGTCCTCAGGCTGTTTCATAGCCTCTCGGAGCAGTTGAGCAAGTATATACTGATTGTCTGCCAGCTTTTTGCGGTCTTCAACTTCCTGTGTCTTTTGGGCATATACCTTTGGTAAAGATGCTGGACTGTCTAACAGTGCGTTAATGTAAGCTGAATCAAGAAATTTTGACATTTTTCATCTTCCTTTCCATTATGTAATACTACCGTCACCCCGTTACCCCAAGGGTTACGTTATCCGTGCTAACGGTCACGGGGTAACGGTTTTTATAATGCGAGAGCGTTACCCTTAGGGTTACGCGGTGACAGTGCTATTGCAGATTTATCACCCTTATTCCGCGCCTCCCATGTGACTGCACTCCTTGTTGGACGCCTATGCGGTAGGATGCAAATAACGGCTCCGTCGCCTCTGTCAAAGCTGCCCTGATTGCGGGGCCGGGGTTGTCGCTGAATCTCCCGTATGCCGCTTCGTAAATCTGATCATATGGAAAAAATACACCTTCTTTTTGCTTGGCAGGGCGGTTCTCAATCAAATATCTGCAAACAGGATTTTGGAGCGGGTTTTCGTTTACTGCGCCGTCGTTTTTCCATTCCCCGTGGTTTTCATCAAACGATATATGTAGCTCTCCGCCTCTTGCGTCCCTCGGTGTAAATTCCAAAGTTGCCTTGCCGTCAAAGCGTTTCCCTGACGCTATTAAATTTAGAACCGCGTCAGCACTTCCAGATATACCCATCGTTCCGCTTAGCCTTTCAAAACTGTCTGCGGCAAACCCTGCGCCTTTTCGGTCATGGTGAATACATAGGATAGAAATATTTTCGGCAATCGCCATTCTTTGCAGAGGTTCCAACAAAGCAACATCTGCGTCGTATGCGTTGGCCCCACCTGTTCTGTATTGCCCTCTTGCACGAGAGTATGTATCAAGTATTACCAACCGAATACCTGTCTGCTGTTTGACTAATTCGCAAATATCGTCTACAAGGCCATCAGACAGACGGTGCGGGACAGTGTTTGCAATCAGGACGGTTTTAGGAAGTGCGCGGCTCATTCTTTCAGCACGGCTTGAAATACGGCTTTTACTGCCTTCCAGATCAAAATACGCAACCGAGCATTGCTTGGTATGAAAACCCAAGAATGGTTCACCGTTCGCCACGGCTGCCGCAAGCTGTAGCGCAAGGAAAGATTTTCGCGTTTTCGGTGCGCCAGACAAGAACGATAATCCTACCGGGATCATGCCGTCAACGATAAATTCCGGCGGTTTGCGTTCGTCCTCTGTCAGCTCTGGAAGCGTGTAAAATTCGAACCGTGACGATACGCTGTTCTCATATCGTTTCTCCATTCATCCGGCCCTCATCAAGAAGCTGCTGGAATTTCTGAACATCAACGTAAAATCTGGTTCCACCGTAAAACCCTGGCACGTTCTTAACTTTCACCCATGCTCTGATGCGGTGCTCTGGTATTCCGACGGCCCGCGCCGTCTGTCTAATAGTCAAATACCGCTTTTCAACGCTTTGCATTTTAATCCCTCCAATTTTTGATAGTAGAAAATGTTGTGATAAATAATAAACGCGGTCAAGTCTGCGCACAAATTACGCAAACTTAACCGCATCCGGTTCTTCCTCCCAGCTCCCCTTGTGGGAAGGTGAATTATGAAATTATTGATCTTTTATATAGATCCGCTGGCTTACAAGTTCATAAATTAGGATTTCATACTTACCCGCGCATACTTCCGCACGGTTACCACGTTTCAATATTTCACAAATAGCCTCAATGTGCTTTTCATTAAGGTTTATGTGCGTTTTGCTCACGTTCCAACCGCTCCTTTCTTTTTAAGTATACCACTATATTTCACAAAAGTCAATGGCAAAATACGCAAAACCACAATATTTTGTGTTTAGTTTACGATCATAAGCTACATATTGTAGATAATTAAACCCGCTCCGAAAACTTTTGAAATCAGAGCGGGCTTTTGGTGTTTAATTGTCTTTCGCAAATTTGACTATGCTAAGAGGGCAAATTAGACATAAAAGATGAGCTGTCCGAATTAGCTGTTAAGATTGCAAAACTTGTTGATATGCTTCCAGATCAATCCCGTCAATCGCTGCTTGTTCTAATACAAGCATTAGTGCTTGCTCAATCAGTTCTGGATGATCCGTCAAAATCTGAGTAATCTCCTTGGATTCGATGCTCATTTCGTTCACAGTTCGTTACCTCCTATTATTTCCCGTTGCCGGGTTATTTTGCTTCAAGCAGATTTTCAATGCCGTCCACCGTCCGGCGTTGTGCTTCTTCGGTTACTCCGGCATAGAATCCCATCGTTGTACTCGGGTCACTATGGCCTAACAGGGCTTGCACCTGTTTCAGATTTGCACCGCCTTCAAGCGCAAGCGTCGCCGCCGTGTGTCTCAGATCGTGCGGGCTGACTTTCGGAAGATTATGCCGCTCTGTAAACTTTCGCTGCCATCTTGTCGGCTCCGTGGGATAAATGGGCCTGTATGCGTCCGCTGCGCTACAAAACACATAAGCCGTTGGAAACATCACCGCGCCGAATTTCGTTTGATGTTCGTCCTTTAGGGCCGTCAGAAGGGCAAGCACACGGGGCGATACCGGAACAGTTCTGACCTCTCCCGTTTTGGTTGCGCCTACATGGTATTTATTCAGGCTGTTACTGTCAATAGTTACGTTCCGCTGCACCGTGATTGTCTTCTTGTCCACATCAATATCGCCCCATTGCAGAGCGACGGCCTCACCACGACGCAAGCCGGTTGTAATAAGCAAGTTCATAAAAGCCCGCCAGAAAAGCGGCTCGGTTTCCAAAGCTTTCAGAAGCGCCTTTGCATCATCCGGCGCAAGGAAATCAATCTTTTTCTTGGTGCGCTTCGGTTTCTCGTTCTGGTTCAAATCTTGGCAAGGGTCAAACTGAACGTATTTGAATCGTCTTGCATATTCAAGGATAGATCGAAGTGTATTAAAATGGTGCTGCGTCGTTGTCGGAGAATACGACTCACCCCGCTTAGTCTTTGCTTCGGTGTTGCAGTACTTGATATACCGCTTCACAGCCTCAGCGTCAATCGCTGTCAGTTTCTTTCTCGGCCCAAAGTATTCAATAAGATCATCGCTCATGTTCTTGTAGAAGCTGATCGTTGACGGCGTATGTGATCCATCTTCTACATGGTCTTTCCACCAGTGTTCCCGGACAAATACTGTAAATGTGATTTTGTCCTTGCTCTCTTTGGTGTTCGTTTTTTCGTATTCTTCCTTTTGCGCCTGCTCCCACAAATCAGCAAGCCGCTCAACTTCCTTCATTGCTTTCTTCGGGGTCAATCCCTCGGGCCGTTTAATTGTGGTAGAGCGGAACACTTGCTTATACTGTTCGTCCCTGCCAACGCATACGCGAACAAGATACGAAACATTCCCGTTTTTGTCTATGCGTTCCTTGATACTTGCCATCTTGAAAACCTCCCCCATGTTCAACAAGTTCAACAAGTTGTTCAACAAAGTTATTACATAGTCAACAATGTTCTGAAAATATAATACACGATGAATCCCTAAAAGTCAAGTATTTTCCTATGTTTTTCGTGTTTTTCCTTTTTGTATCTTTTCGCTTCATTTTGCCATGTCTTTTAATTCGGGTCCAAGAGGCCGTGGGTTCGAATCCCGCCACTCCGACCAAAAATCCTCAGATTTTCGTGCAGGAAGCACAAAAATCTGAGGATTCTTCTTTTGCAAAGCCCGGGAAATTGTGCGAAACGCCGACGCCCGGGAACGCCGAATAATCTGACCACAGATCTGACTATTTAGCGGAAACGCTGACGCGGAGCAAACGGAGACAAGACCGGCAAAGAGGACGTCGTTTTGCTGCTTCCGGGCTCCTATTCTCCCCTCTTTTCGCTGCCCTGACAAGCGCTTCTCCCCGAAGCGCTTCTCTTTGTTTATGTGTCGCAGTTATTGACCGGTCTTCCAGTATAGTCTGTATCGAGGATTCCAATCAATTGAAGTTCTCTTATTTCCATATTAGATCCAATTTCACGAGCTCTCGCTTTGCCGCGGATATTCCTAATCTTTTCACCAGATGGAGAAACAATAATTGATTCATTGAAAGTATATTCGCATTGATAGTCATCCCATCGGCGGAAACGAGACAATTGATCGGCATCCTCTATTTTGGCACAAACAAGCTCACGAATATATCTACTGGAATGAAAAATCTGTTCATAGGATGCGATTAGTAGAATCATCTTGATAGCATATTCCATGGAATAGCTCCAAGTATAGTCGTTGAAAGAAGTATTGGAATCATAATGTCCAGCTTCAAACATAAGAATATCACCAATCAACTCAACAGTAAACGATTCAGCATAAGAAGCCGAAATCCCCGCGTCAAGTATATTCTTTAATGTCTGAATTCCGTACTCATCCCGCACCCAAGTCAAGCAGTGTAAGACATTCCATTCGGATTTTTCGATATCCATACCGTGTTTCAAAAACACCTCGACCAATAAAGGCAAGCGTTTTGCGAACTCACGATCCTGTCCATCAGAAAATAGTGCTTCAAGTACAAACTCTTCATCAGTATTATACTGCCCCAGAGGGTCCGCACCTTCATTGATTATTTCTTCGATTAGTTCAGTATCCAGTTGAGGCGCTACAGCAGCCTCATAAAGAAGTTTGTTTATTTCAATTTGTGTCATACTGCTCTCCCATTCAAAAAGATATTTATATCTCATTTCCTGTTCATTAATCCTTCATACCAGTGTTTTTCACAAATCATTATTATCGATTTTTGGGCATAAATCAACAGGTTTTTTCCATATTTATATGCTCATAATTCTCCTCCGCGATCAGCGCTTGGAGCTTTTCTTCGCATTCCTCTTTCGTTGTTGCGTAGACGTTTTTATGGATGCGTTTGCCGTCGGGGCCGCGGGGAGCGTATTTGCCTTCCCAGAGGTGGTCGTTGATCTGGTGCAGGCAACCGGTGCCGGGTTTGCGGCGGGAGCCCTTGTAGGGCTCGAAGGGCTTCCAGGCGGGTCCATTCCCCTCCTGGGACGGAAGACGCGACAAATCAGCGTCTCGCGCCTCACAGCCCCCGATGCCGGCATCGATCTTCTCCGCCGCCTGGATCCGCATTTGGTCCGTCACGTGGCTGTAGATGTTCAGGGTCGTGGCGGAATTCACGTGTCCGATGATGGCCGACAGGGTCTTCACGTCCATGCCGTGCTCCAGCGCCGTCGTTGCGAAGGTGTGACGAAGATCATGGAAGCGGACAGTCCTGCACTCGGCGTGTTCCAGGATGCGCTTGAGCTTTTTGCGGACGGCGTCCGGGGAACAGGGCACGTTATCGTCCTTCGGGGACGGGAAGATCCAATTCGAGCTGCTCTGCGCCTTCCGCTCCCACAGGATCGACAGGACCACGGGCGGGAGGATGACGGTACGCAGCGAGGTCCTGGTCTTGGGCTGGGAGACCGTGAACTGCCCGTCGGCCCGATAGACCTGACGGCAGATCCGAAGCTCTCCCGTTTTCAGATCGAGATCGTCCCATTGCAAGGCGCAGATCTCTCCCCGGCGCATGCCGGTGGACAGCTCCAGCACGGCCATCTCGTAGAAGCCCTCCTCCTTCGCCTGGATCAGGAATCGCTGGATCTCGTCCCGGTGCAGGACCTGCATCTCCTTTCTTCGCTTGGGCGGCAGCTTGCAGGCCTCGGCGGGATTCGTCCGCAGGAGTCGTTCTGTGACCGCCCGGTCCAGAGCCATGCGGATCACCTCATGGCAGGCGCGGACGGACCGGTCCGACAGGCCGGGACCGAAGCGCTCGGCCTCCCGCAGGCGTCCGCTCTTTTTGAGCGTCGTATAGAACTGCTGCAGCTTTGCCTGGTCCAACTCCGAGAGCTTCACCTTCCCCAGGGCGGGAACAATATGCTTGTAGATGCTGTTCTCGTAGCCCATCTGCGTGTTGGGACGCAGGGCGGGCTTGACGTAGTTTTCGTACCACAGAGTAAGCCAGTCTCCGAAGGGCATGTCCGGTGAGCAGGGCTGCGTGATCCTTCCGGCAGACAGCGCCTGTTCCTCCTTCAGCTGGTCCAGCAGCTTCTGGCATTCCGTCTTCGTATCGGCGAGGACGTTTTTTGTTTTCGGAAGACCTTCTTCATCGTAGCCGATGACGACGCGGCCCTCCCAGCGTCCGTCCTTTCGCTGGGCCAGGGTGCCCTCTCCCTTCTTCCTTCGTTTGTTCACGGGAGCACCTCCTCCATGAAGCCGCCCACGATCCGGGAGGCGTTCTGCTGCATGTCCGTGGTGACGTGGGTGTAGGTATCCAGGGTGAAGCTGGCGTCCGTATGGCCCAGGATGCCGGACAGAGTCTTGGCGTCCACGCCGCTTTGCAGGGCGTGGGTGGCGAAGGTATGACGCAGATCGTGGAAGCGAATGGACGGAAGCTCCGCTTTCCGCAGCAGTTCCTTCAGCTTCTGATAGGCCGCGTTGGGCGAGATTGGATGGGCAGGGTCCTTCGGATCGTGGAAGATCCACGGGCTGTTCGACGCCTGGCGGCGTTTGAGCAGCAGGCTGTGGGTGCTGTTCGGCAGAAGGATGGTGCGGGTCCCTCGCTCGGTTTTCGTTTCACCGATGTCGCCGCCGTTGGGTCCGGCGTGAACGCTGCGGCAGATCCGGAGCTGGCCGGTCACTTCATCCAGGTCCTCCCAGCGCAGGCCGCAGATCTCGCCGCGGCGCAGGCCCGTGGTGATCTCCGTGTAGAAGAAATCGTACCAGGCCGGTTCCGTTTTGATCACGTCGAGGAAACGGTCCAGCTGCTCGTTGTTCAGGATCTGTTTCTGCGCGTACTCCTTCTTCGGGATCGTCGTTCCCTTGGTGGGGTTCCGCGGGATCATGTGCCCGCGGAACGCGACCTCCAGCGCTTCGTGCAGGACCATGTGAGTGCCGCGGACCGTATCGTTGGAGAGGCCGCGCGTCTGCAGGCCGTTGTACACAGCCTGGATCATCGGCGTCGTGAGCTTCCGCAGCTGCTTGCCGCCCAGGGGCGGGATCAGATAGTCCCGGCAGATGTGGCGGTAGGTTTGGACCGTGGTGGGCCGCAGGCTTGTTTCCACGTAGTCCTTGAGCCATTGCCCCAGCCATTCCTCCAGCGTCAGATTGCTTGCGGACGTGAGGCTGATCCCTTCGTACTCTCGCAGGACCTCCCGCATCTTCGGCAGCAGTTCCTTCTGCGTCTTGGCGAATACGAATTTGTAGATGGGCGTGCCGTTTTCTTTTCGTCCGATGACGACCCGTCCCTGCCAACGACCGTCCGAACGTTTGCTGACGGAGCCCTCGCCCTGCGCTCTTCGTTTGGCCATATGCTTCATCTCCTTCGCCACAAAGACTATCACTTTGCTCTCACAATATCCAGCCCAAAGAACGGCAGACACAGAAAGTTATCAATTCTCCGGTGCGCGATCCGTAGTCTTTGACTACTGCGTCGCAGAATTTGACGGACTGAGCTGTCCGGAAATCGGTTTTGAAATCTCTCACACGTTCGCCTCTGCCGCTGCTTCGAATGCGGATGTGTTACGACCTTACCCTGCCAAATCAAATCGCACACAGAGGCCGGACGCTCAAAAAGAGGGGGTTTTTAGGGGGGTATAAACAGGAGGTCGCCCCCTGGACATATCATCGTTTTTTCATCTGTTTTCAGTGCATAAGTGGGCCGGGGCTGCCGCCCGGTTTTGCCTGAGGCGTCCGGTGGACAGCCACAGGCTCTGCTTGTCCCAGCGTTCCAACGCAGGGACCGTGAATAATGGGTGACGCCCTAAAAAGCCTTGGAAAACTCTGAGGAAAACGGAA
>JAGABH010000154.1 GCA_017614755.1 Oscillospiraceae bacterium
CATACCGCGCCGACCGCGGCGCACTGGGTGCGCTGCGGAAGATGAGAACCGGGGATGCCTGTGTGCATTCCCGGTTCTCATCTTGTATATTCCAACCTATTGCAGGAAGCGTTTCAGCCGACCCAAGGCGTCCTCCACAGCGGCCCGCGGGCAGGCCAGATTCATGCGGAAGTAGCCCTCGCCGGTTTTGCCGTAGGCCGTGCCGGGGGTGACCCAGAGGCCGGTCGCGGCACGGAGTCGATCGGTGAATTCCTGTACCTTGTTTGTCCGGGCGGACACGTCCACCCAGAGCAGGTAGGTGGCGTCGCTGACGCAGACCTTGACGCCGGGCAGTTCCCGGTCCGCAAAATCCTTTACCAGCCGTTTGTTCTCCCAGATGTAGGCCCGGGCCTGATCCAGCCAGTTGCCGCCCTCGCGGAAGGCTGCGATTGCGGCAGGGGCGGCAAAGCTGTTGGGTTCCGCCACCTCATCGGTGTTCAGGGCCCGCCAGGCCTTGTGGCGCAGCACCGGGTCCGCCGCGTAGACGGCGGAGGAGTGCATACCTGCCAGATTGAAGGCCTTGGTGGGAGCGATGCAGGTGATGGAGATTGCCCGGCAGGTTTCGTCCACGGCGGCGAAGGGCAGATAGCCCAGGCCGGGGGCGGTGAGGTCGCAGTGGATTTCGTCGGAGATCACGGTGACGTGGTGCTTATGGCACAGAGCGCCGATTTGGGCCAGCTCCTCTCGGGTCCAGATCCGGCCTACGGGATTGTGGGGGTTGCAGAGGATCATCAGGCTGGTCTGGGGGTCTGCCAGCTTCTGTTCCAGATCGTCAAAGTCGATGGACCAGTTCTCCCCGTCACAGCGCAGGGGACTTTCCAGCACCCGGGCCCCGTTGTTGAGGATGGAGTTGAAAAAGATGTTGTACACCGGGGTCTGGATCAGCACGTTTTCGTTGGCCGTGGTGAGCTTCCGCACCAGAGAGGAAACAGAAGCCACCACGCCGGCGGAAAAGATCAGGTGGTCCTTCTCCATGGTCAGCCCGTGACGATCCCGCCACCAGGCGATATAGGCCCCATACCAGGCGTCTCCCATGTCGTCGTAGCCGAAGATGCCGTGGTCCAGCCGTTTTTGCAGGGCGGCCCGAATCTCCGGGGCGGCTTCGAAGTCCATGTCCGCAATCCACATGGGCAGTTCCCCGGGCTTGCAGTCCCACTTATAGCAGAGGCTCCCCTGCCGGCTGGGCGGGTTGTCGAAGTTGTATTGCATTCTCAATTCTCAATTTCTTCGCCATTCCGGATGCTCAAAGCTCTCCCCAATGGCTGCACACTTGATGACGGTGTTTCCGGGATCAATGAAGTCCTTTTCCAGGATCAGCTCGCCGATGGCAGGAGCGGTAATAGTTCCGGAGCCGGGATTCAGCACGCTGTCAATTTTGGAGCTGATTTCCGCTTCCACGCTGGAGTACTCAAAGGCCAGCGTGGTGTGGATCAGCTTGCAGTTGATCATCTTCAGGTTTTCAATGTAACACATACCCTGGAGGCTCTCGACGGTGCAGTTCACCAGGGTCAGGTTCTTCGCGTTCCAGCCCAGGTACTCGCCGGAGATAAAGGAGTCGTAGACCGTGACGTTCTCCGTATTCCAGAAGGCGTCCTTGGTCAGCAGCCGGGAGTTGCGGATCACTGCGTTCTTTGCCCCGTCGAAGGAGTAGTTGCCGTCCAGGGTCAGCCCGTCAATCTCCAGGTTCTCGCTGTTCATGCAGAAGTAGGGAGCCCCGGCGGCGCTGACGTTCTTCATCTTCACGTCTTTGCAGGACCAGATTGTTTCCGTGGGATTGGTGAACACCACGTCCTCCAGGGTCAGGCCGGTGCAGCGGCGGAAGTTCTTGGGGGCCTGGATCACGGCGTTTTTGACCCGGATGTTGTGGGTGTACCAGACGCCGGCCCGGGCCATCTCAAACCAGGTGCAGCCCTCCACGTCCACGTTTTTGCAGTACCAGAGGGGATACTTCCAGCGGAAGAGGTCTCCCCGCAGCTCCAGATCGTGACATTCCTTCAGGGGAGATTCCCCCGCGTCGAAGACGGAGTCCACCACCCGCAGGTCGTGTTCGCCGAAGAGGGCGCGTTCGCCGGTGAAAAAGCCTTGCTTCAGTTCTTTCATAGGTACCTCCTGATTGTAGATCGGAAATATAATTGTATTCGTTTACCGGATCGGGTGCTGGTGAAAATACGCTTCCGCCTGGGCCTGGTTGCGGAAGATTTCTTCCTGCAGGGCCTCCAGGCTTTCAAAGCGCCGCTCGTCCCGGAGGCGGCAGTAGAAGTCCACGATCAGGGTCCGGCCGTAGAGCTCTCCCGCAAAGCCCGAGAGCCAGGTCTCTACGGTGCGGCGCTTCCCGTCCACCGTGGGATTCGTGCCCACGTTGCAGACGCCATGGAAAGCATGCGCATCTTCCCGGCCCGCGGCAGGAACAGGCATAGCTTGTCCGCTGACCTCGTGGGCTGGGGCCACTGTCGCCCGGACAGCATAGACCCCGTCCTTGGGCAGGACCAACTCCGGGGGAGGCACCAGATTCGCCGTGGGAAAGCCCAGCGTGTGACCCAGATGTTTCCCGGGCTGCACAATGCCGGACAGCGTGTGGGGATGCCCGTAGAAGAGGGCGGCGGTCTCCACGTCTCCGGCCTCCACCAGCGCCTTGATTCGGGTGGAGGAGACGGTGACCCCGTCGATGCCCCGGGCGGGTATTATGTCGCAGCCCAGGCCCCGGCTTTTGCACCAGGCGTCCAGCAGCGCCGGGGTGCCCTGTCCCAGATGGCCGAAGCGGTAATCCCAGCCGCAGACCAGACGGGCCGCCTCGTAGTCCCGAACCAGCTTTTCCAGAAAGACGTCCCAGCTTTGGCCCATGAATTCCTCGGTAAAGGGCAGAACCGCCACGTTCCGGATGCCGTAAAGCGCTTGCATCAGCCGAACCCGGTCGTTCACAGTGGTCAACAACCGCCCGTCCTTGCCGGGACTCCGGTCAAAGGTCAGGGCAAAGGCCCGCCAGCCCCGTTCCCGGGCAAGCTCCGCCGTCCGGCGCAGCAAATCCCCGTGGCCCAAATGGACCCCGTCGAAAAAACCAAGGGCGATGACTGTTTGCATAGCTTATCCTCAAAGTAATAGTGTAGCGCGGGTAATATGCCCGCTTCGCGGTCAAACCTCAAAAAAGCTCTTGATCGTGGTGAGTTCCCCGTGGCTGACGGCGCAGAGGGCCAGAAAATCGCCGCCGGGGCCGTAGACCCGGTATTCGCCGTCGGCCAGTTGTAGGGGCGGCCATAGGCCGCCAGCCAGGGCAGAGACATATTGTTGAGGTATGCTTTTTGCATTATCGGTCAGTAACTAACAGTTCTGTTCTATACGCTTGATTCCGGACCAACTCAGGAGAAGAACAACTGCGGAAGAAAAGCGATTTGGGAATAATTACACATTCCCTTTTGTGCGGTTATATCCGTTTTCGAATGAATCATAGGTTTCAATTAATTCACGTTCTATTTCATCCAAATCAGATTTTGTATCCAGCGGTATTATTCTTACCTCAAATAAATCAGACAAATCTTCAATACTTGTGTTGGATTGATGCATATAAGAATAATAATCCTCAAAGAATGCGGCATTGTTCGGTTTCGTCCCATTGAAATGTTGCTTACAGATTCTTTTCATTACATCCTTGGACTGCCCAACATAGCATTTGCCATTCTCTCGGTTGCGAATAACATAGCATCCAACGACCTTTTCATCATTCATCCCGCAAACAGTTCTGAGCGGAATGAATTCGCTTCTTGATACAGTGGATATTTCAGAAGGAAGGGGCTCGACCAAAGAAATTCTTTTAGCGTAGGCTTGATTCACGGATAGAATTTCGTTTTGCTTCTGTTCGTCATTCTTTGCAATGTTGCTGTTACATGCTTGAATCTTCTGGATGATATCTGACAATTGTTCGTCATAAGATGCAATTTTTTCTTTTTGAGTAGCTGCTGTTTCTCTTGTTGATTCCAGCCGATGTTTGATTCTTGCCATATGCTTTTGCGAATGAAAAATGGAGTAAATACCAAGAGTAATGATTGAGAGAGTAACGTAGACAACTGTGCGCTTTTTCTCAGAACATTGCCGTAGCTTTCTGCTGAGTGTTTTTTCCTCTTGCTCATTTTCTGCTGCTTGAAAAAATAGTGTTTGCCTGCGCTGGTCAATAGAGACGAACTCGCGTTGTAAAGAATTGAGTATGTCTATCTCACTGCTTTGCTTTGAATCAAACATAGCAGTGATAACTTTAATTTCTTCATCCCTTTCGTCTTCCAGCAAGCCGATAATGTACCATGAAGGCCGCAAGTACTCTTTGCCAATGTATTCAATTATTTCTTCGCAGTATTCAGCGATTAATTCATCGTCATTTTCCCATAAGGACTCTAATACCTCGTTTGTAAGTTTGAGTGTTTTTTTTATATTTGTTGTTTTGGCTTTCCATTTTCCATAAATGGGACGCTTCTGATAATTCCGCTGTTCATATTTAACAATATTTCTCCTCAATGTCTCTTTTTGAAAGCAAATGTGGGCTATTCTTGAATACTCATTGAATTTTAAGCCGGTCAATTTATATTCTGGTTCCTGCTCTTTCTGATGCCGTTTATTCCATTGCATAATAACGGATTTATCGAGCTCTTGCTGGCTGTCTTCTGTATCAAATTCGTCTTGAGTTGGAGAAAAATCATACCACTTTCTGTCCATATCAGTTGTTCTCCCAATACTTTTTCCCGACGTAATTGGTGCAGTTGCTGGACCGTTCTGATGCGATTTCTATGGTTCAAAAAAGCTCTTGATGGCCCGCAGTTCGCCGCCGCTGACGGCGCAGAGGGCCAGAAAATCGCCGCCGGGGCCATAGACCCGGTATTCGCCGTCGGCCAGCTTTCCGGTGCGGAGACTGGCGCCGTTGCGGAGCTTTTTCTCCCCCGCTTCGTTGATGGCGCAGCGGGGCCGGTCGGCAAAGAGGCTGTCCACCGGCAGCAGGAAGCGCTCCGGATTGGGGTCAGCCAAAATCTCCTCCAGGCTGTGGGCCTGCTCGATGCCGTAGCGTCCCGCCCGGGTCCGCCGCAGGCCCGCCATGC
>JAGABH010000155.1 GCA_017614755.1 Oscillospiraceae bacterium
ACCGCCATGACCACGGGCCAGGCCATCCTGCACGGCCTGGGGGCTAAAATCGCGGCGGGGGTTCTCTGCGCCGCCCTGATCGGCGGCGGCATCTGGGCCGGAGGCCGGGCTCTGGAAAATCGAAACAACGGAACCGGTGACTGGCGGCCTACGGAGACCCGGATGGCCGTTCCGGTGGAGACCGAGGTGCCCGTCGTGACCGAACCTGCCGTCACGCGGTCCGGGAAGCCCGGCAGCCCGGTGGACCCGGAGACCGAGGCGGAAATCCGCGCCCTTCTGGACGATGGGAGACCCATCAGCCCGGAGATGGGCCATTACGTTCGCGCCTTGAGCTGCGAATATGAGAAGCCGACGGACGTGGACCTGAACCGTCTTTTCGCTGACTTTACCGGCATCCTCTCCGACGGGGAGCGGGCTGCCCTGCGGAAGCTTCGTGTGAACGAGGAGGACTACGCCTGGGATTCAGACAGAGAATGGGCGAAGGTTCCGAGCGCGGAGCTAAACGCGGTACTCACAGAGCTTTTCGGTATGGACCGTTCGGATTTTGCCGCGGTGCGGGAGACAACGGACGCGGAACTGCTGGGCGGGGTCTGGACCTATTTGCCGGAATTTGACTGCTATTACGCCTTCCATACCTCCACCGGGCTGCGTTCCATCCAAATTGAGGAGCTGCTTCGCACGGACGACGGACGGATATTTGTCAACTATGTCTACCAGGATGAATCGGGTGAAAAAATGACCGCGGTGCTTCGCGCGGTCGATGGACACTATCAGATTCTGGCAAACCTGCCCCGGGACGCGGCCCTTTCGGATCCGGACGCGATTGGCACGGAGCCCACGGACCCTGCCGAACCGGAGCCCACCGAGGAAGAGCTTGCCGCAATGGAGCGCGAGTTGACGGGCGAATACTTCGTAAAGCTCCCCGTTGCGGAGCGCAGCTACTTCTCCAACGGCAAGACCCGGATCTGGGACGACAACGGCACAATCATGAAAAAGGATCTGGCGTCCGGTGAGACGGAAGCGCTTTTTACGCTGGAAACGGAAGCCGGAAACGTCATCATGCCGGTCGGTGTCACCGAGGATCGGCTGTACATCGGCTGGAACAGCGCCGAACGCTATGCAATCGGCGGCGAACTGGCGGTCTACTCCGTCGATTACCAAAACCGGGACAAAAAGCTGATTACGGCAGAAGCTACGGAAGAATACGCGCGCGGAGAGATGCAGGTGCAGTTTGAAAACGGCTATCTCGTTTTGCAAGCCTACCGAAGTGACGTCGGCACGCGGCATACGTGCGCGATCGACCGCAATGACAAGCTGATCATGGAGATCCACACATGTTGGGACGCAAAGCCCGTAGACGGCAGCTTCTACTATATCTACGCACCCGATTGGGAGAACTACACCTGGGGTGACCTGACCTGGGGTGACCTGTCTGTTGCGGAGCAGGATGAATTGATGGCGAATATGCGGTATGACGTTTGCCGGATCGACCCGGACGGCGACCTTACGGTGCTCGGCTCTATCACGATGATGTACTGGGCGGCATATTTCTGGATCGACGCCGACGCGAAAGAGATCGTGTTCAATGAGCATATCCAGACCTGGGATCTGTTTACCGTGCAGCCCACCACCCTCGAGACGCTGGCGTTTGACGGGCTGGACCCGGATACGCCCATCGGCGTCGGTATCAGTGCGCTCCGCAATGACGCGCAGGCCATCGTTTTCTACACCTACTTCGGCGTGTTCGGCTTTGACGGGACGACCGGCGAGCCGCTCTTCGCGGTGGATTATGACAAGGCCTTCTACGGCAAGGGACGCAGCCATACGGGCTGCCGGATCAGCGAGGACGGCACGCAGCTTCTGCTGAGCTATTGCGAAAACGAAGAGGCGGAACCCTCGGAGTATTGCCTGATCGATCTCAAGGCCGGAAGCTATCACAGGTCGTCCGCCGAGCCTGAAGGCAAGTTCCTGGACCGCGAAGCCTCCGGCGCGTTTCTGCCCTGCAGAGAGGAATCGGAAAGCATTTCCGGCCTGTGCATTTCCCTGAACGACGAGGACTTCTATCCCTTCCGAGAGAATTAGACAAAAAATGACGGTTCTGCGATTTCAAGTGATCGCAGAACCGTCATTGATTACGCGTTCAAAAACTTCACAGCCTCCGTGGCGGCCACCGCGCCGTCGGCGGCGGCGGTGACCAGCTGGCGGACCTCCTTGGTCCGGTTGTCCCCCGCCACGAACACGCCTGGGACCTTGGTGCGGCAGTTTTCGCCCGCCACGGCGTAGCCAGCCTGGTCCAGGTCGATCAGAGCCGAAAAGCTCTCGTTCTCCGGGATCCGGCCCACGGCCACGAACAGGCCTTTGAGCTCAATGCTCCGCTTCCCGCCGGTGATTTTGTCTGTGACCTCAATGCCGGACAGGCGCTTTTCCCCCAGCAGGGCGGTGACCGTGGCATTGTAAATGATCTCCACGTTTTCCCGCTGACGCAGCCGGTCCACGGTGGTCTCCTCGCCCCGGAAGGCGTCCCGGCGATGGATCAGATAGACCTTATTGGCCAGGTCTGCCAGGTAGAGGGCGTCTTCCAGAGCGGTGTTGCCGCCGCCCACCACGGCCACGTCCTTGTTCCGGAAAAAGTTTCCGTCGCAGGTGGCGCAGTAGGACACGCCCCGGCCTGTCAGCTCCTGCTCCCGGTCAAGACCCAGCTTCCGGTTCTCGGAGCCGGTGGCCAGGATCACAGCTCCGGCCTCGTATTCCGCCAGGGTGCTGCGGACCTTTTTGATTTTGCCCAGGTCCTCCACGCCGATGACCTTTTCCAGCTTCACCTCCGCGCCCAGGGCGAGGGCCTGATTGTAGAGCTCGTTGGCGAAGTCTGCCCCGGAGATATGGGCCACCACGGGATAGTTTTCAATGTCGGGGGTGTTGATGATCTGCCCGCCCCAGGCCTTGGCCTCCAGTACCAGCACGGTCTTGGAAGCCCGCCGGGCATAGATGGCCGCCGTCAGTCCGGCGGGCCCGGCGCCGACGATAATCACATCGTACATTGCGTTACCTCTCTTTTTGCAGGATGAAGTATTTGCCGGCGCAAATATGAAGTATGCTTCGCATAGGAAGTGTGCTCCGCACATAGTATGGCTGCGCCATATTTGACACAAGAGGAAGTCTTTTCGATACCACAATATGCGCGACGCTCATACTTCATATCCGCTGCAGCGGGTACTTCATATTCCGCAGGAATACTTCATGCGAAGCCTTCAGCCGTCAGTCCAAAAGCGAGAGCACCTGCTCCTTGGGGATCAGGCCCACGCTGCGGTCGGCCTCCATGCCGTCCTTGAAAAGCACCAGGCAGGGAATGGAGAACACGTCGTATTCCTCGGCCAGATCGCTGTTTTCGTCGATGTCGATGCCCACAACCACCACGTCCGGCCGCTCCTGGGCAACCTGCTCCAGGGCGGGCTTCAGCATCCGGCAGGGGCCGCACCAGGTGGCGTTGAAGTCCACCAGCACGGGCTTGTCGGACTTGAGGACCACTTCCTCAAAATCCCCGTGATTGATCTCTCGAATTGCCATTGAAATTTCCTCCTTCGTGAGTTGGTGAATGGATTATACCACAGTTTCCCCTGTGCGTAAACCCTAATTTTTTAGCAGGCTAAGGAAACCTCCCCTGACAAGGGGAGGGGGACCGCCCTTGAGGGCGGTGGAGGGGTCCGCTCCCCGTCTGCACACGCTACAGCAGCGCCCGAATACTGTCCTCCAGCTCCATGGGATCGGCAATGGGGGAAATTCTGCGGACGACCTTGCCCTCCCGGTCCACCAGGAATTTGGTGAAGTTCCACCGGATGTCCCAGGCGGCCTTGCAGCTGGTGCTGATTTTTCCGATGGCGGCCATAGCGGCCTTGGCCTTAAAGCTCTTCACCGGCTCGTCGGCGGGGGCTTGGGCCTTCAGCTCGGTGAAGAGGGGGTCTTCGGTCTCTCCGTTCACGTCGATCTTTTTGAATTGATCAAACCGGGTTTTGTACTTGCCGGTGCAGAAGGCGTGGATTTCCTCGTCCTCGCCGGGAGCCTGGTGGCCAAATTGATTGCAGGGGAAGTCCAGCACTTCCAAGCCCTGCTCGTGGTAGGTTTCGTAGAGCTTTTCCAGGGCCTCATACTGGGGGGTGAAGCCGCAGCCGGTGGCGGTGTTAACAATCAGCAGGACCTTGCCCTTCAGCCGGGACAGGGCAAAATCCTCTCCTTGGCGGGTCTTGACGCTAAGATTGTAGATAGACATATATACTGCCTCCTTGCATGATATATTGTTTGCAATTAGATTGTACCAAATCTAAAAACCAATGTCAAGACTTTGTGAAAAATATTTTTTCAAAACCCCTTGACAGTATGCCCCGAATATGATATATATAACTCACAATTTCACAGCGTACTTGAGGGAGTAGTTCCCCACTTGGGGAGGCGAGGTCGTCATCACGCCGCTTTGCGGTCGGCCCGCCTGAAAAATGAGACTCATGTTGGACACTGGTCCGGCATGGGTTTTTGTTTTTTTCTGCCCCCGGAATGCGCTGTGAGAACGGAAATATAAAGGAGGAAAATGAATCATGCAAGCACTGTTTGTAACCGCGCTCTTCTCTACGCCCGGGAGCATTCTCCCCTGGATCGCGATCGGGGCCGCCGTGGTCCTGCTTATCATCATCCTGGCTTCCGGTTACGTCAAGTCTCCCCCCGATCAGGCCTACATCATCTCCGGTATGAAGAAGGACAGCCGCATCCTGGTTGGCCGGGCCGGCATCAAGGTTCCCTTCCTGGAGCGTCTGGACAAGCTCTATCTGGGCCAGATGACCGTAGACATCAAGACCGAGCAGTCCGTCCCCACCAACGACTTCATCAACGTCAACGTGGACGCGGTGGCCAAGGTTCGCATCGCCAACTCTTCCGAGGGCATCAAGCTGGCTGCCAAAAACTTCCTGAATATGCGGCCGGAGCGCATTGCCGCTGAACTCCAGGATTCCCTGCAGGGCAATATGCGTGAGATCATCGGCACTCTGTCCCTGAAGGACATCAACACCGACCGGGATTCCTTCTCCGACCAGGTAATGATGAAGGCTGCCAAGGACATGGACAAGCTGGGCATTGAAATTCTGTCCTGCAACATCCAGAACGTCACCGACGAAAACGGCCTGATCCGGGACCTGGGCGCCGACAACACCAGCCTGATCAAGAAGAACGCCGCCATCGCCAAGGCCCAGGCTGACCGGGACGTGGCCATTGCCAAAGCCCAGGCTGACAAGGCTGCCAATGACGCCCGCGTGGAGGCGGATACCGAGATTGCCCGCCGCCAGAACGAGCTGGCCATCAAGCAGGCAGAACTGAAGGTCCAGGCCGATACCAAGAAGGCCGAGGCCGACGCCGCCTACGAAATCCAGAAGCAGGAGCAGCAAAAGTCCATCCAGACCGCCACGGTCAACGCCCAGATTGCCAAGGCTGAGCGTGACGCCGAGCTGAAGAAGCAGAACGTCGAGGTCACCAAGCAGACCCTGGACGCGGAGATTCGCGCCAAGGCTGACGCGGAGCTCTACCGCCAGAAGCAGGAGGCTGAGGCGGACCTCTTCCGTCGTCAGAAGGACGCGGAGGCCGAGCGCTATGAGCAGGAGCAGGCCGCTCAGGCCCAGCGCATCAAGGCCGAGGCCGTCCGCTTTGCCAAGGAGCAGGAGGCCGAGGGCATCAAGGCCGTGGGCGAGGCGGAAGCTGCCGCCATCCGCGCCAAGGCCGTGGCTGAGGCCGAAGGTATCGACAAGAAGGCCGAGGCCATGAAGAAGTACGGCGAGGCCGCCGTGATCGAGATGGTCATGAACGCCCTGCCCGAGATTGCCAAGAATGTGGCTGAGCCTCTGTCCAAGGTGGACAAGATCACCATGTACGGCGAGGGCAACTCCGCCAAGCTCATTTCCGACATCGTGGGCTCCACCACCCAGATTACCGAGGGCTTTGCCTCCGGCATGGGCCTGGACATCAAGTCCCTGCTGGTGGGCGCCCTGGGCGGTAAGCTGGCCTCCGGCAAGAGCATCAACATCACCCTGCCCGAGAACGGGTCCAACGACGACGCCGCCGAGGATCCCACCGACGGAACCGAGGTGTAATTGCGGGCGGCAGGCAATAGGCAACAGGCAATCGGAGCGGATAGGGGCGCACAGTGTGCGCCCGCACAACGCCTGCACCGAACCCCCGATACGCACGTTACGCATGTACGCGTGATTTCATATTGTTCTTTCCCGCGCAC
>JAGABH010000156.1 GCA_017614755.1 Oscillospiraceae bacterium
AAAGGACTTGCCTCAAAAGGCAAGTCCTTTTTGTTCGACTGCAAAGTGCCGCACTTACCGCTGAAGGACCCGGCGAGCCAGGCGGAGAATGGGAAGCTCCCGGGCGGCGATGAGCTTGCCGATGCGGGTACAGGCGCGAGCCTCATACTCCCGGACCGCTTCGTCATAGCGCAGCCGCAGGGTGGACAGGTGGAAGCAGGATTGCTCGTCCTCCGTCAAATGCCGGGCACCGAAGGAGCGAACCCGGCAGAGAAAGTAGTGGTTCAGATTGTGCCGGTGGATCAGGTTATAGTAGTCGCTGACCAGACCCAGGGAACCGAGAATCTCCACCTCCGCCCCCAGCTCCTCCCGGAGCTCCCGGCGAATGGCAGATTCCAGCTCCTCCCCCGGCTCCACCCCGCCGCCGGAGGTCTCAATCAGGACCGCGCAGCCGAACTCGTCGTCCCGGCGGGCCCGGACAAAATAGAACCAGCCTTCGTCGTCCACCACGATAGCCCGGACAATCTGCCGGTCGTGATCCGTATAGGTAAACGGCCACTGGTCATCCCGCAGCTCCAGATAAATTTCGGTATCTTTTTCCATAGTTTTTGTCTCCTGTGTAAGTTTTTGCCCTCAAAACGAAACTGTTGCGGCACAAAAAGAATAAATATCCACTGGCGTGACTTGTTCTGTCCATTCGCATTTTCAGAAAATAAATGCAAATATCACGGATTATTTATCTATTTTACAAAACGCACGCGGAAGGTTCGGGAATATTTATCATTTTTTTGGACTTTTCTTTCATTTTTTACTTGAAATCTCAAAAAACTGTGCTATAATGATGTCGAAAAAGAAGAATAGAAGTGTACCCATATCTCCTCTGCCCCGGCCATAATCCGGGGCGGAGACCCCATCAGAAGAGGTGAGAAGTATGAGAAAAAGGCTCGGAAAGGGCGGCTTTACACTGGCCGAGCTGCTGATTGTTGTCGCGGTCATTGCCGTGTTGTCCGCGGTTTCCATCACAGTTTACGCTGATCGCCTGGAGCATTCCCGTCGTGCGGCAGATATGTCAATGATGCGTTCGGCGAAATCCGCCATTGTGTTGGGCGCCCAAAACGGAACCGTCAAGGCAGACGGCTCCACAAAGTACTTTTATGACAGCAACACCAACACAGTATCCCAAACCCAGCCGGATCAGGGCTACGGAAAGTCCAGAACCTCCGCCGGGGAATGGTGGGACGGCGGCGGCGAGGCCTACGGCGTTCCCAATTCGGACGGCGATCACCCTGCCCGTCTGGCGTTGACAATTACGAAAGACGGCGTGGTCAACTACTACTGGAACGGCATCTATGGCGGCGAGGGCATCAAGTCCGCGTCCGAGTATATGGCGCTGAGCGACCAGGAAAAGCTGGACAAAGATATTCTCCTGCTGAACAGCCTCCAGGCGGAGCTTCGCTCCATGACCTTCGGACAGCTGTATGAGATGCTGATGAACCCCAACGGCAAGACCTTCCAGAACGGTCTGATCCTCAGCCGAGGCACGGACGGGTATTTGTGCGTCACCCTCTCTTACAGCACGGTAAGCCGGGATGGCGTCATTACCACCGGCAAGGGAAAGACCCAAATCTTCTTTGACGAGATCTTCCGGAACGCCGGCTACGACACCAGCGTTGCCGACGAGAACAAGTACATCGTCAACTCGGTGCCCACCAGGACCCAGACCATCTGGGCCAATCTCCGCATCACGGAAGCGGAGCTGAAGAAGCTGTCCCCCAGCGACCCCAAGTGGACCCAGCTGGCGGGCTCCGTCTACACCTATGTAAAATCCGACGGCCTGAAAACGCCGGAGGAGCTGCGGGACGCCAACCGTAAATAAAAATTGCTGCTCGGCCGATCCGGCCGCAGGAATAAAGTCCCGGTTCCAAAAAGGGGCTGCCTCCATTGCGGGGCAGTCTTTTTTTGCTTTCTTTCCCCCCAGCCCGCTTTTTCAGCCCCGGCAGAGGGCGGCGCTCACCCCAGGACCCGCAAAACCTTTTTGATGTTTTCCTCGTTGGGGACAATGATCCGAAGGTCCACTTCCGGATGCTTGTTAACATAATCTGTCAGAAGGCCCATCAGGTTCGCCTTTGTCTCCATAAAATCGTCGATAATGCTTTGATCGTCAAGGCCCAGCTTTTTCAGCAGGACAGCCGTAACCACGCCGGTTCGGTCCTTGCCCGCGCCGCAAAAATACAGCACGCCGCCGGGTGCCTCCAGAATGGTGGAAATAATCCGATCCATCTGCCCGTCCAGCATTCCCAGATAGACCCGGCCCACATCCTCCGGCGTTTTTGGCGTATCCCCGCCGCCGGTCACAGGCAGGTGATGATAGGTGAAGCCCGCCTCCCCCTCCAGACGGCAGGGGCGGTGTTTCCACTCAATTTCCTCCCGCAGGTCCACCACGGTAGTGACGCCCCGCTCCCGAAGCCAGGCCACCTCGGCGTCGCTAAGGTGTTCCGGGCACTCGCTGCGGATATACCGCCGGTCCCCGGTGGGCAGAAAACGGGTGTTCATCGTCGATGCGAATAAGGAAGCCATTGTTTTTTCCTCCGCAAATTGGAATCGTTTTTTTGCTCCAAGCTCCCGGTGATCCGTACCGCAGAGCTGACGGCGCAGATCATAACTCCAGGATCAAAGGGCTTTGCAGAAATTCGATTTTCCGGTTTTTCAGCACAATCGCCAGTCCATTTACGGCAAACACGCCGCTGAGCAGAAGAAGCACAACCCCGGACTGTCTGTAAGAAGGTTTTTTGTCTATGGTTTCCCGCTCTTCCGGGGCGGCGTAAAGGCAGGCGTTGTTCCGCAGCACAGTCTCAATCCCGTATCGATCCCAGCACTTCAGGTCCAGGCAGAGCTTGATCTTGCTGCGGCCCTTTCCGGTAAAATGTGAGCAGTTCCTGACTCGGTAAGGGCCGAAGCGTAAAGCCAAATCGCGCCGCCAGGCGCCTTGTGGCGCTCTGGTCCGGGCAGCATTCTATCACCACGTCCCGGCGGGTCTGTTCCAGGATCGCCGCCGTCAGCTCCCCGGCAATGCCCCGGCCCCAGAAGTCCCGGCGCAGAATCCAGCCCAGCTCCATGGCGGTTTCGTCCCAGGGATGCCAGATCAGATGGCCGATCAGGACGGGAGACGCAGCGGGTTTTCCCTTCCACACCACCCCGTAGACCAGGGGCGGCTCGCAGAGTGCGGCTTCCCGGATAAAGGAGCGGGTCTGCGCCAAGGTGAAAGGCGGCTCAATATACCGCATGACCTCCGGGTCCGACAGCACCGCAAACAGGGCTTCCGCGTCCTCTTCTCTGAGCCTGCGCACCAGCAGGCGGTTCGTTTCCAGCAGCATTTCAACCTCCCGGATTCCATCAGACTTCAACCTCGGCTATGATTCTCTGTCCGCTGCCAAACTGTGCGGCAAGCAGCCCAGGAAGGCAGCGGAGCCCCGGCGGAGAACAGCCGACAGATTGTCGGCGCTGCGGGGTGAGCGGAGCCCCGGCGGAAAACGGCCGACAGATTGTCGGCGCTGCGGGGTGAGCGGAGCCCCGGCGGAGAACGGCCGACAGATTGCCGGCGCTACGGGGTGAAAAGACTGATCTGCGGATAGGGGTCCGGCAGCTCCCGCATAAACCGGAAGCACTCCTCCGGGTTTGCCAGAAGGCCGTTTTCCCCGCATATTTTCTGAAAAACAGCCCGCAGCGCCCCGGCCCGGGGGCTGGGCAGCTCATAGGCCATGCCGTATTCCTTGATATACCGCTCCTTCAGCCCCGGGAAGTGCCTGTCCAGGGCCGCATAGTAGTATTCCCGGTCCCCCTCCCGCAGGGTCAGGCCCATGCCGAAATCGATCACGCCCCGGACGCCCGCCCGGACGCAGGCCTCCAGAATGGCGGCAACGTTTTCCTCGGTGTCGTTGAGGTAGGGCAGTATCGGAGTCAGCCACACCACGGTGGGGATGCCCCGCTCCCGGAGCTCTTCCAGCACCTGAATCCGCCGCTTGGTGTTGCAGACCTTGGGCTCCAGGATGCCGCACAGATCGTCGTCATAGGTGGTCAGAGTCATCTGCACCACGCATTTGGCGGAGCGGTTGATCGCCTCCAGCAGGTCGATATCCCGCAAAATGCGGTCCGATTTCGTCTGGATGGCGGCGCCGAAGCCATATTGCAGGATGATTTCCAGGCATTTCCGGGTCAGGCCCAGGGTGGCCTCGCAGTGCATATAGGGATCCGACATGGCTCCGGTGCCGATCACGCATCTCCGCTTTCTGGAACGCAGGGCCCGCTCCAAGAGCGCCGGGGCGTTCCGCTTCACTTCCACATCCTCGAAGGGGTGGGTAAACTGATAGCACCGGCTCCGGCTGTCGCAGTAGACGCAGCCGTGGGTACAGCCCCGGTAAATATTCATCCCGCAACAGTCCCCTGTCCCGGTCAGTATTCCCTTTGCGTCCACAAAATGCATGGCGGTGCCTCCCTGCTGTCATAGCGTTTCCGTCAAAAACCGCTGTCCCCCGTGCTGTTTTCTCTATGATTGGATGCCCTTCAGCCAATCCGCGGCATATTCGCGGTATTCCCCGTCATCTCCGCTGAATCGGAGAAAATACACATAGCACTGGGCCATGTAGAATCGAACAGCCTCTTGATCAAAGGCGCCGAATCGGGAATAGCCGCTCAAAAAGGCCTCCCGCTCCAGCTCTGTTTTCAAAAACTTTTGCCCCGGGCGGCGAAATATTGCCCAGGCAATATCGAAGTCTCTGTTGCCGTAACCGGCCAACTCAAAGTCTAACATCCCGCTGAGTCTGCCGTCCTTCCAGAGAATATTGGCATAGTGGAAATCTCCGTGGCAGAAGCAGCAAGCCTTTGACGCAGGCGGGCGAGAAAAAAACGGCCGCAGCTGCTCCAAGCCCAGGGAATTCAGCAGTTCCTCCCCAGGCGTGTGAAAGAATCTGCGGTCCTTTACCGGCTCCGCGGGAATGTGCAGCTGATGCAGCTTTGCCAGCGCAGCTCCGTATTCCTCCATGTACGCAAGGGAAGCAAGCTCTTTATTTTCTCCCACAATCACAGACAGGCGTTCCCCCGGCAGCTCCAGCGTCACAGAAAACGGCGTTCCGTCAAAGCCGCAGTCAATCACCTTGGGAATCATCGGCGCTTGAAGACGGTTCAGCAGCGCAACCTCGTTCTCGATCGTCTTTCCTTCGTACCGTGCGGCCTTGACAAAGGCGGTTACTTCCTCCCCATGATAGATTCCCCTTGCGTGAAACACGTCGTTTCCGGCGTGGGGATAGCCGAGGATTTCCGTGGGGCGAAAGTGTTTATAGGGCAGCGAGAACGGATCAATCGTTTCCCGCCATTTCTCCGGATGCTTCATTTGATCTCCTTTTCCCCCTGCTGTTTCCGCAGGATTCTTCGAATCATCGGCTGCTCTCTGTTTCCAGCTTTGCCAGAGACTTGGACCGCTCCACCGTCTCCGGAGAGATTCGGATGGGCCGATCCCCGATCACCACCCAGCTCTCCATGGGAATATGCTCCGGCAGAATGCGCTCAATTTCGTGGGGGATGTAGTGCATCTGCACGCAGTGGGGCGAGCGGTCCACCGTGGCGAGCAGGAGCTGCTTAACCCGCCCCGTGCCCAAAACCGCCGTCAGCTTGGTGATGGCCATATTCAGGTGATCCCGCTCCAGGCAGAGGGCATAACAGCCGTCCGCCTGTTCGGCCAGCTTTGCGAAGCCCGCCGGGGAGACCTCCGGCAGGCAGGCGCCGTAAAGCAGCACCGTCCCCTGAAAGCTGTACACATTTGTTTCCAGAAATGTTTTCATTATACCCTCCTGTTCGCACCCCGCGGATGCGATTTCCCGTTACCCGGGTCCGTCGATGACGCTGCCGGCCCAGGCCAGCAGGCCTTCCGATTCCTCCAAAACCAGCTCCTGCCAGATTCCGGCGTAATACAGCCCCTCTCCCCTGGCGGAGTTTTTCCGGTTCCCGTAGACGTGCTCCGGCATTAGAAACGGTTTGGCGTTCCAGGTGCCCCGGGGGCGGTTTTCCATGGTCAGCACCCGATCTGCCCGGAAATCCAGGACGCCCCATCCCTTCTTCTCGGGATTCCAGGACAGGCGCTCCGTGGGCAGATAGAGGGCGTTTGCCCTGTGTCGGAGAAGCTCCCCGCCGGCATGGGGATGCCAGCGGTATTGGGCGATTTTCTCCGGGTCGGTGAGGATTTCACCGATCTGCAAATAGCCGTAGATCACGTGCAGGTCTCCCCCGCGAAGGAAATCCCCGCCCCTGGGCACATAGCGATAGCCCTCCGGCCCCTGCTCCGTCTGCCGGAACCAGCCGAAAAAGAGAAACAGATCGCCCTGTTCCACCCCCGCGTTGCTCAGCACCCCTTGGGCGGCGTCGGTCTGCCCGAAGGCGGGCTTCCAGCCCGCCGTCCCGGCGGTGCGCAGGCCTGGCCGCAGGTCCGGATCCACATGGCAGTAGGAAAAGCTCTTTCCGGGCCGAAGCTGCCCCAGCAGCTCCGCGTAATTGAGCCCCCGGCAGGACAGGTCCGCATAGCTGTCCCGATCCTCAGAGGGAATCGGCAGAGAGAGCAGCGTCCCGTCCGGCAGAATCGGACTGGGACAGCCGCCGTTGGCCGCGTCAAAGCCCTTTCTGGATAGGATGACCTTCATGGCAGACCTCCGATCATGTTGTCTCCCCAAACAATCAAGTTCTTGTTCCGCTGTTCTACCATCATACCTTAATTCGCGTCAAAACACAATAACACATTTTCCTGAAACCCGCAAAAACCCTGACGGACGCAGGGCAAGTCCCTCAATCCGGCTGCCATTCCTGGCCCTTGGCCGACTCTTCCGCCGGGTACTGGCGGAATGAAATTACGGCGTTGTCTCAAACAGCGGAAACGCTGAACTGGGACAACGCCGTTTTCAGTATGTCAATGCGGGAATTACACCCGGATGCCGTCGATTTCCTCGGTCAGCTTGCAGATCTCATCGATCAGGGAGCCGATGTAGTCGATGGTGGCGTTCAGGGGGCCGTCGGTGCTGATGTCGAAGCCTGCCAGCTTCGCCATCTCCACGGGATCCTTGGAGCCGCCGGAAGCCAAAAACTTCTTCCAATCGGCGACCGCCGGGGCGCCCTCCTGGCGAATCCGCAGCATGGCCTGGGTGGCCACGGTGAGGCCGGCGCTGTAGGTGTAGGAGTAGAGACCCATGTAATAGTGGGGCTGCCGCATCCAGGTCAGCTCCGCACCCTCGGTGAGCTCCACGGCGTCGCCCCAGAACAGCTCCAGGTTTTTCCGGAACAGGTCGCTGAGAATCTCCGCATTGACGCTGCCGCCCTGGTCGATAATCTTGTAGACCTCCCGCTGATACCAGGCCTCCCGCAGGTGGGTGACGAAGTTGTGGTAGTAGGTGTTGGAGACCATGCTGGAGAGAACCCAGCGGCGGAAGCGCTTATCCTGGCTGGTCTTGGACAGGTGCTCCGCCAGCAGCAGCTCGTTCATGGTGGAGGGCGCCTCAACCATGTACCGGGAGGGGTCGCTGTCGAAGAAGGACTGGGCGGCGTCGCTGTACATCCCCTGTCCGGCGTGGCCCAGCTCATGGGCCACAGTGAACACGTCCGCCATGCGGTCGTTCCAGTTCAGCAGAATGAAGGAGTTTTGGCGGAAGATGCCGGAGCAGAAGCCGCCGGTGGACTTGCCGATGTTTTTGGCAAAGTCGATCCAGCGTTCCCTGTAGGCCCGGTCGATCATGTCCACATAGTCCTGGCCCAGGATAGACAGGCCCTCCCGCACATAGCGGTGAGATTCCTCGATGGTAACCCGAGGATCGTATTCCGGGTCCAGGGGCACCTTCAGGTCGGCAAAGGTCATCTTGTCCAGGCCGTGTTTCTTTTGCAGCAGCTTGGCATAGCGGCGCATATGGGGGGCCAGGCGCTGGGTAATGACGTCGATCTGCCGATCGTACATCTCCCGGGTCACCTTCTGCTCAAAAAGCAGGCTGTCAAACACATCCCGGAAGCCCCGGAGCTCCGCCATGGTCTTTTCCTGGGTGACGCAGGCGTTGTAGGCGGCGGCAGTGGTGTTTTCGTACTGCTTCACCTTGTCGGAGAAGGCCCGGAAGGCGGCACGGCGCACGGCGGTATTGGCGTCGTACTCGTAGTCGTCCTCAAAGAGGGAGTAGCCCAGGGGATACTCCTTGCCCTCCACAGTGAAGGGCTCAAAGGCGATATCCGCCAGCTTCATGGTGTTGTAGATGTCATAGGGTACACCGAAGGTCCGGCCCAGGGCGGCCAGAACCTTTTCCGTCTCCGGAGAGAGCATATGGGCTTTTTTGTCCAGCAGGTCCTTCAGGTATCTGCGGCAGCCCTTGGCCTGCTCCACAGCGGCTTCCAGCTCGGCCTTGGGGGCCAGGAGAATCTCACTGTCCACAAAGGATATATCCTTATACAGACGGGTCATTTCGTCGTTGACCTTCTCCGCCCGCTCCCGGAGCTTGTTGTCGGTGTAATCCGTCTCCACCGCCAGGCCGGAATATTGCCAGATTCGGCTGGCCGTGGGCATAAACCGTTCCATTTCATCCAGGCAGGAGACAATCTTTTCCGCGGTATTCAACTGGCCGGCATAGCTGTCAACCAGCTTTTTGACATCCGCCTTCAGCTTGTCCAGGGCTTCCCACATCAGCTTCTCTTCCGGGAAAATCAGGGAAAGGTCCCAGGTCTGTTCCACGGGAACATCTTTGCGTGCGCATAATTCCATATAGTTTCCTCTTTCCGCCCGGTTGGGCTCTTTCGTTATTCAACTGCGACGGCAGGCCGGATTGATTATACCAAATCTCGCCGCGATTTGCAACAGCTTGTCGCCCTTTTGGCGGGGCACTTGAAGTTCTTTTCACGCCGGAGCGGTTTGGGACCCGGGAAAATACAGCGAACGGCGTATGGGAAGCGAACCCGCCGATTTAAAATCAAAAAAATCTGGCATTTTTTCCGGCAATGTGCTATAACTAAATGGCGAATCACACATCTGACGCTCTGCGGCCAGAGTACGACTCCCATGACACACAGAAAGGAAGAACCCAATGAAAAAAACTGTCTCGCTCCTGCTCATTCTGGTCTTGACGCTCAGCCTCTGCGCTTGCGGAAACGATTCCGGAAGCCTCCTGTCCGGCAACGCAAAATTCGGTGAGAATTCCGCCTCTCTGAAATCCTTTTACGGCTTTTGGAAGTATGAGGACGCCGAACGATACATTATGATCAACGAAAACAACACCTGGGAATATCGCGGTGCGGACCTGTATGTCCTCTCAGAGGGCACTTATTCCCTCAAGGATGACACGCTGGTGCTCAAGGCGGAGGATAACTCCACCGCATTCAAGCTGAAGCTGGACGGCAGCAAGTGGCTGATCGACGAGGACGGCAAGAATCTTGCCCGATACGAAGGAGCTGACCCTGCGGACACGGACGAAAATTTCCGCTGCTTCCTCGGTATGTGGAAGTACGACGAGTTTGATCTGCTGATTGGAATCAACGCGGACGGCACCTGGGCGATGTATGACCTGGACGCCGACGCCGAAGCCCACGGCTTCTGCCACATGGAAAACGGCGAACTGGTGATGGAAGACGAGAACGGACAAATTCTGAGCCGCATGACGCTGGGCGCCGACGACCGCATCTACGACGGCATGGGCGATCCCCTGTCGCCCTATGTTGACGATACGCCTGCAATCAAAGAGGATAACACTCCCTGGTTCGTGGACAACGACCTGCTTGTGAACTACAAATATGGAGACCCCAACAAAAGCGTAATTGGTGCGGTCTCTGTTCGCGGACAGGACTCCCAGAGTTATACGCGCATCCCCGCCACCTGGTATATCGAGCAAAATTCTTACCAATCCACCGGAGACGGAAACTGCATCGTCACGCTGACCGCCACGGCATTGACGGACGGAACCACCATGCCGGCCTTCGTCAGCAAGGAAGGCTATACGCTGACCTGGTCCTGGAACCTCTGCGACTACTACAGCGGCGTCATCCTGACCGAGGATGAGGAGGACACGTTCTATTCCTACAACTATGAATCCAACGGAGAAACCGTCCACGTGGAGTTCAGCTACAACTGTGATTGGACCAGATACGATGATCTGTCCTACCTGTTCACGCTCACGCTGACGGTTCGGATGCCGGAGCATTACGACGGTCTGGTGCTTGTCTGCTACAATGCGCCGGAATCCGAAGAGATCCGGCAGGAGCATGACCTGATTTATGAGGGCCAAACCGTCCTTCCCGTGGACCAGCTTCCGGGATGGAGAGAGATGCTTACCGGCCTCATTTGCAGAATCAACGAATGATAAACGACCCGGGCGGGGGCAGGATTCTTCCTGCACCCCGCCCGGAAACGGTATTGCAGCGCCGGCCGAATATCCCTGCGAAGCAATATCACGCGGCGAAGGCCAATAACCCTGCAAAAGTCGGATTCAAACGCAAAAGTCCTGAAAGCGGGGTGTTCACATTGACAAATCCCATCTTATGTGATATGCTGAACTTGCTTGAAGGCAAAATGAAATAAATTTGAGACATTGTTTTTCTGTGTTTGCCACTGCTTATGAAAGTGAGTCCTGGCAAGCAAATGCAAACAAAGAATTAAATTTATTTATGATGTCTGACAAGGTTTCTTTGCGTGCGGAAACTTGGTCGGATATTTTATTGTGCCTTTTAGTGAAATAACACTGAAAGGATATTTTTTATGGAAAACAAACTGCTCATCAACATGGTGCAAGGGCAAATCGGCCATGTTTTCAAAAATCCCAATTTGCTTTTGCAGGCTTTTACCCGCAGATCGTTTGCGAGTGAAAATGGAGGCGAAGACAACGAGATTCTTGAATTTATCGGAGATAAGGCGCTCGACCTTGCCGTCGTTAAGCTCCTCATTTCAAAATACGGCGATACGCAAAAAGAATTCTCCTGTTCCATCGACGAAGGCGAATTGACACGGATAAAAAGCCGGATGGTTCAGAAATCCACCCTTGCGCGCAGAATGGATGAAATGGGCTTCGCAGACCAGCTCCGCATGGGAAAAGGAGATATTAAGAACAATGTTTCCGACGAACCATCTGTCAAAGAAGATCTTTTTGAAGCAATCGTCGGTGCTGTTACGCTTGACTGCGGCTGGGATTTGGAAAAAATTTGCTCCGTCGTAGAGGCAATGATTATGCCGGATGATTTTTTCCTGAACGACGAGGATGACAACTATGTGCGTTTGATACAGAATTGGGAAGAACAAGTCAATGGTGTCATTCCGCTGTTTTGGTTCAAAGAAGCATCCTACACTTCAACCTTGTATTTCCCCTTCAAAGGTATTTCACAAGATTTTCCGAATGGCTGCGACTATTTCAGATTGAAATATCACTGCGAATTAAAATTGCTCGACAATCTTCCCATCTATCGCGGATTCGGCGCTTCAAAAAACGAGGCCCGCATGAATGTCTGCAAGCTGGCATACGAAGATCTAAAAAAGAAAGGGATTATCGAAGAGCTAACAATCCGTGACGAAATCGAAAACCCGAATAAAGACGATGCAATCAGCCAGCTTGAAATACTCGCACGCAGAGGGTATTTCTCAATTCCCATCTATCAGTTTTTGGAAGAGCACGACAAAAACGGCAATCCTGTCTGGACTGCAGTGTGTCAAATTGAGGAATACGGTACAAGCTTTGAAGCCGTATCTTCTTCAAAAAAAGATGCGAAAAAAACTGCTGCTTTTGAGATGCTGCAATTCATCTTGAACGAGGAGGACGACTGAAATGACAAAATGGTGTTTCAATTACGAATCCGGAAAATACGAAAACATTGACCGCAACGGATTCAGCTGGGATCGCGGCAGCTACGTTTACAACTGGGACGACAGCGAATACAGGCGCGAGGAAGGGCAGAAAAGAACTCGCCTCTTTGAAAGCGAAGACGACTGATAACGGATAATCGCTTCGCTTACGTCGAGCGGATTTTCGTTTTGGCAATTGGGTGCGAAAAAGATGAATCACCGCTTTTCTCGAAGCAGATTCCCCTGAAGCGCCCTGCCGCAGAAGCTATCGCCTGTTCTCCTGATTGGACCGCATAAGCATAATAAACTAATGAGAGGCACTCAGCTGTTCTGAGTGCCTCTCGCGCTGTTTTAGTTTGCCAATTCCCGGCCGGTGAAAAAGCGGTAGAGGTAGGTCACCACATAGGCACGGGTGCAGGGGGTCTGCGCATTGAACTTGCCCCCTTCGCCCTTCTCCAGGCGATTTTCGTAGGCCCAGATGGCGCCGTCGTAGTACCAGTGGTTTGTATTGATATCGGAGTAGGGATTATCAATGCTGTATTCGGGCTTGCCCATGGAGGCATAAAGGAACTGGAGTATCTCACTGCGGGAGCAGGTCTTGCTGGGGCTGAAGGTACTGGGGCTGGTGCCGCCGGTGATGCCGTTCTTCACCGCCCACATCACAGCCTGATGGGCCCAGTGTTTATCGCTCACATCCCGGAAGGGGTTGCTTTCCGCTTCCACCGTGGGTCTGCCTTTGGCCGCCCAGAAGAACACCATGGCGTCGCTGCGCAGGACGGTCTTGGCGGGGGAGAAATGGGTCTCGTCCGTGCCGCCGGTAATACCGTCATAGTATGCCCACAT
>JAGABH010000157.1 GCA_017614755.1 Oscillospiraceae bacterium
AACCGCTGACCTCTTGAATGCCATTCAAGCGCTCTCCCAGCTGAGCTATACCCCCATCTGACTCGGAAAACAGGCGTTTCCCTCACAGCAAAGGTATTATAGCACAGGTGTTTCAAAAATGCAAGCATTATTTTTGGAAATCGTGATATTTTTTGGAAATGGATTCTTCGCTTCGACAGGAAGCAAGTCCTTTCCGGCGCCCAGAATGACGGGACGAGGCTCCTCTATTCCTCCAGAAGGCAGACCGCATGGCAGGAGATTCCCTCTCCCCGGCCGGTGAAGCCGAGACGCTCTTCTGTGGTGGCCTTGATGTTGATCCTGGCACAGTCAATGTTCAGCGTTGCAGCCAGTGTCCGTTCCATGTCGGCGATATAGGACAACAGCTTTGGAGCCTGGGCAATAACCGTGACATCGATGTTGCCCACCCGAAAGCCCTTAACGTCCAGCATATCCCGGACATGGGCCAGGAGCTTCTGACTGTCGATGCCTTTATAGGCAGGGTCTGAGTCCGGGAAGTGAAGGCCAATGTCCCCCAGCCCGGCAGCCCCCAACAGGGCGTCCATCACCGCATGGGTCAACACGTCGGCATCGGAGTGACCTTCCAGCCCAAGGGGGCAGTCCAGTTGTACGCCCCCCAGAATCAATGCCCGATCCGACACAAGCCGGTGGACGTCGTAGCCGTGACCGATTCTCATGGGTTTTTCCTCCCCCGAAGCAGGGCTTCTGCCAAAATCAAATCCGTGGGGGTAGTGACCTTGATATTCTCGTCGCTGCCGGGTGTGATGACCACATTCAGGCCGAACTTTTCCGCGGCGGAGCAGTCGTCGGTCAATTCCATTTTGGCGGCAATCGCCTGATCCAGCGCAGCCCGGTAGAGGTCCAAGGCAAAAACCTGGGGCGTCTGGACCGCGTAAAGAGCGCTTCGGTCCGGGGTGGACTCCACCACGCCCCCGTGAACCACCTTGATGGTGTCCTTGACGGGGACGGCAGGCGCTGCGGCGTTGAACTTTGCCGCCTTGCGAACCGCGTCGTGGATAACGGTTCCAGTAACCAGGGGGCGGGCGCCGTCATGGATGGCCACAAAGCCGCACTGAGACGAAACCTGATCCAGCCCGGCCTGCACGGAGGCGGCCCGGTTCTCTCCGCCCCTGCAGATTTTGGTGACCTTGTTGAGCTTCTTTTCCACACAGAGATTGCTCAGGGGGTCCAGCAAGTCCTCCCGTGTAACCAGGATGATCTCCTGAATGTCATCGCTCTGCTGGAAGGCCCGAAGGGTGTGCAGAATCAGCGGCTCGCCGTCCAGGTCCGCCATGATCTTGTCGGTTCCCTGCATCCGGGCAGAGCTGCCCGCGGCCACGATGACGGCGGCGCACTTCGCGCCGCGGGAAGAAATCTTACGCAGTACCTTGGAAACGCCCATGGTGATTCCTCCTTACAATTCCATAACTGTCCTCTTGAATTCTTTGCCGCGAACCATAAAGTTTTTGAATTTATCAAAAGCAGGGCCAGCGGGAGACAAAATCACTGAGTCGCCGGGCTTTGCCTTGCGGGAAGCCAGTCGGATGGCCTCGTAGAAATCTTCTTCATGCAAAATCTCCGGGCTGCCGGGGACATAGTTCGGAGCGGCCAGGACAGCGGCTTCGATTTTGGGAGCCGTGGCGCCAGTGAGGATCAGGAGCTTAACATGATCCACGATCTCCGGACCCAGGGGCTCGAAGGGGACGTGCTTGTCATAGCCTCCGGCAATCAAAATCAGCTTTTGGTTGAAGCTCCGCAGTCCCGCGATGGTGCGGGTAGGAGAAGAGGCGATGGAGTCGTTATAGTAGCGGACCCCGTCCTTCTCCCGAACCAGCTCAATCCGATGCTCCACCCCGCCGAAGCTCCGGGCCACAGCCCGGATATTTTCGGTGCTGACCCGGTCTCCCACAGCCAAAATCGCGGCCATGTAGTTTTCTACGTTGTGGATGCCGGGCAGAAGAATATCAGACTGATCCAATACCTTTTCCGTGTTCTCCCCTTTCCGCCAGATCACACCGTCCCGGAGGAAGACGCCCCGTTCCGGCTCTGTCAGCCGGGAAAACTCCTCCACCTGACCCCTGGCCTTGGGCGCAAAGGAATGGGTAAATGAATTGTCCCGGTTCAGGATCAGCAGATCCCCGGGCTTCTGGTGGAGATACAAATTCTCCTTGGCTGTTACATACTCCTCCATGTCCCGGTGGATATCCAGATGATTGGGAGACAGGTTGGTAATCACGGCAGTATGGGGACTGTAGGGGAAATACATAAGCTGGAAGGAAGACAGCTCCAGAACCACTTGATCGGTGGGCTCCATGTCGTCTGCCTTAACCAGCAGAGGCGTGCCGATGTTTCCGCCCAGCCACACCCGGTATCCCTGCTTCTTCAGCAACTCAGAAATCAGGGTGGAGGTGGTGGTCTTACCGTCTGAGCCTGTAACAGCGATAATCTGAGCGGGACAAACCGCAAAGAAGGCCTCCATCTCGGAGGTAATCACTGCGCCGGACTCCCGAAGCGCCTTAATCTGAGGCGTATCCGGATGCAGGCCGGGAGTACGGAACACCACGTCGCCTGCAATGCCGTCAAGATAGCCCTCGCCCAAATGCAGCTTGGCGCCCTGGGCCTCCAGTTCCAAAACCTCTTGATCCAGCTTTTCTCTGGACGTCTTATCGCAGCAGGTTACGTCAATTCCGTACTTAAGCAGCAGCCGCACCAGCGGCCGATTGCTCACGCCCACGCCCAAAACAAGAACGTGTTTTCCCTTCAGCTTTTCAAAGAATGAATCCAGTCTTGTCATCATTTCACCGCCAAAAACTTCCCCGAATTTGGCCGGCAGCCTGCAGGCGCCGCACTCGGTTGATTGTTTTTCATTTTTGTTTCCCCATTCCCGCCCTCATCCGAAAATCAGCGTTGATGGTAGTAACAGTACACTGTAACGATGCGCGTGTAACGGTGCAGGGCCTGCACGGTAAGGCATACGCCTGTGATACGCGCCCGACGTATCGCGTCTGAAGTGCGGGCCGTTCTCGCCCGCGGGAGATCCCGCTCGCCTTTTCGGATTACCAGCCATTCAGACGGCATACAGCCGCCTCAGCTTCACGATTCTATCAGCTCGGTGGTCCAGTTGAGGGCCTGAATCTGCTCGTCCAGTTCCCGAAGCTCCTTGGAATCGGCGTCAACCTGCCTTTGCAGATCCGCCACCTTCACCGTAGAAAGGATCTTGATCTCCTTCTGGGAGTAACGGTCCACCTTGGTGCTGGCAGCCTCCAGGAATGTGCGCATGATTTTCAGCCGCTTGGAGAGGCAGTCTCTGCGTGCCAGCAGCTCCGTCATGGTTTTTCCCTCGAAGCGAACGGCGCTGTTCGTCAGATTGATCCGGGAAATCGTCCTTTCCAAGCACTCCAGCAGCGTGTCCATCTCCTCCACCAGAACCGCGGGCGACTCGGCAGGCTCGTCTCCCTCCTGAACCTTGGCATTATTGACAAGCCGGGATTGCAGCTCGGACAAGCGGCGCTGAAGATCGGCGCGTTCAGAAAGAGCAGTCGCAAGCTTCATAGCAAATTCCTCCGTTCTTCTTTTGCTGAACTGTCAGGCTTCGGCCGTCGGGGACGGTGCCTCCGGTGCCGGTTTGCACAGTTGGTAAAAGGCGACCGCGGACGCGGCAGCCACGTTGAGAGAATCCACCCCATGAGACATGGGAATCTTCACCGTGTAATCGCAAGCGGCAATGGTGGAATCCGCAAGGCCATCGCCCTCCGTGCCCAACAAAACCGCCAGCTTTTCTTCTGCATTCAGCACGGGATTATCGATGGATACGGTATCTTCCCGAAGGGCAAGCGCCGCGGTCCGAAAGCCCAGACGGCGGAGCAGGGCCATGCCATCCTCCGGCCAGGTACCGGTGAGATAGGTCCAGGGAATTTGGAATACCGTCCCCATGCTGACCCGGACGCAGCGGCGATAGAGCGCGTCGGTACAGGCAGGTGTCAGGAGCACAGCGTCCATGTTCAGCGCAGCGGCGGACCGGAAAATAGCCCCCAGGTTGGTGGGGTTCATCACATTCTCCATCACGGCCACCCGCCGGGCATTGCGGACAATCGCCTCCGGCTCCGGCAGTTTCGGCCGCCGCATAGCGCACAGGACGCCCCGGGTCAGCGGGAAGCCCGTCAGCTCCGTCAGCACCGGCAGGGGTGCGGTATATATCGGCAGTTCCCCGCAGCGTTCAATGATTGACTTTGCCTGCCCCTCGATATGCTTGCGCTCCAGCAGCAGGGACACAGGCACGCAGCCCGCGTCCAAAGCCCGATGGATAACGTTGGGGCTCTCCGCAATAAAAAGCGCATTATCCGGGTCCGCCCGGTTGACCAGTTGATTTTCCGTCAGCCGAGCGTACACGTCCAGCTCCGGGGCCTGAAAATCAGTAATCTCAATAATGTTTGGCATTGGTCATGGTTCCTCCCCAGATGGCTCCGTCGGTTCCGTAATCTGGGAGGGCTCTGAGCTCTCCACAGGCTCCGACGGTTCTGTGGATTCCGCAGGCTCTGAGGGTTGGGACGGCTCTGTGGCTTCGTTCGGATCGGAGGAATCCGTGGGCTCTGTAAGGTCCGTCGGTTCCTCAGTGTCAGTAGGTTCCGAGGGCTCTGGCTCGTCCAGATCGGGATATCTCCACCGGTCCCAGCTATAACCCACCATTTCCTCTGCGGGAAGAAGGTTGGGGGTTTCCATCCTGGCTAGGGCAGTAGCGTGGAGATCAAAGCTGCGCCACCGTCCGTCTACCATGATGCGGTTCCAATACCAAGGTTCTCCTGCCCGTTCTCCCTCAACTATCTCACACTCCGCTCCTGCGCAGGTGCAAAGATAGGCCACCACAGAGGCCATGGTTCTGCTGTTTCCAACCCTGCGGACAACCAGGGAATAAACCGTGGCTTCCGGGTCGTATCTATAGTTTCGGGGGAGGGGGACCAGCAGCTTGTACAAGGTTTCTACAACCTCAGGGGTTCTTTGCTCATGGGCGAGGAGGGTTTCATAGACCGTCAGCGGCTTTTTGGTATCCTCCTTCCGCTGACTCAGCGTCTTTCGGTCGGCAGTGTTGTAGTAAAAACGTACATCCAACACCCGGACGTTGCCCCGGTCCGGGAATACGCTGATGGAAATACGCGGCGCTTCCACAATCTGATCCGGGTGTTTGAGAATAAACCTGTCCAACTCGGCGGCGATATCCTCCTCCTGAAAGCCGCTGACCTGGATCGTGTAGGAAGCAACCTGTTCCAGCAGAGCTTCCTCAATCTTGTCCAGGGCGTCATGGTACATACAGGTGGTAATGGCTTTGACCTCGTCGGGCTCCATGCGGCGCTTTAATCTGACTCTTACCTCTGTCTTGGTTTCGTTCAGGATCAGGATCGGATTTTCCTTCATGGCAAAGATGTACATCGGTGAGTCCTTCAGCAGAAGGTCCGTCATCCCTTTTATGTCTTCTTCCACGTCGCCGACATAGTCTTCCAGGAGAAAAATACCGTCGTCCTCCCCGCGAAGCACCATTTCCTTAATCGCATCACGGATATCGGAAGCACGGGAAACCGTAGGAGGCGCTGCCGGAACCTTCGGCTCAGCGGCAGACGGAGCCGTCTCCGTCTCCCGGTAGGCGTAGGGGGCGTTATGCACATTGACGGAGTGATAGTCATCGGGATACAGGCTCTGGCAGCCCGCAAAGAGGACAACGAAAAGCAACAGCAACAGCAGACGTTTCTTCAACAACAACACCCCCTGGACAGTCAAAATGAGGCTGGACAAAAGGATTACAGCAGGGATACAGTTTGGGTTCCAAGGTCCTCGTCCTTCAAAAGGGCCCCGGCGGCCGGAATAGTCTTGGTACGGTATCGGCTCTCATTCACAACGCCGGCCTCTGAAAGCAGCGAGGCACGGTGGAGCAGAGCCTTCTTTTTCAGGGTCATCACCGCCACGCCCTGGGTATCCCGGCTGGTCTTGGGCGTCAACTGGGCGGTGGAGAAGATCAGCGCTCTGCCTTCCGTGGAATAGAGCACGATCTGGGCGTCTTCCGTCATCAGGAAGGCGGCCTTCATCGGGCTCTTGTCGCAATACGCGCCGGTGAGCTTCTTACGGTTGGACTTGGTGGCGTAAGCAGCAAGATCAACCTTGGCAACCTTGCCGTTCTCGTAGACAAAGAGCATAAATCCCTGATAATCCCCGGGGAAGAAGACGCCGGCAACAGTCTCGCCCTCGTCCATTCCCAGCTTCTGGGGCAGGTAGTCCCCCAGGACGGAGGCTTTACTGTCCGGGAAAACGTCCAGCTTCGTCTTGTAGACCTGGCAGCGATCCGTAAACACCAGAAGCTCCGCCGCGCTGGTAGTCTCCCTGGTAAAGGCCAGGGCATCGCCCTCTTTGAATTTCTGCTCTCCGGACATACGCAGAGACTGCGGGGTAATTTTCTTCAAATAGCCGTGGGCAGAGACAAACACCGTAACCGGATACTCCGGCTCCGCCTCCTGGGTATCATCCACTTCAATCTCATGGTCGTAGATTAGGCCGGTACGGCGATCCGAGCCGTACTTTTTGCTGACCTCATCCAGTTCCTTGACAATGATGGACTTGACCCGGGCGTCGGATTTCAAAATTTTATCCAGATCCTCAATGGCCTTTTCCAGTTCCCCGGTTTCGGCTGTCTTTTTGAGGATATATTCTTTGTTGATGTTGCGGAGCTTGATCTCCGCAACAAAATTGGCCTGAATCTCGTCGATGCCGAAGCCGATCATCAGGTTCGGGATGACCTCCGCATCGGATTCCGTACCCCGGATAACGGCGATAGCCTTGTCAATATCCAGCAGGATTTTGGCCAGGCCCTTTAACAGGTGCAGCCGTTCCTTCTTGCGCTGGAGCTGGTAGTAGGTTCTGCGGCGGATGCCCTCGGAGCGCCAGGCCACCCACTCCTCTAAAATCTCCCGAACCCCAAGAACCCGGGGCATTCCGGCAATCAGGATGTTGAAATTGCAGGCAAAGCTGTCCTGCAGGGGGGTCAGACGGAAGAGCTTCTGCATGAGCTTCTCCGGCTCCGTACCGCGCTTGAGGTCGATGGTCAGCTTTAGTCCAGACAGATCGGTTTCGTCACGCATATCGTTGATTTCCCGCACCTTGCCGGAATTGATCAGCTCGGAAACCTTGTCAATGATGGCCTCCGTGGAAGCGGTATAGGGAATCTCATAGATTTCAATGAGGTTTCCTTCCTTTACATAGCGCCAACGGGCCCGAACCTTGAAGGAACCACGGCCTGATTCGTAGATGTCCGCCATCTCGGAGGGATCGTAGAGAATCTCGCCGCCGGTGGAGAAATCCGGAGCAGGCAGCGTGGAAAGCAGGTCGCACCGGGGGTCCCGGATAAAGGCCTTGGTGGTCTCGCAAACCTCCCGGAGGTTAAAGCCGCAGATATTGCTGGCCATGCCGGCCGCAATGCCGGTGTTGTTGGACACCAGGACGTTGGGGAAGGTGGTCGGCAGCAGGGTCGGCTCCTGCATGGTGCCGTCGTAGTTGTCCACCATGTCCACAGTGTCAAAGTCAATATCCCGGAAGAGCTCTGCGGCGATGGCTTCCAGCTTGGCCTCGGTGTACCGGGGGGCGGCGTAGGCCATGTCCCGGGAGTAAACCTTGCCGAAGTTTCCCTTGGAGTCCACAAAGGGATGGAGCAGAGCACCGTTGCCCCGGCTCAAGCGAACCATCGTCTCGTAGATGGCCTGATCGCCGTGGGGGTTCAGCCGCATGGTGGAGCCCACGATGTTGGCGGACTTGGTCCGTCCCCCGGTGAGCAGGCCCATCTTGTACATGGTGTACAGGAGCTTCCGGTGGGAGGGCTTGAAGCCGTCGATCTCCGGAATAGCCCGGGAGACGATAATGGACATGGCGTAGGGCATAAAGTTCCACTCCAAAGTGTCACAGATACCCTGCTCCGTCAGTTCGCCCCGCAGGCCTTCCACATTGGGATCAATATTCCGTTTGATTTGTTCAGTTTTCTTCTTTGCCATTTTCTTATCCGTTCGTTTCGTTAATGATTCTGGACAGCCAGCGGCGAAGCGACGCCTCCAGTCGAGCCGTACCCTTGCTGACCCGCAGGACACGGAACAGAAGGGAGCGGAGATAATCCACAAGCGCACAGGCCAGGAAGCCCGCCAATCCGGTCAGGACAACCGCCCAGGGAAGCACTGCCGCAGGCAGCGCTTTCAGGAAGGTGAAGGCTTTTTCCAGCGGGACCCAAAGCACATGATGAACATGAATGATGTAAACACCGAAGGTAAGGGGAGAGAAAAACGCGATCAGCCGCCCCACCCGGGGGCCCACACGCAGCCGGGAGAACAACAGCAGCATCAGAACGCTGACCAGGGTGATCAGCGGACTGGTGTATTCCAGCAGCCGACCCTTCAGCTCACTCACCGACTTCGAAGCGCCGGGGAGATAGAGAATTTTGAACAGAGCTGTCAGAATTACAATCGTCAGAGCCAGCATTGCCAGCAGCCGCAGCGCAGAGGTCCTGCGAAGAAAATCCGACTGACGGATACAGGCGCCCGCGGTGTACAGAGCCAGCAGCCAAAGAACGGAGTACCCTCCGCCGATGCCGTAGGGGTCCCCCTGGTTGAGATAGCCCAGGGTAGAGCCAAGGCTGAACAGCAGAAGCATGATCCAGAGTACCGCGATGGCCTGAACCCGGGTCAACCCCCGAATCCCCCGGTTAATCAGCGGAGAAAAGGCGTAGACCCCCACATAAGCCGTGAAATACCAATAGGCCTTCTGCGTAAAGGGGAAAAGATAGCGGATCCAGAATTTTTCATCCATGGCGCCCGGGTTAATCCAATTACCCACCAATCCGATCACCACGTTGAGCACCCAAACCTGGAGCCAGAGGTCCATGACCCGGGCTGGCCGGAATTTGCTCCGGAGCATGACGTAGCCGGAAATCAACGCATACATATTGACTGCGGAGGAAGCCAAAATCCGCAGCGGGTAGAGCAGCAGCGCCGCCGTTGACCTGGTGGACGGAATCGCGCCGCCCCGGTTCATCACATGGAGGCACACAATCAGCAGCATGGCCACGCAGCGCAGAGCATCCACCCCGAGGTTGCGGTTGGCGCCATGAGAAATCTTTGTTTCGTTCATGAGATATCAGCCAAATCCAAGTATTTGTAGCCGTTGTCAGAGATATAGTCCTTCCGGGCCTGGAGATTGTCCCCCAGGAGCATATCGAAATAAACGGCCGTACGCTCTGCGTCCTCCGGCATGACCTTGATCAGGCGGCGGGTCTTGGGATTCATGGTGGTCATCCACATCATTTCAGGCTCGTTTTCACCCAAGCCCTTTGAGCGCTGGATGGAGATTTTCTTCCCTTCCAGTTTTTTCAGAATCTCAGCCTTCTCCTGCTCGTTATAGGCAAACCAGGTCTTGTCCTTACAGTTGATCTCAAACAGGGGGGATTCCGCGATATAGACGTAGCCCTCCCGGATCAGGGTGGGCACAAGCCGATAGAGCATGGTGAGAATCAAGGTGCGGATATGGTAGCCGTCCTCGTCTGCATCGGTACAGATCACGATTTTGTTCCAGCGCAGATTGCTCAAATCGAACTCCGCCAGGTCCTTGACCTTCTTTTCTTTGACCTCCACCCCGCAGCCGATAACCCGGAGCAGGTCGGTGATGATATCGCTCTTGAAAATCCGGCTGTAGTCAGCCTTCAGGCAGTTGAGAATCTTGCCCCGGACAGGCATGATCCCTTGGAATTCCGCGTCCCGGCCCAGCTTGACGGAGCCCAGAGCGGAGTCGCCCTCCACGATATAGAGCTCCCGGATGTTGGGGTCCTTGGAGCGGCAGTCCACAAACTTCTGAACCCGGTTGGCAATGTTCACGGAGGCAGAGAGCTTCTTTTTCACCGTCAGCCGCGCCTGCTCGGCGGACTCCCGGGAACGCTTGTTCACCAGCACCTGGGCGGCGATCATCTCCGCCTCCTGCTTGTTCTCGATAAAGTAGACCTGGAGACGGGAGCGGAAGAACTCCACCATGGCGTCCTGAATAAACTTGTTGGTAATGGCCTTTTTGGTCTGGTTTTCGTAGGAGGTCTTGGTGGAAAAACAGTTGGTCACCAGCACCAGGCTGTCAAAAACATCCTGATAGGTGATCTTGTTTTCATTTTTGACGTACTTGTTTTCCTGCTTCAGGTAGGCGTCGATGGCAAAAACAAAGGCGTTTCGTACCGCCTTTTCCGGGGCGCCGCCGTATTCCAGCCAGGAGGAATTGTGGTAGAATTCTACCCGGCCGCCCTGCTTGGCAAAACAGACCGCCGCGGTGATTTTCACCTTGTAGTCCTCCATGTCGGCCCGATCCCGGCCTACACGCTCCGCCTCCCAATACTGGGGCATGGTGATGGGGTCCCGCTTTTCGGCTTCGGTAATCTCGCTCAGATAGTCCACAATTCCGTTTTCGTAGCGGTATTCCTCGGTCTCAAAGTCCTTGCCAAGCTGATTGCGGAAACGGAAAGTAACGCCAGCGTTCACGACAGCCTGGCGTTTGAGCATATCCCGGTAGTACTCCACGGGAACATTGATGTCCGTAAAGACCTCCAGGTCCGGCTTCCAGCGGAACAGGGAGCCGGTTTTCTTCCGGGTGGTAGGCTCCTTCTGCATCTGGCCCACAATCCTGCCCTTTTCAAAGTGCAGGGAATATTTGAAACCGTCCCGGTGGATCACAGCGTCAAAGAATTCGGAGGCATACTGGGTGGCGCAGGTGCCCAGGCCGTTGAGGCCAAGGCTGTACTCGTAGTTGCCAGCGTCGTTGTTCTTATACTTGCCGCCGGCGTACATCTCGCAGAAAACCAGCTCCCAGTTGTAGCGGCCTACCTTCTCGTTCCAGTCCACGGGGCAGCCCCGGCCAAAGTCCTCCACCTCCACGGAATGATCCGCGTAGCGAGTGACAATAATCAGGTCGCCATGCTTCTCCCGGGCCTCGTCGATGGCATTGGAGACAATTTCAAAAATGGCGTGTTCGCAGCCGTCCAGCCCGTCGGAGCCGAAGATGACCGCCGGGCGCTTTCGAACCCGGTCCTCTCCCTCCAGGACCTCGATGCTGGTATTGCCGTATTCCGGTTTATTCTTACTCATAGGTGCCTCACAATATTTCGTGATTATGTGGGGTACATTAGCCCACTATATTGTGGTTATTATAGCTGAAAAATGAGGCCTTGTCAAGGATTACCGGCAGGTCTGTGACCCGCTGGAGGATAAAATCCGCCCCGGTCACCTGCCCGTATCCGTAGGCGGCGTGGATAAAGGGGATTCCCGCTTGCAGCGCCGCTTGATGATCTCCCTCGGTGTCCCCCACATAGACTGCCCGCGCAATACCGTTTCGCTCCATCACCAAGCGGATATTCTCCCCCTTGGACAAGCCGGTGCGGGCGGCATTCTCATAGTCGTCAAAGAAATGCCCGGTGTGATTTCCGGAGAAAAAGGCCTCGATATAGCCCAGGCCGCAGTTGCTAACCACCGCCAGAAAGTAATTCCTGTGCAGCGCTTCCAAAATAGCTTCCAGGCCCGGGTAGAGCCGCCCACCGGTCTTGGCCAGCGGGATGCACTCGGCGTCGCAGCAGCCCTCAACCACGCCCTCCCGCCAAGCGGGGTCCGCGTCGGGAAAAAGCATGGCGGCAATTTCCGGCAGGGTTTTGCCGCAGCAGGACCGGCAGTCGTCGGGGGTAAAACCGCGGTCGATGCCCCGGCTGCGCAGGTAGGTGTTCCAGGCCGGGGCAATGGTTTCCGCCGCGTCCCAGAGCGTTCCGTCCAGATCGAAGATTATCGCTTTCTTTTTCATATTATTCATTTTGTCCATTGAAATTCCTCAGTTTGTGTAGTAGAATAGGATCGAAGAGAATTGGAAGGGAGCGTCCTGCTATGAAAAACATTCTCGTCATCGGCACCGGCGGCACCATTGCCTCCGAGATGGCCTCGGACGGACTGACGCCGGAGCTGAGCGCAAATCAGCTTTTGCAGTATGTACCCCAGGTGGAGGCCTTCTGCCGCCCCGTCTGCAAGCAGATTTTCAGCATCGACAGCACCAACATGGCCCCGGCCCGCTGGCTGCAAATCGCAGCCTGTATCCGGGAGCACTACGATGAATATGACGGCTTTGTCATTACCCACGGCACCGACACCATGGCCTATACGGCGGCGGCGCTTTCCTATCTGATCCAGCGCAGCCCCAAGCCCATCATCCTCCCCGGCGCTCAAAAACCCATCGGCTCGGAAAACACCGACTCCAAGATCAACCTGGAGGACGCTTTCCGCTGCGCCTGCTCTCCCCTGCGGGGCGTAATGGTGGTCTTCAACGGGAAGGTCATTTTGGGTACCCGGGCCAGGAAAACCCACTCCAAGAGCTTTCGGGCCTTCTCCTCCATCAACTACCCGGAGTTGGCTTACATTCAGGACGGTCATGTGCTGACCTTCATCCAGCCGGAATGTCAGGACAGGCCCGTTTTTTACGACAAGCTGGGCGAGCACGTCGCCTTGCTGAAAATGATCCCCGGCACGGACAGCGCCCTGCTGGAATGGCTGCTGGAGCGGAACGACGCACTGATTATCGAGAGCTTCGGCGTGGGCGGTATGCCCTCCTATAAGGGCTCTGAATTCTATGACCTCATGGCTGGGGCCATCAATCAGGGCAAGACCATCGTAATGACCACCCAGGTAGAAAACGAGGGCAGCAACCTGTCCATTTACAGTGTGGGCAACCGGCTCAAAACAGAGCTGGGGGTACTGGAGGCCTACGACATGACCACGGAAGCCGTGGTGGCCAAGCTCATGTGGATTCTGGGCCGTACCAAGGACCCCAGGCAAATTCGCTGTCTGTTCTACTCCCCCGTGGCGGACGATCTGCTCTATCCGGTGTTGGATTTTTAGACAATCATGGGCAAAGGGGCCGGTGTTACCACCGGCCCTTTTTATTTTTCTTTTTGAGGCCGGAAGACAAAATACCGCTGGCCGATGTAGTTGATGACACAGTAGACGAAGGTGCAGCCCAGCATCACCAGATCGTGGCGGAAAACCAGGGGATCTTTCCCCTTCCAGGCGATGCCCTGAATCCAATCGGCGATCCCAATAAAGAAGGGCAGGGTAATCAGGTACTCAAACACTTTGAAAAGCAGAACCTTCGCCAGAAGATAGCTCAGGCCAACAGAAACAAAGAACAGCACCGGCCACCACTTGGAGATTTTCAGGCCTCGGAAGGTCACATAGCGGTTGAGCAGGAAGGAAACCATGGTCTGCATGGCAAACTCAATGTAGAGGCTGTGATCTGTGGACACGTTCAGATCGTGGTGAATCCACAGCATGATGGCATTGCAAATGCCATAGTTCAGTAATCCCAGCGCCACATAGAGCCAGAAGGTCTTGTCCAGGAGCTTACGAATCTTGTTCACGATCCACCTCCGGAGCATACATCAGGTTCATGTCCACGATCACATCAATTCCGTCCACATGACCTTGGCCGGTGAACTGCCAAAAATCTGTCTGGAAGCTGAAGCTCTGACTGTCCTTGTACTCCGCGATCCAGAAGGCGTAATCCGTCAGATTCTCCAGGTGCATGATGGAATAGCCGTAGCGCTGGTTGAAGTAGACGCCGGCCTGATAGCCCCCCTGGGTGATGGCCTTGCAGAAGGTCAGGGCCCAGGCTCCCACGTCAGAGTTCGCCTTGCCTCCCGTGCGTCCCTGAGAAACCTCTTCCCAATCAAAGAAGACCGGCAGCTCCAGGGGAACTCCGTCCAGCAGCTTCAGCACATAAGCCGCTTCCTCCCTGGCCTCAGCCTCGGAGGTAGCCTGGGAATAGAAGTAGACTCCCACCGGTAATCCCACGTTCCGGGCGCCCACATAGTTGGCGGCAAACTGCCCGTCCGTCTTCAGGCCGCCCTCGGAGTAGCCCCGGTAGCCGATGCGAAGAATTGCAAAGGAAACCCCGTCCGCCCTTACCCGTTCCCAGTCGATCTCCTGCTGGTGGGCGGATACGTCCACGCCGAGAACAGCGCCGGGATAGGCCGGCCTGCCCTTTTCGTCCAGGGTAAAGTCCTCCGCCGACAGATGGCTGCGGGGCGCCGTGGGCTCCTGGCTCTCCCCCACCGGGTTGGAACAGGCGGACAATACAACTATGAAAATCAACACAGCCAAGAGGCCGCGAAGCTTAGAAACCATGGAAAAGCTCCTTTGTATCGAAAGAATTCAATATATTATACCATATCCGGCACGAAAAACCAACTAAAAAATCAAAAATTATCGTTGTGTTTTCGACGTTCCTGTTGTAAAATGGTTCCGGTGTGTGACAACTCATTGATCCGGAGGATCCCTATGCCCAATTCGAATTACAATCTGGAAGAACAGCTCCGGCAGGATCGGCGGGAAGACAATGCCCGTCGGCGAAAGCGCAGATTTCACAGGTTCTTTCCCCTGCTTCTGATCCTTCTGCTGTTTGCTGCCGCGATTTTTCTCTTTTTATTCGGCAAGGATGAGCCTGCGCCGGCTGCAACCACCGAGGCTCCAGCTCCCGGAAGCTCTGTGGCAACGTTGAACTTTGTGGGAGACATCAGCCTCGACGAGTCTATGATAGACTGCTTCCGGACGGAATCCGGCTTTGATTTTACCCCCCTGTTTCGCCGGATTGTTCCCCGGCTTGCTCCGGCGGATCTGACGGTAGGCAATCTGGAGGGCAATATAACCGGTTCCAACGGCGTTTCCGACTACAACTACCCCCCTGCCCTGCTCCAGGCCCTCTACGACGCGGGCTTTGATATTCTGGAAACCGCCAACTCCTTCACAATCCAAAACGGAATCACCGGCCTGACCGCCACAAAGCAGGCCATCCAGGCCGCCGGCATGGATGCGCTGGGCACCTGGTCTTCTCAGGAAGACCGAAAAGAAAACGGCGTTTTAATCCGTGATGTCAACGGCATCCGCATTGCCTTCCTCAGCTTTACAAAGGGAATGAACAACCTGCGGCTCCCCGAGGGGGCGGAATACTGTGTCAACCTGCTTTATTCAGACTACGACACAAATTACTCCAAGATTGCCCGCTCTGCCATCGCGGCCGCGGTGGAGGAAGCCCGGATGATGAGCCCGGACATCATTATCGCGATGGTGCACTGGGGCAGCGAATATGATCGCCAGGTCACGGAATCCCAGGAGGAAATCGCCGAGCTGCTCTTTGACAGCGGTGTTCATCTGGTGATCGGCGCTCACTCTCATTACGTCGGGCCCATGGAGTTGAAGAATAAACGGCTGACGCCCACCGGAGGCAATTTCGTGGCTTACAGCCTTGGAGATTTTGTCTCCGCGTCCTATAACGCCTCAGCGCGAAACGGCTGCATTCTCTCCCTGACTGTCCAAAAGGACCGGGACGGTACCCGCATCACCGACCTGACCTACGTGCCCACCTATTCCGCCGCCCCCTCGGAGTCTCTGGAAATTCGGGACTGCGAGGTGCTGGACACGCTGGGCGCCATCAGCTTTTACAAGCAGGGCTATTACGACCGGGTCTCCGACAAGCTCTATGAGCAGTTGGTCTCCGCCCTGGAAGAAATGAAGAAGCAGACCGGAATGCCGGACAATCTCGCGCAGAAATAAAGCGGGCGGACAAATACCCAACCGTCCTGTGATACAGCAA
>JAGABH010000158.1 GCA_017614755.1 Oscillospiraceae bacterium
GTACTTCATCAGGTCCAGGGCTTCCTTTTTCCCGATATGCTCGTACAGGGTGCCGCCGAAGTCGTTGGTGATGTTGTATTTGCCGTCGGAGAAGGCCCCCGCGCCGCCGAAGCCGGACATGATGGAGCAGGTGGGGCACTTGACGCAGGACTTGATCTTCACCCCGTCGATGGGGCAGCGCCGCTTCTCCAGGGGGTGCCCCTGCTCGAACACGGCCACCCGCTTATGGGGGGCCAGCTTCTTGAGCTCGTAGGCGGAGTAGATGCCGCCCGGCCCGCCGCCGACGATGATGACGTCATAGTTTTTCATGGATCGCACCTCCGTGGTGTGGTAACAAATCAGTATACCATGAATGGAAAGAGGAAGTAAATAAAGCAAGCAGCTTTTCTTTCAAGAAAAGCTGCATATAGGTAAGTTTCTCTTTTTCGAAAGAGAAAAAGGTGCGACAAGAAAAGCTTATTTCACGTAATACTGCTCCAGGAAGGCGTGGAAGTGACGCATGGGCAGATCCTTGCCCTTGACGATGCGGACGTTGGGGATGGACTCCCGGTCCTCGTAGAGGGCCTTCACCGCCGCAATCACGTAATCCATGTGCTCCTGGCTGAACATACTGCGGTTCACAGCAAAGCGGACCACGTTGCAGACCTCTTCCTGCTGCTCCGGGGTCTTGAGGTCGTACTCCATGGAATAGTCGCCCAGCTCCGCGGTACGGATGCCGTAGCGCCGAATCAGCTCAATGGAGAAGCCCTGACCGGCGAATTTCAAATGATCCCGCTTGTTGTCAAAGAACTCCGTCATGTTGATGTAGACGCCGTGGCCGCCGGCGGGCAGGATAACGCCCTTGACGCCGGCCTTGTAAAGGCCTTGCGCCAGATACTCGCACTGCTGAACGCGAGCTTCCTGATAATTGAAGTTGCACTCCTCGTAGAGACCCGCAGCCAGGGCCATGATGTCACGGCCGGACATACCGCCGTAGGAGTCGTTGCCGTAGCAGGAGATCTGCTTGACCTTCAGCAGCACACCCACATCGGTCTTCACGCTGCCGTCGGGGTTGAAGTCAGAGAACTTTCTCCAGAATCTGCCCTTATCCCGGAAGGCCAGCATACCACCCATATTGGCATGGCCGTTCTTCTTGGCGGACATGGTAAAGCCGTCACAGTAGGAGAACATTTCGGTCGCGATTTCAGCAATGGACTTATTCGCATAGCCTTCTTCGTTGACCTTGATAAAATAGCAGTTTTCCGCCCAGCGGGCCACGTCGAACATGAAGGGGATATCGTACTTTTCGGCGATCTTGGCGGTCTCCCGGATGGACTTCATGGACACGGCCTGGCCGCAGACGGTGTTATTGGTGATGGTGGTGTAAATCAGCGGCACGTTTTCGGGACCGACGGTCTGAATCAGCTCTTCCAGCTTCTTCACGTCCATATCGCCCTTGAAGGGGTTTTTCTCATACTTGCCGCCCTCGGGAACTTCGTAAAGGAGCTCTTTGTTGTAGAGGTTGCGGGGAATGGAGCCCATCTGCTTGATGTTGCCCTCGGTGGTATCGAAGTGGCCGTTGGAAGGGATGGTGAAAACCTTGCCGGGATAACGGGCGGCCATAATCTTTTTAACCATCTCGAACAGAACGGATTCCGCCGCCCTGCCCTGCTGAATCAGGAAGGTATTGGGCCGCTCCAGCTGGGCCGCTCCGCCATTGAAGAAGCCGCCCTCGTATTCGCAGAGGTAGAGCTCGTTCATCAGCTTCTCAATGTCCTTGCAGTCGGTACGGATCAGGTCGATGGACTTCTTCCAATTCTTCTCTCCGCCGCGCTCAAAGATGTCGCGGAACGCGTCCAGCAGCACATAATAGCCCTTGTTTCGGCCATAGGACTCATCGCCCAAGAACATGGTAGACCACTGAACGTCGGTCATGGCGGTAGTGCCGGAGTCAGAGAGCATATCAATGGTCAGCATGCCGGCAGGGAAAGCAAATTCGTTATAATGGGTCGACTTCAAGGCTCGTTCCCGCTGCTCCACAGTGACTTCCGGAATATTCCGGGTCACATAGGTAAAGCTGCGGGGCGTCTTGACATTCAGGGGATACTCTTTAGACATCTTTAATTCCTCCATGAGGTAAAATGTACGAAGTAAGTGGTAAGAGGTAAAAAGTTAGAAGGAACGGATAACCAGACAAATTCTTGCTTCTTACCTCTTCCTTCTTACTTATCTACAGTCCATAGGATTCCGCCAGCTTCTGGAAGCTGGGCAGGCTGCGCTGGATCATTGCCGGGCTGACACAGGTGCTGAAACGGACGAAGCCCGGGCAGCCAAACCCGTCACAGGGAACGGCCAGAATGTTCAGCGCCTTGGCGCGATCGGAGAAGCCCTCGGAGTTTCCGTCGGGAGCGGCAACCATCATGTAGAAAGCGCCCTGGGGCTTGACACAGCGGAAGCCCATCTTGGTCAGCTCTGCGTAAAGCGTTTTCCGGTTATTGTCGTAGGTGGCAAGGTCGGGGCGAAGATGGGTATTCCGGGCGACGACGCGCTGCCACAGAGAAGGCGCACAGACATGGCCCAGAGCCCGGGCCGCTCCTGCAATGGCCGCATAGACGATTTCGCTGTCCTCGCAGCAATCCGGGACGCAAACATAGCCGATACGTTCACCGGGCATGGACAAAATCTTGGAGTAGGAGTAGCAGATGATCGTATTGGGATAAATCGCAGGAATATAAGGCGCATCCAGTCCGTCATAGGTCAGTTCCCGATAAGGCTCGTCGGAGAAGATGTAGATGGGATGGCCGATCTCCTTGCTCTTCCGGGTGAGCAGCTCCGCCAGCTTCTGCAGGGTTTCCACGCTGTAAATCACGCCGGAGGGGTTGTTGGGAGAGTTGACGATGAGCGCCTGGGTGTTGGGGGTGATCCGCTTTTCCAGCTCGTCAAAGCGAATCTGGAAATGCTCGGTATCGGGAGGAACAACCACGCACTTAAGACCGGTGGAAGCCGCGTAGGCGGGATACTCAGAGAAATACGGGGCAATCAGCAAAATCTCCGCGTTCTCCACGGCCAGGGCGTGCATACAGGAGGTCATTGCGGGAGCGGCGCCGCAGGTGAAGAAAATATTGTCGGGACGAATTTGCGTGCCGGTGCGCTTTGTCAAATCGGCGGCAATGGATTCCCGGGCTTCGGCGCAGCCGCCGGCGGGCGTATAGCCGTGCAGGGCGATGGGGTCCATGGTCAAAAGCTCACGCACAGTATCCGCAACAGCCTCAGGCGCGGGGACAGAGGGATTCCCGATGGAGAAATCGAAGACGTTTTCCTTGCCGACCTTGGCTGCCTGCTCCATGCCATATTCAAACAGGACACGGATCCGGCTCTTGGCAATGCCCATCTGGTGGTATTTTTCTACGACCATTATTGTTCCTTCCTTTCCGGTAAATGATAAATATTTACAGATTCCTGGCCGTTGAGGATTCGAAGACCGCCCTGGGCCAGCGCTTCCATCTCGTTTTCTCCCGGCATGACTACAACGGGAGCCAGGAAACCGGCGTATTCACGAATCCGATCCGTAAGCAGCTTGGAATAGGCCAGGCCGCCGGTGAGAATAATCGCGTCACATGCTCCTTTCAACGAAACGGAGAGCAGGCCGATGGTCTTGGCGATCTGATAGGCCTGAGCTTGGTAGATCATGTCCGCCTTTTTGTCGCCGCTTTGGATCATCTTTTCGATCTCCCGGGCATCACTGGTGCCCAGGTAGGCGTACATACCGCCCTTGCCGCGAATCTTCTTATCCATCTCCGCCTTGGTGTACTTGCCGGAATAGCAGAGCTTCACCAGGGCCAGGGACGGGAAACAGCCGGCTCGCTCCGGAGAAAACTGTCCGTCGTCGTCGCCCACGGAATCTATCATCACGCCGTGCTGATGGACGCTGGCAGAAGTGCCGCCGCCCAGATGAAAAACGATGAGATTCAAATCCTCATATTTTTTGCCGATGGACTCCGCGTAGCGGATGGCCTGGGCATGGCTGTTCAACACGTGACTGAAGGAAGCCCGCTGAATCTCCGGCATACCGGTGATTCGAGCCACGGGACTCAATTCGCCGGAAGTGACGGCGTCATAGATGTAGGCGGGAATGTGATACTCCGAGGCGATGGCTCTGGCCAGCAGGCCGCCCAGGTTGGAGGCGTGAGGCTGACTGTAATCGTGGTTGACCAGGGCCTCACAGAGCTCGTCGTTGACCTCGTAGCCGCCCATTTTGAGGCCGAACACAAGACCGCCCCGACCGATCACCGCGGAAAGCTCCTCGCCCTTGATGTTGTTCTGATCCATAAAATCCCGGATCAGGGCCAGACGGAAGGGAACCTGGTCTCCAATCTTCTCGAAAGCCAATAGCTGCTCCGGTTTATGCTCAATGGAGGACTGGAGAAGCTTCTGCTCCCCGTCATAAAGCGCAAGCTTGGTGCTGGTGGAACCGGGATTGATGATGAGTTGTTTTTGGGACATATAAACTCCTTATTTGGCATGGCAGCCCGACCCCAGGCCGCCGCACACGGATATAGAGGAACGGCGGTCAGAGCTCAGACAGCCCTACAGGTTATCGGCAAATGGCAGCGCAGGCCATGAGGGAATAGTACTTCTCCTCAAAGCTGGCACTGCGGGAGTTGAGGGCAATAGGGCACTTGGCTCCTGTCACCACGCCAACCATACGAGCGCCGGCATAAAGCAGCAAACCCTTCACAAAGATATTTCCAACGGCCATATAGGGAACCAGCAGGATATCGGTGTTGCCGCTGACGGGACTGTCGTATTTCTTGATCTCGCAGGAGGCCCGGTCCATGGCAAGGTCCAGAGAAATAGGCCCTTCCACATAGCAGTCGCCGAATTCTCCGGCCAAAGCAGCCTCCTTCAACGCGGCGGCGTCAACCGTCTCGATGATCTTGGGGCTGACTGTTTCAGCAGCGCAGACAGCGGCAACAAGAGGCCGGTCATAGCCAAGACCCCGGAAGGCCTCCACGGCATTTTTTACAATGCCCTTCTTCTGCTCCAGATCCGGATGGGGAACCATGCCGCCGTCCGCCACGCCCAGCAGCTTGTGATAGCCGGGAATCTCAATGAAAGCGGTATGGGAGATAATCCCGCCTGTGCCGATGCCGGTCTGCTTGTTGACCACAGCCTTCAAAATCGTAGAGGTCTGCATATAGCCCTTCTGCAGAAAATCGGCCTTGTCCTCCCGGATCAGCTCTACGGCAATCCGAGCGGCATCCTCGTCGGTCTCGGCGTCCACAATGGTCTCGGGGGCAATCTCATGCCCCAACTCCCGGCCAATTCGCAGAATCTCCTCCCGATGGCCAACCAGAACGTATTTCAGGATACCCTCGGAGGCCGCATGCAAAACGGCCTCCAGGGTGTGCGCATCATGGGCGCAGGCAACGGCAACCGTCCGGGGCTCCCCTGCCCCGACAAGCTCCCGCAGCGCATTAAAATCTTTCAGCATACTCTTCCCTCTCAGGCTTTGACGGCGTCGTGCCCTGCGCGGAAAGCGTTCAGATTCAGCTCTTTGAACTTGGGGGGAACGGTGGAAGCAATCACATCTTCCCAGTCCACCACGTCGTCCATGCCCAGAGCCTTGACCATGGAGCCGAAGAGAACAATGTTCATGCACTTGGCGCTGCCGATGGACTCGGCAATCTCGCCGGCCTTCAGGACGTGGCAGGTAAAGTTCCTTTCCATGGCCTCAATGCAGCCCTCGGGATACTCCGCCAGACCGGCGGCAATGCTGGAGGAAGCCATTTCGTAATCATTAATGACAGCGATGCCGTCGGGCTTCAGATAATCAGCATAACGAACAGCTTCCATCTTCTCAAAAGCAACAATGATATCCGCAGCGCCCTTGCCGATGACGGGAGAATTCACCTTCTCACCCCAGTGCACCTGGGTGGAGACGGAACCGCCGCGCTGACTCATACCGTGAACCTCGGACATTTTGACGTCATAGCCGGCCCGCATGAGGCCGTTGACCAATACCTTTGCGGTGAGGATAGCACCCTGGCCGCCGACACCGACCAGCAGCGCGCTTTTCGTTTTCGTCATGGCTTATTTCTCCTCTCTGGTAATGGCGCCCATCGGGCAAACCTGGGCGCAGACGGTGCAGCCAACGCACTGGTTGTGATCGATCCGGGCCTTCTTGTTTTCCACGAGAACAGCGGGGCAGCCCACGCCAAGGCAGCGCTTGCAGCCAATGCACTTCTCGGTGTCCACTGCGCACTTGCCGATGTTATGCTTGATCCGCTTAATCAGCAGGCAGGGACGGCGGGCAATAATAGCAGCGGGAACCTCGGAGGCAAGAGCGTCCTGAACCGCCTGCTCCATGGCTTTCAGGTCCTGCGGGTCCACAATAATGACCTTCTTGTATCCGTAAGCAGTCAGGATATCTTCAATCTTCAAGGCCTCGGCAATCTCTCCCTGGAGGTTGAAGCCGGTGCCGGGGTTGTCCTGATGGCCGGTCATGCCGGTGATGGAGTTGTCCAAAACAACAGGAATCAGGTTGCCCTTGTTGTAGATGATCTCCGCAGCGCCGGTCATGCCGCTGTGGAAGAAGGTGGAGTCGCCCAGGACGCCAAAAACCTTCTTATCGGTGACGCCGGCGGCCTCAAAGGCCTTGGCCATACCCATGGCGACGGAGAAGCCGCCGCCCATGCAGACTACGCTGTCCAGTGCGTTCAGCGGGGCGGAACCGCCCAGGGTGTAGCAGCCGATATCGCCTGCAATCACGAAGTCCTTATGCTTGGACATGGTGTAGAAGAAGCCTCTGTGGGGGCAGCCGGGGCAGAGTGCGGGGGGACGGGAGACCGCCTGCACGCCCACGTCGGTGACGGAAGCGGCCTGGCCAAAGATCCGTTCCTTGACAATCTGGGGATTCAGTTCATACATATTGCCGATGAGTTCCTTGCCCACGCAGGGAATCCCGGCGGCCTTGATCTGGTCTTCCATGAAGCCGTCCAACTCTTCAATGACGTAGAGCTTTTCCACTTTGGAGGCGAACTCCCGGACCAGGTCCATAGGCATGGGGTTGGTCAGGCCCAGCTTCAGGAAGGAGGTTCCCTCGGGGAAGGCGTCCTTGGCGTAGTAGTAGGCAATGGAGGCGGTGACGACTCCGATCTTGCCGTCGCCAAGCTCCATCTTGTTCAGAGGAGAGGTCTTTCCGTACTCCGCCAGCTTCTTGAGGTTGTCCTCCAGCTTGGGGTGGTTGCGGTAGGCGTTGGCGGGGGCGGAGATGTACTTGCGGGTGTTGCGCACATAGGCCGGAACCTCACGCTCCATGCGCTCGCCGAAGGTGACGATGCTCTTGGAGTGAGCCACGCGGGTGGTGGTGCGGAACATAACCGGCATATCAAACTGCTCGGAAATCTCATAGGCAGCCTTCATAAAATCCAGGCATTCCTGGGAGTCAGAGGGCTCTACCATGGCAATCTTCGCCGACTTGGCATAATAGCGGTTATCCTGCTCGTTCTGAGAGGAGTGCATACTGGGGTCGTCGGCAGAAACAATGACAAAGCCGCCGCTGACGCCGTTATAGGCCGCGGTGAAAATGGGGTCGGCTGCCACGTTGACACCAACGTGCTTCATGGCGCAGAGGCTGCGTACACCGGCGATGCTCGCGCCGTATGCGACTTCTGTGGCGACCTTCTCGTTGGGAGCCCACTCGCAATAGAGCGCATCCTTATACTTGGGAAGGTTCTCGAAGATCTCGGTGGAGGGAGTTCCGGGGTAGGCGGAGCAGACCTTGACGCCGGCTTCGTAGGCGCCTCTGGCAATGGCTTCATTGCCGGAAAGCAGTTGTCGATCCAATGTTAATGACCACCTTTCTGAATCTATTGCGGGATTTCGTGTACAATTCGTGGAATTGTATCTAATGAACAAAAATATTATAAAATAATACTTGCAAACTGTAAAGATTAAACTTATAATAGCAGTATTAGATTTACTTATTTTAACTCTCAAATATCCCAATTAGAGGTTTTACTTATGACGATTCAACAAGTGCTCTACGTTTTGGAAATTGCCTCCCGTTCCAGCGTCTCTCAGGCTGCTCAGAAGCTTTATTTGTCCCAATCTGCTTTATCGCAGCAGCTTCGAAGGCTGGAGGAGGAGCTGGGCTATTCTCTGTTCGCCCGCACTGCCAACGGGCTCCAGCTGACCCCGGAAGGGCAACGCTTCTGCGATCAGGCCGCCCCCGTGGCGGACCGTTGGAATGAATTTTGCAAATCCGTACAGAAACGGCACAAGAGTGAACAGCTGCGCCTTCGACTCGGCATCGGCTCGCGGGTTTATTCCAACGATCTGTTTTCCAATATTATCGAATACTTTGACGCAAGGCCGGAGATCGAAGTCACATTTGTCACAGAGGCCGGTCAGGATGTGGTAGAGGGTCTGCGCAAGGGAGAGCTTGATCTGGCTCTGGATCGGCTTCCCATGGAGGATTCCGTGCCGGACAGCGGCGATCTCTACGCCTCTCCCCTGATTCGGGAGCTGCAATGTGTTTTACTGGGAGCTCGTGATCCCCTTGCCAAACGGTCTGTTCTTTCCATGAAGGACTTGCAGGGATGTACGATGATCTCTGGCTTGGAGGATTCTGCGGAGGATCGCTCCATGCGTTCCGCAATCCGTAAACACCACATCACCATAAACCGAATCTATCGGTCTGACGGCATTGAGACCAGTATGCGCCTTGTGCGCGAGGGAATGGGCATTTCCTTTGGTCCGGCCTCCTTTGCGGATTATTTCCGCGTCACCGCCATTCCTCTTGAACCCGAAACCTGGGTCAGCCTGCAATTTATCTGCCTGCAATCCAACTTGAAGCGGCCGGAGATCAAGCGCTTCCGGGATTATCTCATCGATTTGTGCAGGGACAGGGAAAAGCAATGATCGTCTATCAGAATACAACACACAGGAGCGCAGCACAATGATTATTCCGATCATGGAGGTAAAGGAACGCATCCTTGCAGACAATGACAAAAAAGCGGCCGAAACTCGCCGCGTTTTAAAGGAAAACGGTGTCGTTCTGGTGAATCTCATGGGATCCCCCGGAGCCGGAAAGACCGCTTCTCTGCTTCGACTGATTTACCTCCTGAAAGACGAGCTTCGTATCGGTGTAATGGAGGCAGATGTGGACTCGGATGTCGATGCAAAAGCCGTTGCTGAGGCAGGCGCGAAGGTTATCCAGCTTCACACCGGCGGCCTTTGCCATATGGACGCGGACATGACAGCTCAGGGCCTGGAGGGATTGGGCCTGGACGGGCTGGACCTTGTGTTCCTGGAAAACATCGGGAACCTTGTGTGTCCGGCTGAGTTCGACGTCGGAGCCGATTTGAGGATAATGATTCTTTCCGTTCCGGAGGGCGACGACAAGCCGTTGAAATATCCTCTGATGTTCTCTGTCAGCGATGTGATGCTGGTAAACAAAATTGACGCGGCCCCTGTTTTTGATTTCAGTTTTGATAAGGCTTCCGGCAGGGCGCTTGCGCTGAATCCCGGGCTTCAGATTTACCCCGTGTCAGCTCGGACTGGGGAGGGCTTTGACCCGATTGCGAACCTGATACGACAGCTGTGCCGGGAGCGGAGGCCGAAATTATGAAAACGATTCAACTCAACGCCACTGTGACAGCTTCCAACCAACGGGACGCGGACAAGCTGCGGGAGGAAATGCGTAGATCGGGAACTCTGCTGATCAATATTATGAGCGGCCCGGGCTCCGGAAAGACAAGTCTGCTTTCCCGGCTGATCCAGGATATGCGAGATATTAAGATTTCCGTGATGGAAGCTGACATTGCTTCGGATGTGGACGCAAAGCGGATTGAAACTCTTGGCGCAAAATCTATTCAGGTTCACACCTCCGGTATGTGCCACATGGACGCCGGCATGACAACTGCGGCCTGGGACTCTTTGGACGCGCAGAACTCGGATCTGGTTTTTCTGGAAAACGTGGGGAATTTGATATGTCCCGCGGAGTATGATACCGGCGCAGGAAAAAAAATCATGCTTCTTTCTGTCCCCGAGGGGGACGACAAGCCGCTGAAGTACCCGCTGATGTTTCGGGAAAGCGACGCACTGGTTATCACCAAAACAGACACCGCAGACTACTTCCATTTTGACTATTCCAAGTGTGAGGAACGGGTCAGGGCGATTCATCCGGAGATTAAGATCTTCTCCGTCAGTGCGAAAACAGGAGAAGGAATGGATATTTTGGAGAATTGGTTGAGAAACAGTTTGATGGAATGGAGACAATCCGGACGCAAAGGAGTGTAAGTCCAATGAAAGATCAAAAAAATCGCATGGTCAATGAGCGGGACTTTCGTGCCGATCCCAACTATAAGCCTGCTGATCCGGAGAAAGCCAAGCTGATTTTGAAGCTGGGCTCCATGATCACAGATCGCTACCTGGTCAAATATACAAAAACTATGAAGTATGACGACCCGGAATATTGGGCTCTGGATGAAGTTCTGACCAAGAAAGAGGCTAAATTTCTGCTGAATTTCAAGAAGACCCGTGTTCCCTATGACGTGGAAACTCTGGCTGAAAAGAACGGTATGTCCGTGGCTGACTGCCAGAAGATGATCGACCATCTCTGCTGGGTTGGTTTGGTAGAAATGACCCGGGAGGGAAAGGAAAAGAAAAAGCACTACAACGTGCCCATCTTTGTCCCCGGCTCAGCCGAGTTCATGATGATGAACGACGAGCTTACCGCCCAGCATCCGAACCTTGCAACATTCTTCAATCTGATGACCCAGATGCCCTTGGAGGGAGTTACTCCAATGATCCCCCTGGGCGGCGCCGGCGTCGGCATGCACGTCATTCCCGTGGAAAAGGCCATCGAGCATGAAAACAAAACAGCATCCGTAGAACACATTTCTCATTGGCTGAAAAAGTATGACAAATATTCGGTAGGTCAGTGTACCTGCCGCAAGCAGCAAACCATGCGGGGCGAGGGCTCCGGTGAAATCAACGGCGAGTTCTGTATGGGCGTGGGCGATATGGCCGAGTACTGCGTGGATCGAGGCATGGGCCGGTATATCAGCTACGAGGAAGCGTTGGAAATTCTGGAACGGGCGGAGCGTCACGGCTTCGTCCACCAGATTACCAATATCGACGGCGAGGACAAAATTGTTGCCATCTGCAACTGCGCTCCCGGGGTATGCAACGCCCTGCGAACCTCACAGCTTTACAATACGCCCAACATGAGCCGATCCGCTTATCGGGCTCACGTGGAAAAAGAAAAATGCGTGGCCTGCGGCAAGTGCGTGGAAGTCTGTCCCGTGGGCGCGGCGAAGCTGGGCCAGAAGCTCTGCACCAAGGACGGCGAAGTGAAGTATCCCCTTTCCGAGCTCCCAGACGCCAAAAAATGGACCGCCGACAACTGGAACATCCATTACCGGGAGGACGCCAAAATCAACTGCTATGACTCCGGCACCGCTCCCTGTAAAACAGCCTGTCCCGCCCACATTGCCGTTCAGGGATATTTGAAAATGGCAAAAGAAGGCCAGTATATGGAGGCCCTGAAGCTGATTAAGCAGGACAATCCCCTGCCTGCCGTCTGCGGTGCGGTCTGCAACCGACGCTGTGAGGACGCCTGCACCCGGGGCACCATAGACGCACCCATCGCCATCGATGAGGTCAAAAAGTTCATTTCCGCCCTGGAGCTGAAGCAGGAGCAACGCTTCATTCCAATTTGCGAGAAGGACGATGGCGGTATGTGGGGGCCGGATTATAAAATGGCCATTATCGGCGCCGGTCCCGCCGGCTTGAGCTGCGCCTATTACCTCCGGACCAGAGGCTACGACGTAACCGTTTTCGAAAATAATCCCCAGCCCGGCGGCATGCTGCAATACGGCATTCCCAGCTTCCGGCTGGAAAAAGAGGTCCTTGCCGCAGAAATTGATGTACTGCGGCAGATGGGCGTTGAATTCCGCTGCGGTGTGGAGGTAGGCAAGGACGTAACCATCACACAGCTCAAGGAGCAGGGCTATCAGGCTTTCTACCTGGCAATTGGTCTCCAGGGCGGTCGGACGACAGGCGTTCCGGGGGAAGACGCCGTGGGCGTGGAATCTGGCATCGCTTTCCTGAACCGGGTCAACCGCGACCATTCTCAACGCCTGAAGGGCGACGTTGTGGTTGTGGGCGGCGGCAACGTAGCAGTAGACGTAGCCAGAACCGCAGCCCGCACCACCGACGGGATAGTCACCATGCTCTGCCTGGAATCCGAAGCCGAAATGCCTGCCGCGAAGGATGAGGTGGAGGAGGCCCGGGAGGAGGGCATCGAAGTTCGCAACGGCTGGGGCCCCAAGGAGATCCTGACCGAGTACGGGAAGGTCACCGGCATCGTCTTCAAGCGCTGCACCGCGGTCTACGACGCACAGCACCGCTTTGCCCCCCAGTACGACGAAGACGAGACCATCACACTTCCCTGCTCCACGGTCCTCCAGGCCATCGGCCAGAGCGCGGTCTGGGGCGAGCTGCTCCAGGGCACGAAGGTGGAGCTGAACCGCAACGGCACCGTGGTCCACGACCCCGTGACCTTTGAGACCGGAGAGCCCGGCATCTTCGTGGGCGGCGACATCGGCCACGGGGCCCGCTTCGCCATCGACGCCATTGCAGACGGCAAGAAGGGCTGCGAATCCATGCACCGCTACGTGCATCCAGGTCAGTCCCAGACCATCGCCCGGGATCTGCGGGAGTTCAAGGAGCTGGACAAGGACAATATCCGCATTGACCCCCACGGCTTTGACACTGCCAAACGGAATATTCCCGGAAAGAAGGAAGGAAATCCTCGCGACACTTTCGGCGACATACGGCTTACCTTCACCGAGGAGCAGGCTAAAGCCGAGGCCAACCGCTGCCTGGGCTGCGGGGCAACCGTTGTGGATCTCAATCGCTGCATCGGCTGCGGCCTGTGTACCACCCGCTGCGAATTCGACGCAATTCATCTGTCCCGGGATTTGCCGGACGCCTCCAAGATGGTTCGCTGCGAGTATAAAATGGGGGTGGTAGCCAAGTACGCAGCGAAGCGGGAGATGAAAATCCTGTTTGGGAAGAAATCGTAGAGACGGCTCAATCCGCCGTCCATAGTGGGGAAATATCATGCATGAAATGGGAATTGTTCTCCACCTGGCCAAGACCTTGGATGAAACAGCAGCAGAGCATAATCTTTCCGCCATCGGAAAAGTAGTTTTGCAGGTAGGTGCAGTCTCCGGAATCATGACAGACCTCTTCACCGACGCCTGGGACTATTTTAAGCTCAGGCACCCGATCCTGAAGGACAGTACTTTGGTGCTGGAGACCATCCCCGCCCTGACCTGGTGCAACAGCTGCAATCAGACCTATGAAACTGTGAAATACGGCAAGACCTGCCCGCACTGCGGCTCCGGGGAAACCTGGCTGATACAGGGCAATGAATGTGTGATTAAGGAAATAGAAGCAGAGTAGCCAAAATATTTTCAGATGGGCAAACCAACGGGTGAGAATTGATTGATAATCATGCGTTTGACTTTCAATGTCTTATATGCTATAATGTCGCCATTCCGAGCGATTTTCGTGTAATTCACACAAAAAAAGGAGAAAAACGATGAAGAAGTTTCTTGCGATTGCCCTTGCGCTGTTCCTTTTTATCAGCCTGATTGCATGCAAGGACAACAATTCCGGCAGCAGCAATGCCACGAACCCCCAAGCCAACAACAGCGGTGAAAACCAACAGTCCGGCAATCAGTCCGGCAATCAAAGCGAAACTGGCAGCAATGCGCAAAATGCGGGCAACGCAGAGGACGCAAAGCTTTCCGGCAAACTCAGCATCATCGACCTGGAAGACAGAGATTCGTCCATCCTGCGCGGCATCCGTATCTATGGAAACCAGGCCGGCACTTTGGACGGCATTAACGGCAAAAAGGCTTCCCTCACCGACGTCCGCGACGTATTTGAGCTGGGCGAGTGGGTGGAATTCTACCCGGATACCGACGCGGAATACTATCTGCGCGTCTGGGTCCTCAAGCACCGGGACGATCAGGAGTACTACAACACCTGCAAATTCTCCGACCTGATGCCGAACTTCGCCACGTACTGCGACCTGCACTACCCCGTGGATGAGGAAAACCCGGATGAATGGTACTGGGGCAGTTTCTACCTGAATGAGAGCGACTGCGAACCCGGCTATTACGACTTTGTTTTTACCTACGAGGGAAAGGCCATTGCCGTTTTGCAGACCCGCTTCTACAAGTGCGGCGAGTTGGCCAGCAAATCCGACGAAGAGCTGGAAAAGCTCATGAGAGAGTAATTTAGTTGATGAAAGCCTCCCGCCCCGGTGATTATTTCACCGGAACGGGAGGTTTTCTTTCTTATTTCACTGTGGCCGTGGTATCCTTCTGGATCACGTCGTGGGCGCCGCCCTCCACAATGGAGGTGGCGGAAACCAGGGTCAGCTTTGCCTTCTGCTGAAAATCCCGAATATTCAGCGCACCGCAGTTGCACATGGTGGACTTCACCTTGCTCAGCGTCAGGGCCACGTTGTCCTTCAGCCGCCCGGCGTAGGGCACGTAGGAATCTACGCCCTCCTCGAAGCTCAACTTCTTGTCGCCCCCCAGGTCATAGCGCTGCCAGTTCCGGGCTCTGGCCGAGCCCTCCCCCCAGTACTCCTTGTAGTAGGTGCCGTTGATGGATACCTTATTCGTCGGGCTCTCGTCAAAGCGGGCGAAGTAACGGCCCAACATGATAAAGTCCGCCCCCATCGCCAAGGCCAGGGTAATGTGGTGGTCATAGACAATACCGCCGTCGGAGCACACAGGCACATAGACGCCTGTTTCCGCAAAATATTCGTCCCTGGCCTTGCAGACCTCAATCAGCGCGGTGGCCTGTCCCCTGCCGATCCCCTTGGTCTCCCGGGTAATGCAGATGGACCCGCCGCCGATTCCCACCTTCACAAAGTCCGCACCGCAGTCCGCCAGAAAGCGGAAGCCCTCGGCGTCCACCACGTTGCCCGCGCCAACCTTGACACTGTCGCCGTATTTGCCGCGAATCCAGGCAAGTGTTCGCTTCTGCCATTCAGAGAAGCCTTCGGAGGAGTCGATGCAAAGCACGTCCGCTCCCGCTTCCAGCAGGGCCGGAACCCGGGTCTCGTAGTCCCGGGTGTTGATTCCCGCGCCCACCACATATCGCTTGTGGGGGTCCAGCAGTTCGTTCTGGTTTTGCTTATGGGAGTCATAGTCCTTGCGGAAGACAAAGTAGCAGAGCTGACCTGCCTCGTTGACAATCGGCAGAGAATTCAACTTATGATCCCAAATAATATCGTTGGCCTCTTTCAGGGTTGTGCCTTCGGGGGCGCAGATCAGCTTCTCCAGGGGGGTCATAAAGGAGGAAACCAGGGTCTCCGATCCCATCCGGCTGACCCGGTAGTCCCGGCTGGTGACGATGCCCACAAGCTTCCCGTCAGGTGTCCCGTCGGCGGTAACTGCCATGGTAGAATGGCCGGTACGCTCCCGAAGAGCGATGACCTCCGCCAGGGTGTTGTCCGGCCGCAGGTTGGAATCGCTGCGGACAAAGCCTGCCTTGTGGTCCTTTGCCCGCTTCACCATGGCGGCCTCATCCTCTGTGGACTGGGAACCAAAGATAAAGCTGACGCCCCCCTCCTTGGCCAGGGCCACGGCCAGCCGATCCCCGGAAACAGACTGCATGATGGCGGAAACCAAGGGAATATTCAGGCTGACCGCGGGCTCCTCTCCCCTGCGGTACTTAACCAGGGGCGTCCGCAGACTGACGTTGCCCGGAATGCACTCCGCGGAGGAATAGCCGGGAATCAGCAGATACTCATTAAAGGTGCGGGAGGGTTCGGATATGAATGTTGCCATA
>JAGABH010000014.1 GCA_017614755.1 Oscillospiraceae bacterium
ACCTCCTGGACGTTACCCTCGCAGAGCATGGCAAAGCCGGTCTGGCGACATGCCATGACGTCGCTGTGATCGCCGAAGATGTTCAGCGCATGGGTGGAAACGGTACGGGCAGACACGTGGAACACACCGGGGAGCAGCTCGCCCGCGATCTTGTACATATTGGGGATCATGAGCAGCAGACCCTGGGATGCAGTGTAGGTGGTGGTCAGAGCGCCCGCGGCCAGGGAGCCGTGAACGGTACCGGCGGCGCCGGCCTCAGACTGCATCTCTACGACCTTGACGCGGTTGCCGAAGATGTTCTCACGGCCCTGGGCGGACCACTGGTCCACATAGTCGGCCATGGGGCTGGAAGGCGTGATGGGGTAGATGCCCGCGACTTCCGTGAAGGCGTAGCTGACGTGAGCGGCAGCGGTGTTGCCGTCCATCGTCTTGAATTTTCTTTGCAAGGGAATTACCTCCTAATCAAAGGGGCGAAAGCCCCGTATTTTGACAAACATAATATAACAGAAAAACCGCGGTTTGTAAATGGAATTCAAAAAAATTTTTCGAAAACTGTAAACCTTTTTCGCCTTTTTTGCGTCTTATAGATAGAAGCGTTTACCGTTGCCGCCGTACACCGAAAACGGCGGGAAGAAATGGAAGGAAGATATCATGGAAGGAGCCCCGGCTTTGGCGGACAACAGCCCAGATTCTGCCATCAGGCCACCGCCGCCCCGCTGCCGGAATGGGCGTGATCGTGCCGGGCCGTCCCCCGTCCGCTGATCTGCAGTCTTTGCAAACCGTCGGGCATTTCCGGAAAAACACTTGATTTTTCCGGAAATTGCAGGTATTCTGATTGAGAAAAGCAGAACGACGATTCTGCGAAACAAAGCGCTGCCCCGCTGTCCATACATGGTGTAATGGAGGAGAAAAATGAAAACGTGCCCCCAATGTGGCTATAACAATCCCAACGTGAATTCGAATTGCGCGTCTTGCGGAGAACCGCTGCCTGTTTCCCCGGAATACAAGAACGTTAACGATCCGGGCAGCGCATTCGGGCAGAACAACGGAACTGACAGGTGCTATTTTCATGTTTCGGTCAGGTTCAAAAGCGGCGGACTGATCGCCTGGGCAATCTTGACCATGCTGCTATGCGTGATTCCCGGCGTTATTGCGCTGGTGTTTGCGGTGGAAATCAATAACAGCTATACGTATGACGAACAATATCGGAAGCTTTCCTTAGCCAAAGGTTGGTGTGCGGCGGGAACGATTCTTGGGCTGTTCGGCCTCATGGTGTTTGTTATGCTGCATGGATAACGATTTCACAATCACGGGTGTCCCGCATTCCGCGGGACTGAGGGAAAACTCGTTTATCGGGGAAGCAGTTGAGATGGCAGGTCAAAAGACAAATGTGCCGCACGTCGGCATAAGGAGGCAGAGCATGGAGGGGAAACACCTTCTTTCCGGAGCGAAAAGGCTCCTCTTCGGTCTTAGTATTCCGGCCGCCGCGGTTCTGCTGATCATCTATGAGGCTGGCGGCGGGACGGGAATGACCTGCCCCTTCTACCGTATGACGGGGCTTTATTGTCCCGGATGCGGCTCCGGGCGTGCGGTTCGCGCACTGCTGGAGGGGAGAATTTGGGCCAGCTTTTGCTGCAACCCCCTGCTTTGGCTCCTGGGCCCCCCGGCGATGGCCTGTGTACTGCGGGAGTATCTGCGCGTCCTGTTTCCTTCGCTGGGCTGGAAGCCCTTAATCCTGAGCCAGCGCCTGGTGATCGGCGCCGCAATTATTGTCTTTGCCTTTTGGTTTCTGCGCAATCTCCCAGGCTTTTCCTTCCTGGCGCCGTCCCCCTGAGAGCAGACGGTGAAAACTGTCTAAATTATACACACAGAATGATTTTTGGAGGAATGAAAAATGAAGAAATGCAGCTTCTGCGGCAGGAACAATCCTGACGAGAACACGAGATGCGCCACCTGCGGCTGTACGCTTCCGGAGAGCGCAAATCAACCGGAAAGCGGCTCCGCCGGGTCCTACACCAATCCCCATAACGTCAACAGCCAGTCCAACGGCTACGGTCAGGGCGGTTACAACCAGTACAACGGCTACGGTCAGGGCGATTACAACCAGTACAACAGCTACGGCAGAAATTATGCCCCGCCAAGATACCCAAGCAGCGGCTTGATTGCCTGGTCCATTGTGACCCTGTTGTTCTGTACGATCCCCGGTATTGTGGCTCTGGTCTATGCCGTTGGCATCAACAGCTCCACCTCTTCCGCGGAGCAGGAAAGGAAAATTTCCAACGCCAAGACCTGGTGCACCGTGGGTACCGTCCTTTCTGTCCTTGCGCTGATCTACGCTTTGGCTGTCAGGCGTTAGTCCGTCAGATTTCAAACGCGTCCCCCGCATCCCGATCCCCGGGACAGCGGGGGACCGTTTTTTCGGGTTTTGCGGCGAAAGATTGTACTTGATGTTCTGCTTCATATTTGGTATAATAACCTGAAGAATCCACATTCTGCCAGAAGGAAAATACAATGAAAACGGATATATTGGGCTTACAATTCGACAACGTGACCATGAGCGAGGCGCTGCGCATCGGCGAGGGCTTTTTGGACGGGGACCGTCCGGCCATCGTGGTGACGCCCAATGCGGAGATCGGCTATGACGCTTCCGTAGATGAAGAGCTCCGCACCCTGCTGAATCAGGCGGATCTGATGCTGCCCGACGGCGCGGGCGTGGTGCTGGCCGCGAAGCTGCGCAAAACACCCCTCCGGGAAAAAGTCGCGGGCATTGACTTTGCCCGGAATATGCTGCCCGTTTTTGCCCGCCGGGGTACGAAGCTGTATCTGCTGGGAAGCAAGCCCGGCGTGGCGGAGCAGGCCGCGGAGAAAATGAAGGGAATTGCCCCCGGGCTTGTGATTTGCGGAACGGCGGACGGCTATTTCAAGGACGAGACGCCGGTGGTTGAGAAAATCAATGCCTCCGGCGCGGAAGCCCTGTTTGTCTGCCTGGGAGCGCCGAAGCAGGAGCGTTTCATGTTCGCCCACCGGGAGGAGCTGCCCACCGTGCGGCTGATGGCCGGCCTCGGCGGCAGCCTGGACGGCTTTGCCGGGAACGTCAAGCGGGCACCGGACTGGATGATCAAATGCCAGTTGGAGTGGTTCTACCGGCTCTGCAAGGAGCCGAAGCGAATTGGCCGGATGATGCGGCTGCCCAAGTATGTCGTCAAGGCAATCGGGAACAAGAACAAACAATAGGCGGAAGACAATCGGCGGCGGGAGAACGAAGCGCTCCGCTTCCGACGGAACCCTGAAGAAATAAGGAGATATCCGGAATGGTCTATATTTTGTTAGGAAACGGCTTTGAGGAGATCGAAGCTCTGACTCCCTGCGATCTGCTGCGGCGGGCCGGGGCGGAGGTCGCCCTGGTGGGGGTGAACGGAATCGAGATCGTAGGCTCCCACAAGATTACCGTCCGGGCGGATCTGCCCCTGGACGCGGTGCACGTGGAAACAATGGAGATGCTGATTCTCCCCGGCGGCCTGCGGGGCGTCCAGTCCATTCTGGACTGCCGTGCAGCCCTGGAGCTTGTAAAGCGGGCCTGGGAGGCCGGAAAATTTGTCTGTGCCATCTGCGCTGCGCCGACCATCCTGGCGAAGCTGGGCATTGTGGGGGACGCCCCCGCGGTCTGCTATCCCGGCAAGGAGCCGGAGATGGGGAACGCTGAAATCCGTGACGCCAATGTGGTGCGGCACGGCAGGCTGATTACCGCCCGTGCCGCCGGGGCCTCCGCAGATTTTGCCCTGGCGCTGATCGATGCCCTGAAGGGGCCGGAGGAAGCCCAAAGAATCGCCAAACAGATTGTGTATTGGGGGGGGAAGAGCCTTGCCGACTAATCGGAAGAAAAATACGCCGGCCTTTGCCGAGGACGCATTGGAGGAGACGCAGACCTTTACGCCGGACTTCGGCAGCGCCTTCGACGATTACGGGGAGTACCGGGAGCCTGTGGCGGAGCCTCCCGCCCGGGAGAACCAGCGGCAGCGGCACCTGAAACGTCTGCGTTTTCCCCGGCTGGCATGGATTGCCCTGTTTGTGTTCATTGCCATCGGACTGGGCTCACTGGCCGCCAAATGGGGCTGGAAATGGGCGGACGACGTGCTGGCCCTGACCCGTCCCGATGAAAACGTGGAGGTCGTCATCAACGAAAACGACGACCTGGACGACATTGCCGCCACCCTCAAGGAGGCGGGAGCCATCGAGTATGAGTGGCTGTTCAAGCTGTACTGCAAGTTCAGCGGCTCAGAAAACTACTTTGACCCCGGCGTCTACACCATCAACCTGACCTACGACTATCACGCCCTGGTGAACAATCTTATGGCCAGCGCGGGCTCCCGGGAGACCGTGACCTTGATGATTATCGAGGGCTCCGACAGCTACGAGATTTTTGATTTGCTGGAAAAGAACGGCGTCTGCTCCCGGGAAAAGCTGGAGGAGGCCGCCGCCAACTACGAGTTTGGGTACGACTTCCTGAAAAAGCTCCCCTATGGGGCTGCGAACCGGCTGGAGGGCTATCTCTTCCCGGATACCTATGAGTTCTATCTCATGGACGAGCCCCAGAAGGTGCTGAACCGTCTGCTGCGAAACTTTGAGGCCCGTCTGGGAGAGGACGAGCTGGCCGCCATTGAGGAAAGCGGCTATACCATGCGCCAGATTCTGACCATGGCTTCCATTGTGGAAGGCGAGGCCGCCAACGACGAGGAGCGTCCCAAGGTCGCCTCTGTCATGTTCAACCGTCTGAACAACTGGGACAACCCCCTGCTGGGCATGGACTCCACCATCTACTACGGCGCCAAGCTCCTGGGAACCACCTTCTCCACGGAACTGGACAGCCCCTACAACACCTATCTCTACCCCGGGCTGCCCGCGGGCCCCATCTGCAACCCCGGTCTGAACTCCATTCGCGCCGTGCTTTACCCGGACGAGACGGATTACTACTATTTCGCGACCGGCGTTGACGGCGTCAACCACTTCTTCACCAACGCCGACGATTTTAACGCCTTTATCAACTCGGATCAGTTCCAGCCGATTATACCCGGTTAGGCAATCGGAGAGACGAACAGTACCCCAAATGAAAAAAATAGAATTGCTTTCCCCGGCAGGGGATATGGAAAAACTGAACATGGCGGTGCGCTATGGGGCTGATGCGGTCTATCTGGCCGGCACCAGCTTCGGGATGCGTTCTTTCGCCGGGAATTTTACCCCGGAGGAGCTGCCCGAAGCGGTAAAGCTGGCCCATGACCACGGGGTCCGGGTCCACGTGACGGTAAACACCATGGCCCGGGGCCCGGAGCTTGCCCGGCTGCCCGCCCACCTGGAGCTGCTGAACGACTGCGGGGTGGACGCCCTGATTGTGGCAGACCTGGGAGCCTTCCGCATGGCCCAGCAATACGCCCCCCGCTGTGAGCTCCACGTTTCCACTCAGGTCTCCGTCGCCAACCACGCCTCCGCTGCCGCCTGGCATGAGCTGGGGGCCAAGCGGGTTGTTTTGGCCCGGGAGCTTTCCCTGGAGGAAATCGCGGAGATTCGGGCCAAGAGCCCGTCTTCGCTGGAGATCGAGGTCTTTGCCCACGGGGCTATGTGTGTGTCCTACTCCGGCCGCTGTCTGCTGTCCAACTATATGACGGGCCGGGATTCCAACCGGGGCGCCTGCGCCCAGCCCTGCCGCTATCAGTATTATCTGATGGAGGAGAAGCGTCCCGGGGAGTATTTCCCCGTGTTTGAGGACGAGAAGGGCACCTACATTATGAACTCCAGGGATATGTGCATGATTGACCACCTGGACGATCTGGCCCGGGTGGGGGTGGACTGCATCAAGATCGAGGGGCGGGCTAAATCCGCCTACTACGCCGCCATTGTGACCGGGGCTTACCGGCACGTTCTGGACGATCTGGCCGCCGGCCGGCCCGTGGACCCGCTGTGGCGGGACGAGGTGGAGAAGGTCTCCCATCGCCACTATTCCACCGGCTTTTTCTACGGCCAGCCCGGCCAATACTACGAGGATTCCCGCTATATCCGGGAAAATCAGGTGGTGGCCATCGTTACGGACTGTGACGATTCGGGCCGGGCGACGCTGAGCCTGCGCAACAAGTTCTGCGCCGGCGATGAGATTGAGGCGGTGGGCCCCGATCTGCGGCCCTTTGCCTTTACAGCCGGGACCTTTACGACGCCGGAAGGGGAGTGCCTCTCAGAGGTCCGAACCCCTCAGATGGTCTTTTTCATGGACCTTCCCCGGCCCGTTCCCCCCTGGACCATTCTTCGCCATCAGGCGGATTTGTCAGCAAAATGAATCCAACGGCGGTTTCCACCCGGAAGCCGCCGCTTTTTCTGAAAATCGGGTGTTTTTTCGATTTCTGTCCTTGCCTTTGTCCCGCAAATGTTGTAGAATATACAGCGGTTAAATTACTTACTTCTATGGAGGAACATCCTATGGAAAAAAGAGTGTTGAGCGGATTGCAGCCTGAACGGGCCCTGTACTATTTTGAAGAGATTTGTCAGATTCCCCACGGCTCCCGGAATACCAAGCAGATCAGCGACTATCTGGTCTCCTTTGCCAAGGAGCACGGCCTGCGCTGGGTCCAGGATGAAGTGAACAACGTAGTCATCTATAAGGACGGAACCCCGGGCTATGAGCACCATCCGGCGGTGATTCTTCAGGGCCACATGGATATGGTGGCAGAGAAGACCAAGGAAAGCCCCATCGATTTTACCAAGGATCCCCTGGACCTGCGTACCGACGGGGAATACATCTGGGCCGAGGGCACTACGCTGGGCGGCGACGACGGCATTGCCGTGGCCTATGCCCTGGCAATCCTGGAGGCCGAGGACATTCCCCATCCTCCTCTGGAGTGCATCTTCACCGTGGATGAGGAGATCGGCATGGAGGGTGCTGCCGCCCTGAATCCGGAGCTGATCAAGGGCCGGATTTTCATCAACTGCGACTCTGAGGACGAGGGAATCCTGACCGTGAGCTGCGCCGGCGGCGCCCGCTCCGATCTGGTGTTGCCTGTTGTCATCGACAAGGCTGAGGGCAAGGGCATTCACCTCTATGTGGACGGCCTTACCGGGGGGCATTCCGGCGCGGAGGCCCACAAGGGCCGGGCCAATTCCAACAAGGTTATGGGCGAGCTGCTGGCCAAGCTGCTGAAGCTGACCCCCTACCGTCTGGTCTATGTCCGGGGCGGCCAGAAGGACAACGCCATTCCCCGCTACACCATGGCGAAGATTATCGTGGCGGAGAATTTGCTGGATGAGACCATTGCCTATATCCAGCGGCTGGCGGACGAGCTTTTGAAGGCCATGCCCGCCGAGGAGACCAGGGCCAAGATCACCTACGAGGTCTGCCTCTGCCGGGGCAGAGCCATGAATACGCTTTCCACCCGGAAGGCCGTGGGCCTGCTGAACGAGCTGCCCAACGGCGTCAGGGCTTGGAGCAAGGACATCGACGGCCTGGTCCAGACCTCCCTGAACCTGGGAATTTTGAAAACCGAGGACGAGAAGGTTTCCATGTCCTTCTCCGTCCGCTCTTCCGTCAACGATGAGAAGACGGCGCTGACGGAGGAGCTCAAAGCCATTGCTGCCAAATATGGCGCGGAATACAGCCAGCACGGGGACTACCCCGCCTGGGAGTACCGCAAGGATTCTCCGCTTCGGGATCTGATGGTCCGGGTCTTTGAGGACCTCTACGGCCGCAAGCCCGTCGTAGAGGCCATTCACGCCGGCTTGGAGTGCGGTCTCTTCTCCGGAAAGCTGCCCGGCCTGGACTGCGTTTCCTTCGGCCCTGATATGCAGGATATCCATACCACCCGGGAGCGGCTGAACATTGCCTCCACCGCCCGGACCTGGAAGTATTTGCTGGCTGTCCTGGAACGACTGTAATTTATGCATCTTTATCGCTATTTCGGTGACCGCCGTTTTTACCGGACCGCCCTCACCGTAGCCCTGCCCATTATGATTCAGAACGGCATCACCAACTTTGTGGCGATGCTGGACAACATCATGGTGGGCCGGGTGGGGACGGTACAGATGACCGGCGTCTCCATTGCCAATACGCTTCTGTTTGTTTTTACCCTTGCGATATTCGGCGCGGTCTCCGGCGCGGGAATTTTCGGGGCGCAGTTCTACGGAAAGGGAGATATGGAGGGCGTGCGTCATGCCTTCCGCTTCAAGCTCCTGGAGTGTGCCGGGATTCTCGTGCTGGGGGTCTGCGTCTATCTTGTGTTCGGCAGGGACCTCATGGTGCTCTATCTCAAAGGCGAGGGAGAGCAGACCAATATCGATCAGAGTCTGCGCTACGGCATGAGCTATCTGCGGATTATGCTGCTGGGCCTGCCCGCCTTTGCCATCGCCATGTGCTACGCCGGCACCCTTCGGGAGGCGGGCCAGACGATTCCGCCCATGGCCGCCGGTCTGGTGGCGGTGGGGGTCAATTTTGTCTTTAACTGGCTGCTGATCTTCGGCAAGCTGGGCCTGCCGGAGCTGGGCTCCGACGGCGCGGCCATCGCCACGGTAATCTCCCGCTACGTGGAGGCTGCCATTGTGGTGTTCTGGTCCCACCGACACCCCGGGAAAGCGCCCTATTTCCAGGGGGCCTGGCGCAGTATGCGCATTCCCCGGCGTCTTGCCGGGCAGATCGCCCGCCGGGGAGCGCCCCTGATTCTGAACGAGACCCTCTGGGCGCTGGGACAGGCTCTGCTTTTGCAGTGCTATTCCCTTCGATCCTTTGTGGTGGTGTCTTCCGTGAACATCGCCTCCACCCTGGGCAACGTGTGCAACGTGGCCTTCATGGCCATGGGCGCCTCCATCGGCATTCTGGTGGGCCAGCTCCTGGGAGCGGGAAAGACGGAGGAAGCCAAGGATACCGACCGGAAGCTGATTGTGTTTACCGAGTTGACCTGCCTGATCTTCGGCGGGATTATGGCCGGGGTTTCCGGCGTCTTCCCCCATATCTACAACACGGAGGCGGAGATACGGACCCTGGCGTCGAAATTCATTTTGATCAACGCCGCGCTGATGCCCATTCATGCCTATGCCAACGGCGCCTATTTCACCCTGCGCTCCGGCGGAAAAACCGTTGTGACGTTTTTGTTTGACTCTGTCTTTACCTGCCTGGTGGTGGCTCCGGTTGCCTATGTGCTTTCCAGATTCACGAGTCTTCCCATCGTCTGGCTCTTCCTCTGCTGTCAGGGGCTGGAGCTGATCAAATGCTTTGTGGGCTACGGCATGATCCGAAGCGGCGTCTGGATTCAAAATATCGTAAAGGAAGAATTCTGATATGCAGACCAAGGACTTTCAGAAGCGCTCCCTGCTGGGAATCTTTTTGAGCTACTTCAAGCCGCACCGGCGGCTGTTTCTGCTGGACATGGCCTGCGCTTTCACGGTCTCCGCCATCGATTTGGCCTTCCCCCTGGTTACCCGCAGCGCTCTGTATCAGCTTTTACCGGACAATCGGTTCGAGACCTTTTTCCTGGTTATGGGAATCATGGTGGTGTGCTACGTGCTGCGCTCCCTGTTGCAGTTCGTGATTGCCTATTGGGGCCACACCTTTGGCATTCGGGTGGAGGCGGATATCCGCCGAGACCTGTTCAGCCATTTGCAGTCCCTCAGCTTCAGCTATTACGACAACAACCGCACCGGCCAGCTGATGAGCCGTCTGACTTCGGACCTGTTTGAGATCACGGAGCTGGCGCACCACGGCCCGGAGGATCTGTTTACCTCCGTGCTGACGGTGATCGGCGCCATTATTATCATGTTCACCGTGCAGTGGAAGCTGGCCCTGGTGGTCTGCCTCATGTTCCCGGTGTGTATGTCGGTGATTATTCTGCGCCGCCGGAAGATGGGCAAGGTCTCCAAGATGGTAAAGCAGCGGACTGCCGGCATCAACGCGGACATCGAATCCTCCCTGTCCGGCTTCCGGACCTCCAAGGCCTTCGCCAATGAGCAGACGGAATACGAAAAATTCCTCCACTCCAATGAGCGCTTCAAGACCTCCAAGCGGGAATTCCACAAGGAAATGGGCGTGTTCCACGCCACCATGGAGTTCTTCACCTCCATCCTCAACGTGGTGGTTATCGCCCTGGGCGGCTGGCTCATTATGAAGGACCAGATGGACTACCGGGACATCATCACCTTCTCTCTCTACATCGGCACCTTTGTCAACCCCATCCGGAAGATGGCCGCTCTGTCGGAAATGCTGGCCAACGGTTTTGCGGGCCTGCACCGCTTCGCCGAGATCATGCGGACGGAGCCCACGGTTCAGGACGCTCCCGATGCTGTGGAGTTGACGGACGTTTCGGGCAATCTCAAAATGGATCATGTAAACTTCTCCTACAAGGAGGAGCTGCCTGTGCTCCGGGACGTGAGCCTGGACATCCCCGCGGGAGAAACCGTGGCTGTTGTGGGACCCTCCGGCGGCGGCAAGACCACCCTCTGCCAGTTGATTCCCCGGTTCTATGAGGCCACGGGCGGTACCATCCGTGTGGACGGCCATGATATCCGGCAGGTCACCCAGCGCTCCCTGCGGTCCAATATCGGCATTGTGCAGCAGGACGTGTTCCTCTTCGCCGATACGGTGCTGGAAAACATCCGCTACGGCAGACCCGAGGCTTCCCTGGAGGATGTGGTGGAGGCCGCCAAGCGGGCGGAAATCTACGACGACATCATGCAGATGCCAGACGGCTTCGACACCTATGTAGGCGAGCGGGGGACCTTGCTCTCCGGCGGCCAGAAGCAGCGGATTTCCATCGCCCGAATCTTCCTGAAAAACCCGCCCATTCTGATTTTGGACGAGGCCACCTCCGCGCTGGACAGCATTACCGAGGCCAAAATTCAAAAGGCCTTCGACGAGCTGGCCAAAGGCAGAACTACCCTGATTATCGCCCACAGACTTTCTACCATCCACGCGGCAAACCGGGTGGTGGTAATTGCCGACGGCGTAATCCGGGAGCAGGGGACCCGGGAGGAACTCCTGGCCCGGGAGGGCGTGTTCGCCCAGCTCTACCGGACCCAGAACCTGGTAGAGGGCCATCTTTGAAGTATTTTTGTAGAATGCGGGTTTCTACAGAAAACATTTGCTTTTCCCTGTGAACCCTGTTATAATACCAAATATTACGTATGTTAATTGGAGGTCCTCATGCAACAGGCCATTCATCAATTCCAAATATCCAGCCGTCCGTTGACCTGCAAGCCCTTCGGCAACGGTAATATCAACTATACCTTCCAGATTACAACGGACAACGGCGCCCAGTATATTCTCCAGCGAATCAATACCCACGTGTTCAAGAAGCCTGTCCAGCTGATGGAGAACGTCATTTCTGTGACCCAGCACATTCGCTCCAAGGTGGACGACCCCAACAAGGTTCTGGACTTTGTTCCGGCCATAGACGGGAAATATTATTACCGGGATGAGCGGAGGCATTACTGGCGCTGCTACAAATTTGTGGGCGGCTTCTGTCTGGAGGCCCCGGAGACGGACGGAGATTTCTACGAAAGCGCCGTGGCCTTTGGCCGGTTCCAGGAGCAGCTGGCGGATTTCCCGGCGGCCTCCCTGCATGAGACCATCCCGAACTTTCACAACACCCCGGACCGCTACCGCCAGCTCCATATCGCCATGGACGAGGACGCCTGCGACCGGCTCCAGTACGTTCAGCGGGAGGTAGATTTCCTTCTGGAGCGGGAGCAGGAGGCCGGCACCATCCAGCGTCTGCTGGAAAGCGGAGAGATTCCCCTCCGGGTTACCCACAACGACACCAAGCTTAATAACGTCCTGCTGGACCCCAGAACCAGAAAAGCCCTCTGCGTCCTGGACCTGGACACGGTTATGCCCGGCTCCAGCCTCTTTGACTTCGGAGACTCCATCCGCTTCGGGGCGGCTACCGCGCCGGAGGATGTCCAGGAGCTCAGCCGCATGACCATGGACCTGCATCGGTTCGAGGTCTATACCAAGGGCTATCTGGACGGCTGCCACTCCCTCACCAAGCGGGAGATCGAGCTGCTTCCCTTGGGGGCCAAAACCATCACCCTGGAGCTGGCGGCCCGTTTCCTGACGGACTATCTGGAATCCGACCACTATTTCAAGACTCAGTATCCCGATCATAATCTGGTCCGCACCCGGGCCCAGCTTCGGCTGGTGCAGGACATGGAAGCCAAGTGGGATCAGATGCAGCAGATTATTAAAAGCTATATGGAGAGGTAAGCTATGCGGTATCTTGGAATTGATTTTGCTGTGAAGAATATGCCCGAGCTGGACCCCGGCTTTATTCCGCTGGGGCCCTGGATGCGGGCCTATCTGGAGGGCGCTTCCAAGCCCATATCCATCGCCGTGGAGCGGGACAAGGGCAAGATCACTGTCCGCCATGGGAAAATCTACGGCACCGAGGAAATGGCCGAGGCCGACTATCGGTTCGTGGAGCGCTATGTGAAATTCCTGCTCTGGTCTATCGGCGGCTTTCGGGTTTACATCCTGGGGGCAAATGACATCGCGGCTCGACTGGCGAAGGAATACGTCTACTTTGAAAACGGCGAAGGGGAGAACGGCAAGCGCTGGTTCGACGTGCAGTTTATGTCCGACGTCTTTGAAAATGGCTTCGAGATCGTGACCTGCGCCGACGCTTCCCAATTTCCCCGGGAAAACGATTCTTCTGTCTCCGTGGGCGGACACATGGAGGGCTGCCGCATCGGCTTCGACGCCGGCGGCTCCGACCGGAAGGTCTCCGCTGTCATTGACGGAAAGACCGTCTACTCCGAAGAAGTGGTCTGGCATCCCAAGACGCAGGCCGATCCCCAGTACCATTACGATGAAATCCTCAAGGCATTTCAGACCGCCGCTGCCAAGATGCCCCGGGTGGACGGCATCGGCGTTTCCTCCGCCGGTGTGTTTATCGGCAATGCGCCCATGGTCAGCTCCCTGTTCATCAAGGTGCCTCGGGAAAAGGAAATCCGCAAGCTGGTCCATACCGTCTTTGACCGGGCCGCCGCCCAGATCGGCGACGGGAACGTGCCCATCGTGGTTGCCAACGACGGCGACGTTACCGCGCTGGCGGGCGCCATGGGCCTGGGGGTCACCGCCGTCATGGGCATGGCCATGGGCACCAGCGAGGCGGTTGGCTACGTGGACAAAAAGGGAAACATTCTGGGCTGGTTCAATGAGCTGGCCTTCGCCCCGGTGGACCTGTCTGAACAGGCTATGATGGACGAGTGGTCCTATGACATCGGCGTGGGCTGCAAGTACTTCTCCCAGGACGCTGTCATCAAGCTGGCCCCCGTCTCGGGAATTGAACTGGACGAGAGCCTGACTCCTGCCGAAAAGCTGAAGGTTGTCCAGGGCCTCATGGAGCAGGATGATCCCAGAGCCGTGAAGATCTATGAATCCATCGGCGTCTACTTGGGGCATACCATGCAGCTCTACGCCATGTTCTACGACGTGGAGCACATGATCGTCCTGGGCCGGGTCATGTCCGGCAAGGGCGGCGATACCATCCTGGCGGAATGCAAGCGGGTCATGGCGGAAGAATATCCCGCCCTGGACGGGAAGATGGCGGTCATGCTGCCGGATGAAAAGACCCGGAGAGTCGGGCAGGCGGTTGCGGCTGCTTCTCTGCCGGAAGTTGCCAGTCACCAGTCACCAGCGACTAGTCACCAGTCATTAGTCACCAGTCACTAGTCACTAGTGACTCAACAAGTCCGGAGGTTCCTATGAACTACAAAAACGCATTTATTTATACAGAAGACTTCAAATTCGTCTCCGGCGGGTTTTCCGTGGAGGACGGGAAATTCTGCGACGTCCTGATCGAAAAAGAGGACGCCGTGGACTTTCGGGGGGCTTATGTGATCCCCGGGCTCATCGACGTCCACAACCACGGCAATTCCAACGCCGACTTCTCCGACGGCTCCTATGAGGGCGACGTGAAGATGGCCCGCTATCTGGCGGGCGTTGGCGTGACGAGCTTTGCCCCCGCCACCATGACCCTGCCCTACGAGGTCATTGCCAAGGCGCTGGAGGCCGGACTTCGACTGAAAAATACCCCGGAGGCGGGCTGCGCCCGGCTGCTGGGCGTCCAGATGGAGGGACCCTTCTTCTCCGAGAAGAAAAAGGGCGCCCAAAACGGGGAATACCTGCGTCTGCCGGATTTTGCGGCCTTCCGCAGGCTCTATGAGGACAGCGAGGGTCTGATTTCCATCGTGGACCTGGCCCCGGAGCTGGAGGGCTCTGTGGAATTTGTGGAGCGGGCCAAGGCGCTTTGCACCGTGTCCATCGCCCATACGGATTCCGATTACGAGCACGCCAAGGCGGCTATTGACGCCGGTGTGACCCATCTGACCCATCTCTACAACGCCATGCCCCCCATTCACCACCGGAAGCCCGGCGTCATCGGCGCGGCTTCTGAAAACGAGGCCGTCTCCGCGGAGCTGATCTGCGACGGCATCCACGTCCATCCCGCCTCCGTTCGTATGGCCTTCAAGCTCTTCGGCGCGGAACGGATGGTTCTGATTTCCGACGCCCTGCGCTGCTGCGGTATGCCGGATGGGGAATACGAGCTGGGAGGCCAGCAGGTGTTCCTGGCGGAGAACGTGGCCCGTCTGGCGGACGGCACGATCGCCGGCTCTGCCACCAATCTGTTTGACTGTATGCGCAACGCGGTCCGCTTCGGTATCCCCAGGGAGGACGCCATCCGGGCGGCCACCTGGAATCCTGCCCGTCAGATTCATGCCCTGGACCGGGTGGGCTCCATTGCCAACGGCAAGCTGGCTGATTTCGTGGTCTGCGACGCTGAACTGAACCGCAAGGCCGTCTGGCTGGGCGGAAAGGAGCTTTGAAACCCAACGGGACCGGCACAGCTTCGTCCCGTTTGATCGAATGATTGCTTGGAGGAATAAACATGAAACGCATTTTCAGTATGATTCTTGTATTTGTCCTGCTGCTTGGCCTCTGCGCCTGCGGCAGCGACACGGAGACGACCGCCGGCACGGAGCGGCCTGTTGTTTCGACTTCTGCCTATTCCAAGGCGGCCCAACAAGGCGGCGGGGAAAATGCCACCAGAGAGCGCCCCAAGGAAAACGGCTTCCAGAACGGCGTTCTGCGGGTCTACTCCCTGAAGGGTCCCACTTCCATGGGAATTGCCACCATGCTGCGGGACAGTGAGGAGGGCAAAACCGATGTCCGTTACGTCTCCACCGTCTGCACCACCGCGGACGAGGTTACCGCCGCTCTGGTAAACGGCGAGGCCGACGCCGCCCTACTGCCCGCCAACGCCGCGGCCGCCCTGTTCAACAAGGCCGGCGGCTTCTCCGTGGTGGCCATCAACACCCTTGGCGTTCTCTACGTGGTGGAGAACGGCGATACCATCCACTCCGTCAAGGACCTGGAGGGGAAGACTGTTTACATGACCGGCAAGGGTACCACCCCGGAGTACGCGCTGCGGTACCTGCTGGCCGCCAACGGGATCGAAGACAAGGTCACCCTGGAATTCAAATCCGAGGCCCAGGAGGTTGTGACCGCCATGGGCGAGAATCTCGCGGCCATCGGTCTGCTGCCCCAGCCCTTTGTCACCGCGGCCACCATGCAGAACGATCAGCTCCGTATCGCCCTGGACCTGACGGCGGAATGGAAGAACATCTCTTCGGACAGCTCTCTGGTCACCGGCGTCACGGTGGTCCGCAATGAGATCATCGAGAAGAATCCCGACATGGTCAGCGGTTTTGTCAAGGACTGCCTTCTCGGCGTGGACAACGTGAACCGGGATCCCGCCGCCGCCGCGGAGCTCATTGTGAACATGGGCATCGTCGCCAAGGCTCCCATTGCGGAAAAGGCCATTCCCTACTGCAACCTGGTCTGCATCACCGGCGGTGAAATGAAGACCCTGCTCTCCGGCTATCTGAAGACCCTCTACGATCAGAATCCCAAGGCCGTGGGCGAGAAGATGCCCGCCGACGAGTTCTACTACACGGGAGAATAAACCATGAAGCCTGCCAAATCACCGCGCCGCTTTCTTCGGGGACTGCTTGTCACCCTGTTCTGGCTGGGGGTTTGGCAGGCTGTGTCTATGCTTGTGGCGAAACCCGTCATTTTCGCGTCCCCCATCGATACTCTGCGGGCGCTTTGGGCGCTGGTCCCCACCGCTGCCTACTGGAGCGCGGTTTTGGGCTCCCTGGGCAGGATTGCCCTGGGCTTTTTCCTGGCCCTGGTCCTGGGACTGCTTGTGGGAATCGCGGCCTTCCGCTTTTCCCTGCTTCGCACCCTGCTTTCCCCGCTGCTGACCATGGTGAAGACAGTGCCGGTAGCCTCCTTTATCATCCTGATCCTGGTCTGGTTCGGCTCTTCCAGCCTGGCGGTGATCGTGGCTCTGCTGATTGTCTTTCCCCAAATCTATTTTGCCGCCCTTTCCGGTCTGGAAAGCACCAACCCGGAGCTGCTGGAGCTCTCCAAGGTGTTCCGGGTACCGGCGGGGCGGAGGGCCTGGCAGGTCTACCGGCCCGCCCTGTGGCCCTATCTGATGGGCGCCTGCACCTCGGCCCTGGGCATGAGCTGGAAGGCGGGCATCGCCGCAGAGGTCATCGGTACGCCCCTGCATTCCATCGGCGAACAGCTGTATCTGTCCAAGGTCTACATGGCCACGGCAGAGCTCTTTGCCTGGACGCTGACCGTGATTCTGCTCAGTACCGTCTTTGAGAAGGCCGTGCTGTGGCTGCTTAGAAGGGTGGGGAAGTGATGGACATCCAAATCAAGGAGCTTTCCCACCGCTTTGGAGAAAAGACCATTTTTGAACATTTTGATCTGACGCTGAAAGACGGCGGCCTCTACGGTCTGACGGCCCCCTCGGGCCGGGGCAAAACCACGCTGCTGCGGATTCTGCTGGGCCTGCTGGCCCCGGACGCCGGTACGGTGACCCAGGGGGTCCGATACTCCGCCGTCTTCCAGACGGACCGTCTCCTGCCCGGACGCAGCGCCGTGGACCAACTGCTCTTCGTGCGGGGCGGTCGAAGGGATCGGGAAGAAGCCGCTCGCTTTCTGTCGGGCCTTCTGCCGAAAAACAGCATCAATCAGCCCGTTGGGGAGCTCTCCGGCGGGATGCAGCGCCGGGTGGCCATTGCCCGGGCCCTGTGGGCCGACAGCGACTGCGTGCTCATGGACGAGCCCTTCACCGGCCTCGACGAAACGACCCTCTGCCAGACGGCTGATTTCATCCTGCGAGAGCTCCACGGACGCACGCTTCTCCTCTCCACGCATCAGAAGGAACTCCTTTCCGAATACCCATTCGAGTGGCTGACGCTCTGACGATTAACGGGAAACACAATACCCCCCAGGCAAATCCGCGGATTTGCCTGGGGGGGTATTTGCGTGCAGCGAACCCTTAGTCGGGCAATTCGCGCACGAACGGCTCCAGACTCCGAGTCAGGATTCCGTGCATCTGGGCGATGGCGACGCCGTAGTTGACCATGGGGACGCCTGCGGCCTCTGCGACGGCGATCCGGTGCTGCATGGCGGCCTCGTTGAGCATACAGCCGCCGCAGTGAATCACCAGATCATAGCCGGACAGGTCCTCGGGAAACTCGCCCCCGGAGGTGAAGGAGAATTCCAGGGCCTTTCTGGTATAGCCCCGGACCCAGAGGGGGATTTTCACCGTGCCGATGTCGTTGCATTGGCGGTGGTGGGTGCAGCCCTCGGAAATCAGCACCCGGGCGCCGTCTTTCAGTTCGGAAAGAGCCCTGGCCCCGGCGGCCAGCGTGGCAAGCTGGCCTTTATACCGGGCAAAGAGAATCGAAAAGGAGGTAAGGGGAACAGACGCCGGGACCAGGGAGGAGACTTTTCCAAAGGCCTGGGAGTCGGTGACTACCAGGCGGGGCGTTTTTTTCAGATTGTTCAGCACGGCAGGGATTTCCTCCACCTGGCAGCAGATGGGAACGCAGTGGAGGTCCAGCAGCTCCCGCAGGGTCTGCTGCTGGGGGAGAATCAGGCGGCCCTTGGGGGCGCTCTCGTCAATGGGGATCACCAAAATCACGGTGTCGCCGGGGGAGACCAGGTCGGCCAGAATGTATTTCGGCGCCTTGGCAGAGCGCCCCAGCTCCGCCAGCCGCTCTTTTAATTCGTTCACGCCCTGGCCGGTGAGGGCGGAGACGAGAATCGCGTCCCGTGGCGCACAGGTGTGCGCCGCTGCAGAACCCTGATCCCTGCCATTTTGCATGCCGCATTCCGCAAGGTCCGCCTTATTCGCAGCCAAAATCACCGGAATCTTCCGGGCGTTCAGCTTTTCCAGCAGAGCCTCGTCCTCGGCGCTCATGCCGAGGGCCGCGTCGTAGACCAGCACGGCCACGTCGGTCTTGTTCAGGACATCATTGGTCTTTTCCACCCGCAGCTGGCCCAGCTCGCCCTCGTCGTCACAGCCCGGGGTGTCGATGATCACCACAGGGCCCAGGGGCAGCAGCTCCATGGCCTTTTTCACCGGGTCGGTGGTGGTGCCCTTGACCGGGGAGACCACGGCCAGCTTTTGGCCGGTGACGGCGTTCACCAGGCTGGATTTTCCCGCGTTGCGCTTGCCGAAGAAGGCAATGTGGAGCCGCTCGGCGGAAACAGTTTCATTCAAACTCATGTGTACTACCTCACTCCGTAGGGGCCGATGCCTACATCGGCCCTTTCAGCATGGCGATCAGAACCTGAAATCTCTGGCGTTGGAGGCCTTGATGGCCTCGATGTGCTCCCTTGCGATTTCCCGGACCTTGTCTCTGGGAATCTTCTTCAATTCCGCTTCCACCATCTTGAAGCCGATGGCCTTGGTCTCGGGGCTGGCGTAGTCCACCAGATACTCTGTCAGGGTCATCAGGGCGTTGGGGTGGCAGCAGTTGAGAATCTGCCCGGACTTGCACAGGCTCATAAACCGGTCGCCGGTGCGGCCCTCCCGGTAGCAGGCGGTGCAGAAGGAGGGAATGTGGCCGTTCTCCATGAGCCAGCGAACCACCTCGTCCAGAGAGCGCTGGTCGGAAACGTCAAACTGCTCCGTGTCGTGGGGACGCTCCTCGGGGGTATATCCCGCGTAGCCGCCCACGGAGGTCCGGGAGCCGCCGCTGACCTGACTGACGCCAAGGCGAAGGAGCTTGGAGCGGGTTTCTTCCGTCTCCCGGGTGGAGATGATGATGCCGGTGTAGGGCACAGCCAGCCGGATGCAGGCGGTGATCTTGGCGAACATCTCGTCGGAGATGGAGTTGTTGAACTCCTCCGGGTCGATGTCGTCGGCAGGCTTGACCCGGGGGACGGAGATGGTGTGGGGGCCTACCCCGTGGACAGCCTCTAAGTGCTCTGCGTGCATCAGAAGACCCGCAAACTCATAGCGGTAGAGCTCCAGACCGAAGAGAACGCCCAGGCCCACGTCGTCGATGCCGGCCTCCATGGCACGGTCATGGGCGGAGGTGTGGTAGTCGTAGTCGTGCTTGGGGCCGGTGGGGTGGAGCTTCAGATAGCTCTCCTTGTGGTAGGTCTCCTGGAAGAGAATGTAGGTGCCGATGCCGGCGTCCTTGAGCTTTTTGTAGTTTTCTACGGTGGTGGCGGCGATGTTCACATTGACCCGGCGGATGGCGCCGTTCTTGTGCTTGATGGAGTAGATGGTGTTGATGCACTCCAGGATATACTCGATGGGGTTGTTCTTGGGGTCCTCGCCGGCCTCGATGGCCAGACGCTTGTGGCCCAGGTCCTGCAGGGCGATGACCTCCTGCTTGACCTCCTCCTGGGTGAGCTTCTTTCTTGCGATGTGCTTGTTTTTCAGATGGTAGGGGCAGTAGACGCAGCCGTTGACGCAGTAGTTGGACAGGTACAGCGGGGCAAAGAGCACGATGCGGTTGCCGTAGAAGGCCAGCTTGATCTCCTCGGCGATTTTATAGATGCGCTCCAGCACCTGGGGATCCTCGCAGGCTAAAAGCACGGAGGCTTCCCGGTGGCTCAGACCGCGGCAGTAGCAGCCGTTGCCCTGCTTGACGGGGCGGGCCTTCTCCAGGATCTCGTTGATAAGCTCGAGATTGTCCTTATTGGCGTCGGCGTAAGTCAGGGTCTCCCGGATCTCCTGATCGTTGATGAATTCGTCCGGGTTCATGGACTTTGGATTGTACGTGATCATAGTTTAAATCCTTCCGTAATTCTTAATTATCAATTATCAATTTTCAATTGTAATCTAAGGCAGCCGGGTCTCCGCGGTCGATGGCGATGCTGCGGCCGACGGATCGGATGCGGGTCTCCAAACAGACGAGGCACTGGGCGGATTCGTCCCCGGTGCAGATCTTGTTGTCGTAGAGGGCGTATTTCTTGCGGACCGAGACCGGGGAGAGGTTCGGCATCACCACATTGGCCCCGGAGCGCAGACCCTTTTCTCTCCCCATGGGGTCCAGGGTGCCCAGGGCGGTGGTGGCGGGCAGCAGCAGATTCGGCTGCAGCAGTCTCAGGATCGAGAGCAGCATGCAGGTCAGCTCCAC
>JAGABH010000159.1 GCA_017614755.1 Oscillospiraceae bacterium
GGATTGGCGTACCAGAGCCCGGTGGAGCTTGGCTTCCGCCAGCTTCAGGTCCCACTGGGACAGGCCATCCCGAGCCATCATGGCCCGGGCCTTCTCCTCGGCGGCCTTGGCCCGCTCCAGATCAATCTGGTCCGCCCATTCAAAGGTGGTGGCCACCAGACGGACGGCGCCGCTTTGAACGGCCACCATGCCGCCGATGCAGGCTGCCCGGCGAACCTTGCCTTCGGGCTCGGTGATGACGGCCTCCCCCATACCCAGGGGGGCCACGTAGTCAATATGCCGGGGCAGAATGCCGATGATCCCATCCTGGGTGCGGACGGTGAGCTTCTCCGCCTCGCCCTCAAAGGCCAGGCCGTCGGGGGTCACCACTTGCAGATGGAAGGTCATTTCCCTTCACGCCCCTTCTTGTACTTCTCCACCACCTCGTCGATGGAACCGGCGAAAAGGAAATAGGACTCGGGGATTTCGTCATGCTTGCCCTCGATGATCTCCTTGAAGCCCCGGACCGTCTCCTTCAGGGGGACGTACTTGCCGTCGTAGCCGGTGAACTGCTCGGCCACGTGGAAGGGCTGGGACAGGAAGCGCTGGACCTTTCGGGCCCGGTTGACCGTCAGGGTATCCTCCTCAGAGAGCTCGTCCATGCCCATGATGGCGATGATGTCCTGGAGTTCCTTATAGCGCTGGAGAATCCGCTGCACGCCCCGGGCCACTTCGTAATGCTCCCGGCCCACGATCTCCGGGGTCAGGATGCGGGAGGTGGAGTCCAGGGGATCCACAGCGGGATAGATGCCCAGGGAGGCAATGCCGCGGTCCAGAACCGTGGTGGCGTCCAAATGGGCAAAGGTGGTGGCAGGGGCAGGGTCCGTCAGGTCGTCGGCAGGCACGTAGACCGCTTGGACGGAGGTGATGGAGCCCTTGTTGGTGGAGGTGATGCGCTCCTGGAGGGCGCCCATTTCCGTGGCCAGGGTGGGCTGGTAGCCCACGGCGGAGGGCATACGGCCCAGCAGAGCCGAAACCTCGGAGCCCGCCTGGGTGAAGCGGAAAATGTTGTCAATGAACAGCAGCACGTCCTGGTTTTTCACGTCCCGGAAATACTCTGCCATCGTCAGACCGGCCAGGCCCACCCGCATACGGGCTCCGGGGGGCTCGTTCATCTGGCCGTAGACCAGGGCGGTCTTGGACAGAACGCCGGATTCCTTCATTTCATAATAGAGGTCGTTGCCTTCCCGGGTCCGCTCGCCGACACCGGTGAAAACGGAATAGCCGTTGTGCTCGGTGGCGATGTTGTAGATCAGCTCCTGGATCAGCACGGTCTTGCCCACGCCGGCGCCGCCGAAGAGACCGATTTTGCCGCCCTTGGCATAGGGGCAGATCAGGTCCACGACCTTAATGCCGGTTTCCAGAATCTCGGTGGTGCTCTCCTGCTCGTCATAGCTGGGCGCTGCCCGGTGGATGGGCCAGCGTTCCACGGTGACGGGCGCGGGCATATTGTCGATGGGACGACCCAGGAGGTTGAACATCCGGCCCAGACACTCCTCGCCCACGGGGACGGTGATGGGCTTGCCGGTATCAACGGCCTCAATACCGCGCTGGAGGCCGTCGGTGGAGGACATGGCCACGCAGCGGACAACATCATCACCGATATGCTGGGCCACCTCGGCGGTCAGCTTGGTGTCGCCGTTATAGACCTCAATGGCGTTCAGCAGCGACGGCAGATTGCCGTCTTCAAAGCGGACGTCCATGACAGGGCCCATGATCTGGACCACGGTGCCTTTGTTCTTGTTAGACATATTCGTTACTCCTTGTTCAGAGTTCAGAGTTCAGGGAAGCTGCAGTGTTTTCGGGACCCCCCTCATCCGCCCCAGTGTGCGCACCGGGACACCTTCCCCCAAGGGGAAAGGCCTATAAGGAAGAATTGATTATTGCTCCGCGCCGGCGACGATCTCTGTGATTTCCTGGGTAATTGCGCCCTGGCGGGCCCGGTTGTACCGCAGGCTCAAACCGGAGATCATTTCCTCGGCGTTTTTGGTGGCGGCGTCCATGGCGGTGCGCCTGGCGCCCTGCTCGGAGGTCACAGACTCGCAGAGGGCACCGTAGATCAGGCCGCCCAAATACTCCGGGATAATGGCGTCAAACACGGAAATGCTGTCCGGTTCATAGAGGGTCAGACACTCGGAAGCCCGCTCCCCGGGACGGCCATGGTAGGCCAGGGGCAGCAGATCCAACACGGCGGGAGACTGGGAGAGCATGGAGACGAAGTTGGTGTAGACCACGCATACCGCATCAAACTCCCCTTCCAGGAAACCCTTGCTCAGCATCTTCGCCAGGGTGAAGCAGTCGCCCACATGGACGTCCGCCGCCACGGCGTAGGCGTCGGTAAGGATTTCCTGCTTTCTGGCCCGGAAGAAATCCAGACACTTCCTGCCGATGGGAACCACGCAGACGTCTTTTCCCTCCATCCGGCCGTAGGCCAGCTTGAACACATTGCTGTTATAGCCGCCGGCCAACCCCCGGTCGCCGCCGATGACCACGAAACAGGTTTTCCTGATCTTCCGTTTTTCCAGGTAGGGGGAGGAAAAGTCCTCGGTGTTGTTGGCGATGGTGTTCAGAGTATCATACAAAATCTCAAAGTAGGGGCGGGAGCTGGCCACCCGCTCCTGGGCGCGGCGCAGCTTGGAGGCAGCGACCATTTCCATGGCCTTGGTGATCTGCTTGGTGCTTTCCATGCTCTTGATCCGGAGCTTAATGTCCTTCATGGAAACGCCAGCCATGTGTCATGCCTCCTTCCTCAATGGGTCTTTTGGAACTCTACGATATACGCGTTCAGCGCAAACTTCAGGGTTTCCTCGCTCTCCTCAGAGAGAACCTTGGTATCCACAATATCCCGGAGCAGCTTGGGCTCGTGGGAATCCAGCCAGCGGAACAGGCCCTGCTCAAACTCATGGACCTGACTGACCTCGACGTCCTTCAGATAGCCGTTGACCACGGCGTAGATGATGCAGACCTGGAGCTCCACAGGAACGGGCTCATTGTTGGACTGCTTCAGCACCTCCACGATGCGGGCGCCCTGGGCCAGCCGTTCCTTGGTGTCCTTGTCCAGGTCAGAGCCAAACTGGGCAAAGCTCTGGAGCTCCCGGTACTGAGAGTAGAGCAGCTTCAGGGAACCGGCCACCTTTTTCAGCGCCTTGATCTGGGCGGCGCCGCCCACGCGGGAGACGGAAATGCCCGGGTTGATGGCGGGCATGACGCCGGCGTGGAAGAGCTCAGTCTCCAGGAAGATCTGGCCGTCGGTAATGGAGATGACGTTGGTGGGAATATAGGCGGAAACGTCGCCCGCCTGGGTTTCGATGATGGGCAGAGCCGTCAGGGAGCCGCCGCCAAATTCCGGGGCCATCCGGGCCGCCCGCTCCAACAGACGGGAGTGGAGGTAGAAAACGTCGCCGGGGTAGGCCTCCCGTCCGGGGGGCCGGCGGATCAGCAGGGAGATGGCGCGGTAAGCCACCGCGTGCTTGGACAGGTCGTCGTAGACCACCAGCACGTCCTTGCCCTGGGCCATGAAATACTCGCCCATGGTGCAGCCCGCGTAGGGGGCAATGTACTGCATGGGGGCCAGCTCCGAGGCGGTGGCGGAAACCACGATGGTGTAGTCCATGGCCCCGCCCATGGTGAGGGTATTGACAATCTGCGCCACAGTGGAGCGCTTCTGACCGATGGCCACGTAAATGCAGATCACGTCCTTCCCCTTCTGGTTCAGGATGGTATCCAACGCGATGGTGGTCTTGCCGGTCTGGCGGTCGCCGATAATCAGCTCACGCTGACCCCGGCCAATGGGAATCATGGCGTCAACGGCCTTAATGCCGGTTTGGAGGGGAACGGCGACGGATTTCCGCTCGATAACGCCGGGCGCCGGCATTTCAATGGGCCGAAACTGCTGGATGGACAGCCTGCCCTTGCCGTCGATGGGCTCACCCAAAGCGTTCACCACCCGGCCGATCAGCTGCTCGCCCACGGGGACGGAGACCACCTTGCCGGTACGCTTGACGGTATCGCCCTCCCGGATGCCCGCATCGGAGCCCAGGATAACCAGGGAAACGGAGTGCTCCTCCAGGTTCTGGGCCATGCCGTAGGTGCCGTTGGGAAATTCCACCAGCTCGTTGACCATGCACTTTTCCAGTCCCGCAGCCCGGGCAATGCCGTCGCCCAGGGAGATGATGGTGCCGGTCTCGCTCTGTTCAATTTTCGTTTCGTAATTCTTGATCTGATAACGAATGATCTTCGTAATCTCGTCCGGTCTGAATTCCATGGTTTACCTGCTTTCTTTCGTTTTCATTCAAATAAGACAGGGCAGGATGGGTCGATGCGGGCACAGCTCGTGTCGCTTTGCGCCCGGCTCCTACAGGTTTGCAATTAAATAACCGTTTCGGAAAGCGTTTTCTCAATACCGGCCAGTCTGGTTTTTACGGTTCCGTCCAGAGCCTTGCCGTCGTATTCCAGGCGAATGCCGCCCAGGACCGCGGGATCGATCCGGTATTCCAGGTCCACCTGTTTCCCGGTGATGCCCTGCAGCCTTTGGCGCAGCTTCTCCCGCAGCGTCTCTCCCATGGGGACGGCGGTGACAGCCACCGCGTCCAGGATGCCCAGGTCGGCGTTTCGCCGGCGGCGATACTGGATGGCGCAGTCCTTCAGCTCCCGAATATGCCCCCGCTCGCAGAGAATCTTCAGCAGATTCAGCAGATAGGGGTGAATCCGGCCGGAAAAGGCCTCGTCCAGCACAGCCAGCCGCTCCTCTTTGGGCAGATTGGGGGCGCTAAGCAAAACCACGTAATCCGGATTTTCCTCCAGCAGCTCCCTGACCTCCCGGAGCTGCTCATAGACCTGCTGCTCCGCTCCGGCCTCCCGGGCCAGCTCATAGAGGGCATCGGCGTAATTCTTGGCGATCTGGGTCATACCTGATCCCCCATCTCACGCAGGAAGCCTTCGATCAGGCGGGTCTGATCCTTTTCGTCCAGTTCCCGCTCCACCACCTTACCGGCGATATCCAAGGCAATCCGGGAGATATCTCCCTTGACCTCATTGAGGGCTTTTTTCTTTTCCAGCTCGATATCCGCTCCGGCCTTCTGGCGCAGGGCGTCAGCGTCCTGGCGGGCCTGCCGGATGATCTCGTCGCTGCGGCGGTTGGCCTCCTGTGTGGCCTCCGCCACGATCTGGGCGGAGCTTTCCTTGGCCTCAGAGAGCTTGCGGGTATAGTCCTCCCGCATGGTCTCCGCGTCCTCTCTGGCGGTGTGGGCGTCAGCGTAGATCTTGTCAATCTCATTCTGCCTGTCGTCAATCATTTTGTTGACAGGCTTGAAGAGGAATTTCTTTAAAATGAGAAACGTGAGCACCATGTTCAGCAGGGTGAACATAGCAGTCCAGGGATTAAAGCCGATAAAATTCTCAAACTCCGTCACTTGGCCATCCCTCCTTTTTTTGAATTTTCAAATGCTTCGCTCAGAACACGAAGAGCAGAAGAAGGGCGATAACCAGGGAGTAGATACCTGTGGTCTCAGCGACGGCACAGCCGACGAGCATATTGGTACGCAGGTTGCTGGTGGATTCGGGCTGACGGGCCATGCCTTCCAGAGCCTTGCCCACGGCGTTGCCTTCGCCGATGGCGGGGCCGATGGCGCCGATACCCATGCAAAGACCGGCGCCCAGGGCGCAGGCAGCCTTGACGATCGCAGCTTCAATACCCATAATTTTGTTTCCTCCTAAAAAATGAATGTGTATGTGAATCAGGGGTTCATCCTAATGGATTACGGATTGGTTTTCTCCTCGGGTGCGGGGCAGTTGCCGGAGATATAGATCATGGTGAGCAGGCTGAACACAAAGGCCTGGATCACGCCGGAAAAGACGTCAAAGTAGAGGGACAGCACCGCAGGCAGGCCCAGGGTCAGAACCGGAACCCCCATGGGGCCCTCGGAGACAAAGCAAATTGCCAGGAAGCCCAGAGCCGCCAGCACAATGCCCAAAACGGTTCCGGTCTTGTCCTTCCGGCCAATCAGCAGGACGATTCCCGCCAACAGCACCGCCAGGGCGGCAAACCAGGCCAGGCCGCAGCCCAGGCCGCTCAATTCGGGATAAGCCCGGCCGGTGAGGCTCCAGAGCCAGTCCAGCAGCCGAAGGCCCGCCAGGACCGTGCAGACCAGGCCCAGCAGGAAGGGCAGCTTTTTCCGCTTGCCCCCGGCCTTGGGCCGGGACAGGAGCAACAGGCCCACGCCCACCGCCAGCAGCACCAGCGGCACCGCAATGGAGCTCTCGCCGATCAGCTTCAAAACTCCGGCAGAGGCCCCGGACAGGGCCCAGTAGATCAGCGCCGTGATGACGCCGCCGCCGGCAATGTTGCCGAAGTGACGGAAGGCCAGGGACACGGGCTGGGCGATTTCAGAGACAATATTCATGGGCGTCATGACGGCGATGGGCTCGGTAAAGCCCTTCAGCCAGGCCAGGAAGCCGTTGTTCTTGATGGACTGATACCAGCAGATCACGCTGACAAGCAGCGCCCAGGTCATGGTGGTGCTGATATCTGCGGTAGAGGAGCGAAGGATGCCGGTCATGCCCAGGAAGGTGCCCAGCAGAGAGGACAGAAATACCGTGGCGATGAAAGGAGTCCAATATGCGTTGTGGTCCCCCATGGCCTCTTTGACCATCCCGGTGATGACGCTGACGGCCTTCTCCGCCAGGACCTGACGCCTGCCGGGGCGCTTGGTGAGATTTCTGCCCATCAGCACGCCGGTCACGCAGAGGATGACGGTCACGATAAAAGAGGTCACCAGGGTCTGGGTGATGGGAATGCCGCCGAAGATGGGGATGGTGAAGTATATTTTCGGTCCGTTGATCGTCATAAATCAGCCGTCCTTTCTTCTGAAGAATTCGCCCACAAAGATCAGCACCCGGAACAGGAGCAGGGGGATTACCATGGCAATCACGTCGCACTGGCCGCTCTTGGCCCCGATCACCAAAATGGCAACCATCAGGGCGAAGCGGCCCAGCATGGAAAGGCTGACCATGCGCTTGGCCCGGACAGGGTCTCCTGCCTCGGCCTTGGCCGCGGCGGCATAGACCGTGACTGCCATAAGAAAATAGTTCAAAACCGCGGTCACCATACCTACGGCCCCGCCCAGCAGGACCTTGGAATCCAGCTTCCCCAACAGGGCGTAGGCCCCGTAGATCAGTCCCAGGCAGATCAGCTCCCCCAGAGCAAAGATCAAAAGCTCCCGGCGAGTCTGTTGTTTGTCGTTCATATCACTCATTACTCATAATTCATAATCGTAAACAGGGGGGATTACTCATGCCGATTATACCCCTTGGGGGGCTTATCCTCATCCTGTTTCAGCATTTGGTTGAGGGTTTTGAAGCTGTTGCAGAGTCCTCCGGCAGCGCCGAGAATGCCCAGGGCAACGCCCACCGCCACGGTCCAGCCGCCCCAGCCCTTGCTGTTGTGCAGCCAGACCCCCAGGAGGATAAAGCCCGCCAGGGGCACCGCCACAGACAGGCCCAGCTGGGTCAGCCAGACGAGATATCGCAGCGCTTTCACATATCCGCCCATCGCAGCCTCCATAAATGGGAAAACCTTTCCCCCCATCATAACCTATCTTGTGTATTATACAGTTTTGGGACACAAATTGCAAGGGGAAAGTGTGGATTTTTTCATGGAACGGAAAACAAGGATCGGGGAAAGCGGGAACCCCTGATCCTTGTTCTTTTCGTTATTCCGCCGCCTCCGGAGATTCGGGCGTCAGATTCCCGGAAACCGCCCGAAGGAAGGTCAAAATCTCCGCCCGGTTGCAGGTTTTTTGGGGAGAGAAGGTCTGAGGTCCGGTGCCGCCGGTGATGCCGGCGTCCACGGCCCAGAGGACCGGAAAATAGTAGAAATCATCGGGGCCCACATCCGCGAAGGGACCGTCTGGCTGCTCCGGTTCCGGGACGGACTCCGCCTCCGGACGCCCTGCCAGGTTCCAGAGGAAGGTCACTACCTCTCCCCGGGAGCAGGGGGCGTTGGGAGCAAATTCGGTATCGCTCCGTCCTGCGGTGATTCCCGCCTCCAGGGCCCAGAGGACCGGCCGGAAGAAATAGCTGGACTCCTTCACGTCCAGGAAGGGCAGGCTGTCCCCTTCCGGCTCCGGACGGCCCGCGAAGGCCCAGAGGAAGGTCACGATCTGGGCCCGGGTGCAGATCTCCGAGGGCGCAAAGCGGGTGACGGAGACGCCTCCCGCGATTCCCTGCTCCAGGGCCCAGCAGATGGGCCGATAGGACCAGTGGGTCTGCCCGGGCAAATCGGTCAGGGTGGTTTTGACCGTCTCCCCTGCCTCGTTCAGATAGTAGTGGTCCAGGGACAGGGTAAGCTCCACGGGCTCCTCCCCCACCGTTCCACGCAACTCTCCCGCTCCCGCCTGGTCAAACAGAATACCGGCATTCGGCGCAACACCGCGGATTTCGTAGGTGGTGCCGGGAAGAAGGTCCCGGTGGAAGGAAGAGACTCCCGTGGCTGCGGGTTCTCCGTTCAGCAGCACGTCGAAAACTGCCCAGCCCTCGGCGGAGGCAGCGGGAGTTCCGTCCAGGACAGCGTTGACCATCAGAGGCCAGGTGGGCTCCACCGTCGCCGCCGCAGGCGCACAGAGCAGGAAGACAAACCAGGATCGGACCGTAGAAAGGGAAATCGTCTGATCCCAGCGGATCACGCAGCTGCCGTCGAAGTTGCAGTCGGTATAGGTGATGGTGTCGCCGCTGACAGCGGTAACATAGATGGTGTGGGCATACTTGGAATTGCCGTAGCGGTTGAAGCGGATAATGTCTCCTGCCTTGAGGTTGTTCAGGCTGGCCTTGTAGTAGAGCTTTTTCCAGCTGTCGCCCTCGGACAACTTCTGCGGGTCGCAGCCGGACACGTCGTGGCCCAGTTTATCGGCGTAGCCCCAGCACTGATAGGACAGCTCCTCCCCCTCCGGGGCATAGCCGTTGCAGGACTGTTTGGAGGTGCCGCAGTAGCCGTTGTGCTTCGGGCAGGGAATCTCCGTCCAGCCGTCCTGGTTGTTGAATTCCATGCCGGTACCCAGGTCCGGCATATGGTTCCAGTATTTCCCGTGGGGGAACTTCTGCCGGACGCCGATCAGCCCCATGCCCTTGTTCTCCGACGCGGGCACCAGCACGTTCCCCAGCTCCGAGCTCCGGTTGGGGGCGTCGCTCACGGCCCCGGTAGAAAGGCTCAGACTGTGAATCACGGATTCATCCCGCATAAAGCAGAGCCTGTCCGGGTCCTCCAGCCAGAAACGGGTCACGCCGTCGGAAACAATGATCTGCTCCCCAGCGCCCAGGAGACGAATCTCCCCGCCGGTAAGAACGTACAGTCCCGCAGGACTGCGGGCGAAGCGGTCCACCGGCGCGTCAAATTCCAGGCAGTCCAAAACCGCCCCGGAAACCGGCTCCAGGGTCAGAAGCCGGTTTCCGGCGCTGACCAGCAGCCGTCCTTCCCAGTACAGCACCTGGTCCACGGGCCACTCGGTCACTGGCGCAATCACCGGGTCCGGGTCGGTCCGGCTGTCGCGGCAGCGGATTTCCGAATCCACCCGGGCCGCCAGCAGGCAGCCCTCGCCCATGGTGTCCACATACCAGCAGGTGCCGTCGAAAGCCGCCTCGCTGTCGCTGTTGCGGACCAGATCGGCGGAATCAACCGTCTCCGCGAAGGCTGTTTCTTTCCCTTCCGCCGCCGAAACGGGAGGCAGAACGGAACACAGCAAACCGCATATCAAGAAGAGCACGAAAAAACGCTTGCACATGGAAAACCCTCCGGTATCATAGAATCGTGCCGTAACATAGTTCTACGATACCATAGTTTACATAATTTTGCAAGCCTTTTTTCCTGCGTAAGGAATCAGGGATCAGGGCAACACAATCCCCGATCCCTGATCCCTATGGCAGACTAATGGCCCGCGCCGCGGACTTTGAGCCCTGATCCCTGCTGCGATTCTTCAACGGGGTTGTTGACGATTCCCACAAAGATGGGCAGCTTTTCCGCGTTGGTGACCACAAAGAGGAAAGGGCGGTCCAGGATTAGATTAACCTCCTCTGCGGCAGCGCAGGCAAATTCACTCTCCGTATAGGCAGCCCCCGTGATGCCGATCTCGTCGATGGAGAGCCGGGCTCCGTGCTGAACCTCGCTCAGGAAGATTCCTTCATCCTCCGAGAACACCGGAGAGAAATCCGCCTTGCTTTCCTGAAAGGCCGTCTGCATACCCAGCTCCTCCAGCTTTTGCTGCAGCGGAAGCTGGGAACTGACGTCAAACTTGGGCACCGTCAGACACAGCATTGCTTCCTTTTGCTCGGGGCCGTTCTCCCCTGCCTGTCCGGTGAGGAATTGCAGGAAATCTGTTCTGCTCAGCAGGTCCTCCGGGCTCAAGCCCTCGTCGGGCAGCACAAAGTACATCGCCCCGCCGCCAAGGGCTCCGCTGCTCTTCAGCCATTTCTCCCCGGCAAGGAAGCCGTCGCCCTCATAGACGTTCACGCCGAACTCCGAGCCCTGCATGAACTGGCAGGTCACGTCTCCCTGGGGGCTGTGGAAGGTCCCGGATTCGGTCTGTGCAAAGCTCGCCATCCATTCCGCATTGTAATAGACAGTCGTGACCAGAGCCAGCACGGTCTCCGCATCCAGCTTCACGTTTCCGACCTGTTCTTCCATCAGGTTTTTGGTCTGCTCGTTGATCCAGGCCTGCAGGGCGGCGTCATAATCCGCGCTGCCCATTTCCCCGGCAAACACGGAGCCGTAATAGTTGGACGCCAGGGTATTGATGGTGTCCATGTTGTAGTCCCGGCCGTTCTGAAGCCAGAGGGAAGCAGCCAGCAGCTCCGTCAATCTTCCGTCGTCGCAGTAGTTGGATTTCCAAAGGGTATTGGCCTGCTCCCGCAGGGTCTCCATGTCGGGGACGTTCAGCAGCGCCAGAATCTCAGCCTGGGTCTCCCCCGCCGAGCACTCCGCCAGCATGGCCAGCCCCACATACAGATTCAGGGGAGAAACCACCCGGTTTTCCGTCCCCGCGCCGGACAGCAGCGTGGGAAGCGCCGTCTTGAGGTAGTCAGACAGTTCTTCGGTGCAATAGGACCCCGTGTGCAGGGCCTCGTAGCTCTCCTGCCAGGTCTCCCACTTCTCCCGGCTGTATTCCTGGGGATAGGGTGCCATTTTGGGATAGCTTGCCCGGACCAGACTGAATTCCGACAGGTCCACGGAGCCGCAGGTCATTACGGAACTATTCTGTGTTTCTCCTGTTTCGTTAACGCTGCGAAACCACCGGGGCCCTGCCAGCACCCCCACCAAAACCACCGCCGCCAGGACTGCCGCCAGCGCTCCCAGCCGCCGGAACCGGGCCGGACGAACCGCCCGGGGCAGCTTTGTCTCCCCTGCCAGCACCTGATCGTCCCGAAGCTCCGTAATGGCGTTATAAATATTCTCCGATTTCATATTGCAACTCCTTCCTGTTCCAATCGTTTCCGAAGGCTCTGACGCAGCCGCAGCAGCCGCTGGGTCATGGCGTTCTGGGTAATGCCGGCCTCCCGGGCCAGCTCCTTGACGGATACCCCATGCCAGTATCGCCGGACAAAGAGCTGCCCCTCCGGAGCCTCCAGGCTGTCCACCCAATTTTGCAGGGTTCGGGCCAGCTCCCGTCCCTCCAATTCCTCCTCCGGGGTTCTGCCCCCGGGGATGACGTCTTCCAGCTCCGAGAGCAGGGTCTCCATGCCGGAATAACGTTTTTTAGACCGGAAAAGGCGATAGCGGCTGATGGCAAGATTCCGGGTCAGCCGACCTAAGTAAGCCCGCAGGCAGCCGGGCTCGCTGGGGGGAATGTCGTTCCAGGCCGCCAGCCAGGTATCGTTGACAATCTCCTCGGTGTCCTCGGGACAGCCCAGCACATTCTCTGCCACGGTGGTACAGTAAGCCCCGTATTTGGCCGCGGTCTCCGTGATCGCCCGCTGGTTCCGTTGAAAATAGAGGTTGATAATGGTCTTATCCTCCAAGTTTCGTTCCTCCGTATTTGAAAGCTTTCACCCCTATAGACGCCAAAAACCGGAAAATGTTTTGCTTATTTGCAAAAAATTTTCCGGTTTTTCATTTTTGTCGGTCGGCGAGCCTCCCTGTCGCACCGTCAGGGCTCAGCGGGAAGCAAAATCCTCCGCAATTTCCTCAGACCACTTGGCAGACATACAGGCATTGGCCCGAAGGCTGCCCAGGGCCTTGCCCACGCATTCGTAGACGACGCGGGTGCCCTTTTTGTCCGCGTGGTAATTCACGGCCCGATCCTCGGCGATACCGAAATGGCGCGCGGTCTCCACGGCGTCGATGTTTGCCCCGATGAAGAGAAACTCCCAGCCCTTTTCCTCCTGCATACGCTTGATTTGCTTCCGAACCTCTCCGGCACTGTATCTCCGGCTTGCGTTCTCCATGCCGTCGGTGGTAATGACGAAGACGGTGTGGGCGGGAACATCCTCTGCCCGGGCGTACTTGTGGACGTTGGCGATATGGTGGATGGCGTCGCCGATGGCGTCAATCAAGGCGGTGCAGCCTCCCACGCTGTAGTCCTCCTCGGTCATGGGCCGGACTTCCTCCAGCCGGACCCGATCGTGGATCACCTTGGATTCGTTGGCAAAGAGCACCGTGGAGACCCAGCACAGGCCATCCTGCTTCTTCTGCTTTTCGATCATGGCGTTGAAGCCGCCGATGGTGTCGCGCTCCAGCCCTGCCATAGATCCGCTGCGGTCCAGGATGAATACCAGCTCGGTGATGTTGTTCATTTCGTTTTTCATTGTAATACCCTCCATGTGATTTGGTCGGTTTGTTTCCTCTTGCTTACGGCCTTATTAAACCACACGGCGCGCTCAAAATGGTCGCCTGGAAAGCGACATTTTTGTTGGAATTGAGAATTGAGAATTGAGAGGTGAGAGGTGTAAATTGACAATTGACAGGTGACAATTATCGGTGTTTTGCAGATTGCCATCTGCAAAAAGAAACGATTTCCCCTGTCTGTCATTCTGCCTTGCCCTGAGCGCAGCCGAAGGGGCAGCGAAGAATCCGCGTCCCCCGTCCTTTTTCAAATGTTTTCAAATGGCAATTTGAAAACACCACAATTTTTCATTTTGCATTTTGCATTCTGCCAGCGGACTCTTCCCTATTACTTGTCACTCGTTACTTCTGCGAACAGCTCCCGGCACAACAGCTCCGTCTCCCGGGTGACGCCGGCGAAGTCCACAGCGGGACGGTAGAGCTCCTCAATCAGGTCGTGGTGGGCCTTGGCCTGCCGCAGCCAGCCTGCGGCCTCCCGCAGCAGCCGATGCTCCAGGGCGGAAAGCTCCTCCATTCCGGCGGAGAGGCTGTCGGGGAGTCCCTCTTCCAAGGGGGCGTCCAGGTCCAGCCGCAGCATGGCCTGCCTGGGCCCTGGAAAGGCCGGGTGCACCCGGAGCCAGCCCTGGCCCCGGCCCGGGAGGAATACCCCCGCGGGGGCGTCCGGGTCCAGGGGGTCCATTGCCAGGACCACGTCCTCCCCTGCCTCCCGCCAACGGTCCGCCAGGGTTCGAATCAGGCCGCCTCCCACGCCGTGGCTGTCCTGGATGGCCCAAATCCGTCCCTCCCCCAGGGGCAGGGACAAGAGACCATCGGGAGTAATCCCGCTCAGATACACCCTCCGTTCTCCGCCGGGCGTCTCGGCCCGGGGCAGCTTCCGGTCCGCCAGCTGGGCCAGGGCTTCTTCCGTCACAGCCCGGATTCGTTCCCGGCCCAAAAGCTGCCGCCGGGCCCTGGAAAGGGCGGCCGCCGCCCGAAGACAGCCGTAGGCCGGACCGTAGCAGACGGCATTGGCCGCCTTAGCCGCCCGGATGGCCGGAATCAGCGGGCGAAGCTGGGTCTCCCGGTAGTATTTCCCGAGGTTTACATAATTTGCTCCGCAGCCGCAGAGGGCGGGCTCCACCACATGGGGCGCTGTGCCGTCCACCAGGGCCAGACCCGCCTCCGGAATCACCAGGCCGTCCAGGGAATCTGGGTCCGACGAGCATAAAATCCGCTCCACAGCCCAGCCGTACTCCTCCGCCCGGGTCCCCAGGGTCTTCATCAGGGTGGATTTCCCGCAGCCGGAGCCCCCCTTGACGATCAGCAGCCGTTGGATTCTGGGGTCACGCTGGAGGGTTCCGTACTCGGAGCGAAAGCCCTCGGGGGTATTCGCACCAAGAAAGTAAGTATTTGTCAAGCCGATCACACTCCTTTCATTCATTATATACCAATCGCCCTTTCCCGGTTCAAAAGACCTTGCTATTTTGATCATCCTATGCTATAATGTTGCAAATATTCCATCATCCTGCCATTTGGAGGTGTTTTCTATGGAACCGAAAAAAGTCATGCTCTCCGGCATCAAGCCCAGCGGCGATCTGACTCTGGGCAGTTATCTGGGGGCGATCCGCAACTGGAAAGAGCGGGCCGAAGAATTTGACTGCTATTATTTCATGGCGGACCTGCACGCAATTACCGTGCGGCAGAACCCCGCCGATCTGCGCCGCCGGACCATGGAACAGCTGGCCCAGTATATCGCCTGTGGTCTTGACCCGGAGCAGAACACCCTTTTCATCCAGAGCCACGTGCACCAGCACGCGGAGCTGGGCTGGGTCCTCAACTGCTACGCCATGTTCGGGGAGCTCTCCCGCATGACCCAGTTCAAGGACAAGAGCGCCAAGAACGCCGACAACATCAACGGCGGCCTGTTCACCTACCCCGCTCTGATGGCTGCGGACATTCTCCTCTACCAGCCGGACTTTGTGCCCGTGGGGGAGGATCAAAAGCAGCACGTGGAGCTGACCCGGGACATCGCCGTCCGCTTCAACCACGCCTACGGCGACACCTTCAAGATTCCGGAGCCCTACATTCCCAAGGTAGGCGCACGGATTATGAGCCTGGCAAACCCCGAGGCCAAGATGTCCAAATCAGAGAATGACGACCCCGGCCGGGTGACTCTGATGGACCCTCCCGACGTAATTATGCGCCAGTTCAAGCGGGCTATCACCGACTGCGACGCCTGCGTTCGCTATGACCCGGAGAACAAGAAGGGCATCGCCAATCTGATGACCATCTATTCCGCCTGCACCGGCAGGACCTTCCCGGAGATTGAACAGGAATTTGACGGCAAGGGCTACGGCGACTTCAAGGCCGCCGTGGGCGAAGCGGTAGTCAGCCTCCTCACCCCCATCCGGGAAGAGGCCGCCCGGCTGATGAAGGACAAGGCCTATCTGGAAACCGTCTGCAAAAACGGAGCGGAAAAGGCCTCCTATATTGCCAACAAGACCCTGCGGAAAGTCTATAAAAAGGTTGGGTTTGTCGCAAAGCCCTGACCCCAAACCGGAGGGCCGATGCCGGCATTGGCCCCTGTTGAACCCTGAACAGAAAAGAGCGAAGACATGATATTAGACATACACTTTCTGCTCCGCGTAGGCGCTGCCCTGGTGGCGGCCGGGGTGATTTCCTTCCTGGCAACCCCCCTGGTCAAGTCCCTGGCAAACCGGGTGGGCGCCATCGACGTTCCCAAGGATAACCGCCGGATGCACACCGTCCCCATCCCCCGGATGGGCGGGCTTGCCATCTTTCTCGGCTTCCTGATCTCGGTGCTGTTTTTTTCCAAGCAGGTGACCCGGGAACTGCAGTCCATCCTGCTGGGGGCCATCGTGCTGGTGATTTTGGGCGTATTTGACGACAAGTATGCTCTGGGGGCCAAGCTCAAGCTCTTTTTCCAGCTTGTGGCCGCCGCCATTGTGGTTTTTTACGGCGGGCTGCGGATTGACCGGCTGACCAATCCCTTCGGCGACAGCCTCTATTCCTATTGGGATTTCGGCGTCTTTTCCTACCCCATCACCATCATTTGGATCGTGGCGATTACCAACGCCGTCAATTTCATCGACGGCCTGGACGGATTGGCCTGCGGGGTGAGCTGCATCTCCGCGGCGTTCCAGCTGCTGATTGCCCTGCTGGTCTCCGACAGTCAGGTTTCCATCCTTATGGCGGCCCTGACGGGAGCCTGCCTTGGCTTTGTCCCCTACAACTTTAACCCCGCCAAGATCTTTATGGGAGACACCGGCTCCACCTTCCTGGGCTTTATGCTGGCCACAGTCTCCATCCAGGGCCTGTTCAAGGCCTACACGGTGATTTCCTTCATCGTTCCCTTCCTGCTGCTGGGCCTGCCCATCTTTGACATCTGCTTTGCGGTGATTCGCCGGGTGGCCCATGGCAAGAGCCCCATGGAGGCGGATCGGGGCCACTTCCACCATCGCCTCATCGATATGGGCTTCAGCCAGAAGCAGTCCGTTGCCATTGCCTACGTGCTGACGGGCCTCCTGGGACTGGCGGCCGTTCTGCTGACGGTTTCCGGCGCTATGAAAGCTCTGATTATGCTGGGGGCCATTGTGCTGGTGGGAGCCATCGGCATGCGGGTCATTTTAGGGGACAAGCCCCACGCCAAATTCTGGCATCATGTGAAGCACGGCGTTCCCCCGGCACCAAATCGGGCGCAGAACAACTCCCCCGCCCCGGAAACACCGGCTCCCGACGAGGATCAGACCAATGAATAAACTCAAAATTCTCTCCGTCTTCGGCACTCGGCCTGAGGCCATCAAAATGGCCCCCCTGGTGAAGCAGCTTGCCGCGCTGCCGGAGTTTGAAAGCCTCTGCTGTCTCACCGGCCAGCATCGGCAAATGCTGGATTCCGTCATGGACATCTTCGACCTGAAGGCCGATTTCGACCTGAACATCATGCAGGCCAGCCAGACCCTTTCCTCCATAACCAGCAAAACCCTGCTGGGCATGGAGGCGGTCATCGCGGCCGCGAAGCCGGATCTGATTCTGGTCCACGGCGACACCTCCACCACCTTTGCCGGAGCCCTGGCAGCCTTCTATCACAAGGTTCCCGTGGGCCATGTGGAAGCGGGACTCCGGACCTGGGACAAGTACTCCCCCTACCCGGAGGAGATGAACCGCTGCCTGGTGGGCCGGATCGCGGAGCTGCACTTCTGCCCCACGGTCAACAACCTCCGCAACCTGGAGCGGGAAGCGATTCCCGGGGCCAAGTTCATCACCGGAAACACCGTCATCGACGCCATGAAGACCACGGTTCGGCAGGACTTCTGCTTCTCCGTGCCGGAGCTGAACGGGCTGGATTTCCAGCATCGCCGGGTCATTGCCGTCACCTGCCACCGGCGGGAAAACTACGGCGAACCCATGCGGGAAATCATGGAGGCCATCCGGGAGCTGGCGCTCTCCCACCCGGAGATTGAGGTAGTCTACCCGGTTCACCTGAGTCCCACGGTGCGGGAATGCGCCTTTGGCATTCTGCAGGACATCCCCCGGGTTCACCTCATCGACCCCATCGACGTGGAGAATATGCACAACCTCATGGCCCGGTGTTATTTCGTGATGACGGATTCCGGCGGTCTACAGGAGGAGGCCCCGGCTCTGGGCAAGCCTGTCCTGGTCCTGCGTCGGGAAACCGAGCGGCCCGAGGCCGTGGAGGCCGGAACCGTAAAGCTGGCCGGCGTCCGCAAGCAGGATATCCTGACCTTGGCCGGAGAACTGCTCACCGACGAAGCCGCCTACAACGCCATGGCCCACGCGGTAAATCCCTACGGCGACGGCAACGCCTGCCAGAGAATCGCCCAGGCCATCCTCTGGCACTTTGGCCGGATTGGGGAGAAGCCCGCGGACTTCGGTGCGTAATCTGTTCCTGCGGCTTTTATTCGTTCGTTTCGCTTTCGGTTCAGAAGGCGAAACGAACGATTCTTTATCTTTCCCGTAACCTTTTTCCCCGCTGCCGCGTTATATAAGTGAAAGGCCTTTTCATTCCACAACTGGTGGTGAGAGTTTGACAGAGCTTGCATACAAGGACGCCGTTCGCCGCAACGGGCAGCGAATCTATTTGATAGCCCTTTCCTTTCTGCGCAGTCCGGAGGACGCCGAGGACGTCATGCAAAACGTCCGAAACGATTTTTACGCCCTGCGACAACCGGAGCTGGGAGAAGGATGGGAAACACTCCTCTCCATCTCCATTGCGCCCGAACTGATAAATGCGGCGTTAGAGGATCCCGAAACGGATCTCGAACTGCTCTACAAACACGTGCAGCTTGCGAAAAAGGCGGACGATATTTATCTTTCCGTGTATATTTACCACGGCAAGCATACACCTGTTTCCCCCGGTGAGACAGTAATCCGGGAAATGGACTGCAACGGCCTGCCTGCCGCGCTGATTGAAAGCGATGGCTCTCCCTTCCTCCGGCTGAGCAACCAGGAAGAGAACTATTGGATTGAACTGTATTCCTTCCAGACCGAGCCGGACGAGGAGGTTCTTATTCCGCTGTTGGAGGAGGCCGTCTCAAAACTGGAGGTCGTCCGAATCGGGGTTGCAGAGCTGGCGCCATTTGAGTTTTCGCCCTTCTCTGTCGGGTAATGATTTCCAACACGCAAAACGCCCATCGGGTTTGTCCCGATGGGCGTTGTCTGTTTCCCCCTTCACAGCCAAAAGTACAGGCCGACGGCAATCAGCAGCTCCGTGGGAGACGCGCCGTCCTGTTTCATGGACAGCAGGAGGATTGCCAGGATCAGCAGGTCCTCCGTGTCGATCCCGCGGGGCAGAAGCTGGCGCAAAAGGCCCCCCGGCCCCAGCAGGCCGCCAAGAACAGGCGGCGGGGGCGGAGGCGGATGAATTCCGGGGGCCTGCGGAACCTGTGGGCGCGCAGTGTTCGCCCACAGGCGCTCATCCTGCCCAGAGCGCAGCGGCATCGAAGGACCCGTTCCCCCGTCGCCGGTTCCCCGTTCCCGGTTTCCAGTTCCCGCATTTTGCATTCCGTCGGGCTGCGGGGGCTGCCGGCGGCCAACGCTCCCCCCTGCGGGGTCCGTTCCCTCATCCTGCATTTTGCTTTTAGGATTTTGCATCTCTTCAGACGGCGGAGCTCTGCCCTGGGCGGCCCGGAGGTCGGCCTCGTCCGGAAGCTGCTGACGGTCAAAGCCCCCATTGGCGTTCGGGATATAGCGGCTATACATGGCTGTCCCTCTGCCGGGTCAAAAAACGCCCGGCAAGCCGGGAGAGCTTCGCCGCCCGGAGCGCCCGGTCCGCCTTCCCCTGCCCCGCCGGAGACAGGGAGGGCCGCAGGGCGGAAAAGACCCGGTCTTCGGTTCCGTTTATGGCCGAGAGGCTTCCCATGATCTCCCCCAGATTGAATCTGCCCCCGTCAAAGGGGACGGATTCGTCGCTGCGGGCAGATTGACTCTCAGCGCGGCGATCAGGGGCCGTCCCTGCGGACTCTGCCCCCTGGGGCGGTCCCAGCCCCAAAGACTCCGCCATGGCCGTGATCCGGCGCATCTGCTCCGGATCGGAGAGGATGCTTTGCAGGGTGCTTTGCAGGTCCTCCATCTCAGAGCTGCTCCTCCAGCTTTTTGGTCAGATTCTCCGCCTCGGTCCCCGCCAAAAGCGGCGAAAGGGCCGCCTTCGCCCCCTCCATGTCTCCGCTCTGAATGGCGGCGGAGGCGGCCCGGATTCCCGCTCCCCCATCGGCCTGCAGCAGTTGAATCAGCGCTTGCCCCTCCGGGCCGGTCAGCAGCTTTCTGACCTGTTCCGGGCTGGGGGAAGAATTGGAAATTTTTTGTGACCGTCCAAGCATTTCCTTGCCTCCTATGAAAATATCTGGTATAATATATGCATGAAGAAAGGGAATGGTGCAGGCATGAAGCTGATTATTTTTTCCGACTCCCACCGGGAGCTGGGCCATATGCGGGACGTGATTGAACGGGAAAAGCCGGACTACGTCTTCCACCTGGGAGACCACGACGCCGACGCCCAGCAGATCGGCAGAGAGTTCCCCACCCTGCCTGTGGCCATGGTCCGGGGCAACTGCGACGGCTGGTCCGACACCGCCGAGATCCTGACCCTGACTCTGGGCGGCCTGCGATTTTTCCTCTGCCACGGACACACCCTGGGCGTCAAAAGCGGCTGTCTCCGGGCCGTCTACGCCGCCCGGGAGCAAAACGCCGACGTGCTGCTCTTCGGCCACACGCACGCACCTTATCAGCTATGCGAGGACCGGGAAGGGCAGAAAAGGCTTTTTATCCTGAACCCCGGCTCCTGCGGTTATGATTATTCCCCCGGCTACGGGTTTTTCATCCTGGAAAACGGAACCGTTGCCGATTGGGGCCTGCGGCGCTGCTGACGGACGCCCGGCGCGGCGGACGCACACCGTACACCCCGCAAGCCGTGATCCGCAGCTTACGCACCATAAGCTATACAAGAAATGAGGCATGAAACATGATTTTAGCCATCGACGTTGGCAACACCAACATTGTTTTGGGCTGCATCCGGGACAGCGAAATCCTGTTCGAGGCCCGGATGGCCACGGACCGGATCAAAACCCGGGATCAATACTGTGCGGAGCTGAAAGCCATGCTGGAGCTGTTCCGGGTCTCGCCGGAAGAGATTTCCGGCTGCATTGTCTCCTCCGTGGTGCCCCAGGTCCAGCAGTCCTTGGTGGGCGCGGCGGAACAGCTGACAGGCAAGCCCTGTCTCACCGTGGGCCCCGGCCTGAAAACCGGCCTCCACATCAAAATCGATAATCCCGCCCAGGCCGGCAGCGATCTGATCGTAGGCGCTGTGGCGGCCATCGAGGCCTACGGCACCGGTCTTTGCGTCATTGATCTGGGGACGGCCACCACCATTGCCGTCATCGACAAGGACGGGGCCTTCCGGGGCGGCACCATTGCCCCGGGCGTGATGCTCTCTCTGAACGCCCTCACCAGCGGCACGGCCCAGCTCCCCGGCATCAGCCTGGAAAAGCCGAAAAAGGTCATTGGCACCAACACTGTGGATTCCATGCGCAGCGGCCTCCTGCTGGGCTCCGCCGCCATGCTGGACGGGATGGTGGAACGCATTGAGGCGGAGCTGGGCTATCCCACCAAGGTGATTGCCACCGGCGGCCTGGCCAGGTTCATCGTTCCCCTCTGCAAACGGGAAATGGTAATCGACGAAAACCTGCTGCTGCGGGGCCTGGAGATTTTGTATCACAGGAATACGAAGGGCTAAACGACGCAAATCACCGCCACGGCGCAGAGAATGATGCAGGCCCCCAGGCCCATGGTGGTCAGCGCCTCCAGTATCGTGTTCCACATCGCTTTTCTTCTTCTGGCCCGACAGCGGGCAGCCATCTCCTCCCGGCCGGACTGGGGCAGCACTCGGATCAACGCGGTTCTCCGCAGGGGCTTTGTCATTGTACTTGTCATGGTTTTATCCTCCCTTTCAGATTTTTTACGACCGTATTCTACATCTTTATCGGTCCTATAATCAGGACAGAAAGGAGTGCTTATGAAAGAGTTTTATTTCCCTGTCCGGAAAGACACCCGGATTCACTGCTGCCAGTGGATTCCCGAGGGCAAGCCCCGGGGCGTCATCCAAATCGTTCACGGGATTTCGGAATATATCGCCCGATATGACGCACTGGCACGGGTATTCACCGACCACGGCTTTGTGGTGGTGGGGGAAGACCACATGGGCCACGGCGGCTCCGTCTCCCAGGAGATTCCCCAGGGCTGCATTGCCGAGGGCTGGCTCACCGCCGTCTCCGACAGCTATCGGCTGCTGCAAATGACCAAGGAGGAGTATCCCGATCTGCCCTATATCATCTACGGCCACAGCATGGGCTCCTTTATGGCCCGAACCCTGCTCTATACCCACCCGGACGCGGGCCTGGCTGCCGCCGTGCTCAGCGGCACCGGCTGGATGCCCAAGGCGGTGCTGCGCTCCGGCCGGGCAGTCTGCCTGCTGGAGGGAAAACGCAAGGGCATGAACGCCACATCCTCCACCGTGGACAAGCTGATGTTCGGCTCCTACACCAAGGGCTATGAGAATCCCCGGACTCCCCTGGACTGGCTGACCCGGGACGAAGCCGAGGTGGACAAATACATTGCCGATCCTCTGCTGGGCTTTTCCGCCTCCATCGGTCTGGCCCGGGAAATGCTGGGCGGTATGCTGATGAACGAGGACAAGGAGAATCTGCGAAAGATGCCCAAAAATCTGCCGGTGCTCCTGGTAAGCGGCGACAAGGACCCGGTGGGCAGCAACGGCAAGGGCGTGCGGCAGACCTGGGAGGCCTTCCGGGCCGCGGGGATGCAGGACGTTCGGCTGAAGCTCTACCCGGACGGCCGCCATGAAATGCACAACGAGCTGAACCGGGAGGAGCTGCACCGGGACGTGCTGGCCTTCCTGGACGAAGTGTTGAGCAAATGATAGCTGTCCCGTTTACGGGATAGTATCGTCGATATAATGGGTTCAGAAATCAAAAAGAAAGGATCTGAACTCATGGATCGAGGCTACGACATTATCCCGGTGCGGGGACATTATGAGGTCTACGACACCGACGGTCAGTTTCTGTTTTCCGCGGACACCAGGTCCGAGGCGCTGGAGGAGCTGGCGGCGGCGTAGGCTGTAATCTTCTGCGGGCTCCGAAGCATCCGCAGCCCCCGTTCCCTGTAGGGGCGCACACCTGTGCGGCCATAAGCCCGTACGGAAATCGCTATGGCCGCCGAGGTCGGCGGCCGCTTCGGACTCTGAATTTTGAATCCGGTGCGCTGGGCGGGCGGCCGCCCCTACGGATTATGAACGCTGGACGACAGACGGCTGCGGGCCGTCCCTTCAAAACAATGCCAAACTACAAACTCATTCTGCAATATGACGGCAGCCGCTACCGGGGATGGCAGCGGCTGTCTGATACGGAAATGACCATCCAGGGCAAGACGGAGGCCGTCTTGTCCCGGCTTTTTGAGACGCTCGTGGAAGTTCAGGGCAGCGGCCGCACGGACGCCGGGGTCCACGCCCTGGGGCAGGTCGCCTCCTTTCACAGCCCGCGGGACCTGCCCCCCGGAGAGCTGCTGGCCGCCCTGCGGCAATATCTGCCGGAGGACATCGGCGCGGTATCCGTCGAATACGCCCCGCCCCGATTTCACGCCCGGCTCTCCGCGCTGGAGAAAACCTACCGCTACCGGGTTTGGACTACGGAGGCGCCCTGTGTCTTTGACCGCCGTTTTGTCTACCTGCTGCCGGGGCGTTATTCAATCCCGGCCATGGAGGCGGCGGCCCGGCTGCTGGAGGGAACCCACGATTTCCGTGCCTTCTCGGCGGTGAAAACGAAGAAATCCACCCTCCGCACCCTCTCCCGGATTGAGATTCGGCAGGCAGGAGACGAGCTGCAATTTGACTTTACCGCGGACGGCTTTTTGCATCACATGGTCCGCATTCTTACGGGGACCCTGCTGGAGGTGGGACGGGGCGAGCGCTCCCCCGCCGAGGCTGCCGCCCTGCTGGACGCAGGAGATCGGGCCGCCGCGGGCTTCACCGTCCCGGCCAAAGGCCTGTGCCTGATGGAAGTCCGTTACGACCAAACACTGTAGTGCGGGCAATCTGCCCGCCAAATAAATCCGACGCACGGGCACCGGCTTCGCGTCGCTGCCCGCCGTGAACAGCCGGGGCTTTGGGATCAAGAATCCGAGAGTAAGTTCTGCAGCGACCCGTTGTCGGAACATCCCCGCATCCGTCACGGCTTTGCCGTGCCACCTTCCCCCCAAGGGGAAGGCTTTGCCCCGAACTCTGAACCCTGAACTCTGAACCATATGCGGCCCCCGCCGCTGATTGCCTATTGCCTGGTACAAGCAGCGCAGCGAGCGCTTGCTTTGATTGCCAGGTTCTTACACTGCAACAAACACAGAGGGATTCACACATGAACATTCAAATTTTCGGAACAAGCAAGAGCTTTGACACCAAAAAAGCCGAGCGCTGGTTCAAGGAGCGGCGAATTAACTATCAATTCATCGACATGAAACGCTACGGCCTGTCCGGCAAGGAATTTGATTCCGTGCTTCGGGCCGTGGGCGGCGTGGACAAGTTGGTGGACTGGGATGGCAAGGACCCGGATCTGGATCTGCTTCGCTATCTCGGCAGCGAGACCGCCAGGGAGGACAAGGTCTACGAAAACCAGGACCTGATCCGCCTGCCCGTGGTCCGCAACGGGAAAAAAGCCACCGTGGGCTACGCCCCGGAGGTCTGGGCACAATGGGCCAGTGAGAATTGAGCGCGTGAAAACGCCCGGAGGAGGAACACCGATGAGAAATCCCGCAAAGCTGTATCAGCTGAAAAAACAATTTGAGGCTTTCAACGCCCGACATCCCAAATTCATGCGGTATCTGGCCTATATCACGGACAACTACATTGCCGAGGACACCGTTATGGACGTGACTGTCACCAATGCCGAGGGAAAGTCCCTACACGGCAACGCCAAGCTCACCGCCGAGGACGTGGCCTTCCTGCGGGAGGTACGGCGGATGCTGGGCAAGGACGGCGAATAATGCAGAATGCGGAATGCACAATGCAGGATAAGTTCAGTCTGTCCGGCTTGTATCACCGAGAAATCCCTTCCCTTTTAGCGGAGCTGGCCCGGACGCAGTCCCTGCTGCGGCTGGGCCGGGTAGGGATGAACTGCGGCTGCGAATACACCGCTTTCCCGCTCTTTGCCGGTGGCCGGTCCTATTCCCGGCTGGAGCACAGTCTGGGCGTGGGACTCATCGTCTGGCACTTCACCCGGGACCCGGCCCAGGCGGCAGCCGGTCTGCTGCACGACGTCGCCACTCCCACCTTTGCCCATGTGGTAGACTTCCTGCGGGGAGACTATCTGACCCAGGAGGCCACGGAGGACGGCACCCGGGAGCGGATTGCGGGCAGCCCGGAGATACAGAAAATTCTTGCCGGGCACGGCCTCACGACGGACGATGCGGCGGACTACCACCGCTATCCTATTGCCGACAACGACAGTCCCCGCCTCTCGGCGGACCGGCTGGAATACAGCTTGGGCAACGCCCTGCGCTGGGGCTTTCTGACCCGGGAAGAAATCGACGAAATCTACGGCGACCTGCGGGTTGGCGTCAATGAAGAAAGCATCCCGGAGCTGGTTTTCGGCTCCCCCGCCTTGGCCTCCCGCTTTGCCCGGGCAGCCCTGGCCTGCTCCAGGGTCTATGTCTCTGACGCCGATCGGTACGCCATGCAGATGTTGAGCGAGCTGCTGGCCCGGGCCTTGCAGACAGGCGCCCTCTCCCCTGCCGATCTGGAGGGCACAGAGCCGGAATTGATCGCAAAGCTGGAGGTCTCCCCCCTGGCGGCGGACTGGCAGCGCTTCCGGGAGCTGCACCGGGTTCGGCGGGCCGAAACGCCCCCGGACCGCCGCCCCTGGCGGCAAATCCCCGCGAAAAAGCGGCGGATCGACCCACTGGTGGAAGGATTTGGCCGGGTTTCTGCCATTGACCCGGATTTCGCCGCTGCGCTTGCCGCCTTTCTGGCGGAGCCCCAGACGGAGTGGCTGCTGGGCGAATGATATAAAGCAAACGGGAATCGGTTTTCAGGCCGATCCCCGTTTGCTTTTTTGATTTATTCCGAATACTGATACTGAAGCCCGTAGACCCGGCTGTCCGCCTCCCGGTTCAAGTAGTCATAGCCTTCGTCGGAGACGATCGCAAAGCCGCATTTCCGGTGGGTACGGAGAGAAGCCTCGTTCCGCTTGCCCACGCAGTCGCAGAGGGTAAAGGGGCCTTTCTCTTTCAGGGCTTCCAGCACCTCTGTCAACAGCCTTGCGCCATAGCCCTTCCGCCGGGAATCCGGTCGGGTCTCCAGGGCCTCCAGGTAGTAAAAGCCGGGCTCCAACTCATTCAGCCGCAGAGCGCTGATCCATTGGCCGGAGTCCTCCAAAATCCAATAGGAGGGGTTGGTGCTTTGAAAAAAATCCTGCTCCAGGTAGCTCAGGAAGCCTTCCTCCACCTTTCGCACCGCCTCCGCCTTGTCCTGAATATCCGGAAAGAAATAGTCGGTGTTTTCAAAATTGCTCTCCTCGTAGACAGCCATGAGCTTTCCGGCGTCAAGCTCGGAAAAACAGTCAAATCGACGCAGCATAATAAACTCCTGATGATACAATTCTGTGGGATGTTTTTTTCACTGTTGCATTCACGGCAGCGAAACGGTGCCGTGCATCGCCCCGTATTTACTTCTTACTTCCTACTTGTCTCCTGTCACCTGTCCCCTGTCACTTGTCAATTATCTCTCCCCGTCCAGCACGTTCATGCAGGCTTGCAGCACGGTCTTGGCGATGGGGGCGCAGGTGGAGCTGCCGGCTCCGCCCTCCTCCACCACCACGATGAAGGCCAGGGGATAATCAGAATCCGCGATGAAGCCCGCAAAGGTGGCCGTGTTGAAATCGGAGCCCACCTCTGCGGTGCCGGACTTGGCGCAGACCTCCACCCCGGGAATGTCTACCCCGCCATACATCTTGGTGACGTTGTAGCGCATGAACTCCCGCAGGGTCTTGGCGGCGGATTCCGAAAGCATCCGGGGCGTCTGCCGCGGTTCGGCAGCGTAGGTCTCCCGGCCTCCGCTGCGGGCAGAGGACACCAGACAGGGCTCCGCGGCGGTGCCGCCCCCGGCGATGGCCCCCATATAAACCATATACTGACAGGGATTCACCAGGTCGGTGTACTGGCCGATTCCGGCCCAGGCCAGGTCGTTATCCGTGGCATCGGAGAGGTCAAAGTTGCCCCGGATTGTGGTAATGCCGTCGATTTCGATGTTCTCCGTCAGCCGTTCAGCCTCCGCCTGCCCGGTCAGGACGCTCTTCCCGGTTCGCAGAGATATTTCAGCAAATGTGCAGTTGCAGGACTGGGCCAGGGCGTCCCGAAGGGTCAGCTGGCCGTGGGCCTTGGGGCAGGTAACTTTCTCGCCGTTGATAATCCGCTCCCCCGTACAGGTGAAGGTCTCCTCCCGAAGACCCGGAATCGCGTCCAGGGCCGCGGCCAGAGTGGTGAGCTTGAAGATAGAGCCGGGGGTATAGCGGGCGTGGAAAAACCGGTAAATATAGACGCCGTCATATCGGCCGTCCGCATTATCGGTCTCCAAATTCGGCGGGTCCAGCGGGTCAAAGCTGGGACTGGAAACGGCGCAGAGTATCTCGCCGGTTCGATAGTTGTACACACCCACAGCCCCTTTGCGGCCGTTCATGGCCTGCATGGCCACGGCCTGGACCTGGGCGGAGACGGTAAGCCGCAGCTCTCCCCCGCTGGTCTCCATGGCGGCAGTGCCGTTGAGCTTATCGTAGCCGAAGAGCTTGGAGGCAAAGGCCCGGAGAATCCGAGGCGGGATGTTCCCTGCCTTGTCTCCGATCAGATGGAGTGTAGCCTTGCGCAGAGAGGCATTGCCCGAGTAAGTCCTGTCCGCCGCGGAGGTATAGAGCACCTCCCCGCTCCGATCCACGATCTCCCCGGTGTCCAGCTTGCCGTTGGTGTAGACGTGAGGGCTTCCCGTGAAGGAAACCCAGCGGTCGGCATAGAGAAAATAGCGAATTGCAAAGGTCAGCACGCCGAAGAGGAGAATACAGGCCAGAATCAGGGCAAAATACGTGCGTTTCGCGATACTTTTCATGTCTGCTCCCCTCCTTTGTTTGAGAGCATGACGGCAAAGCTGGCGTTCTGGCGGGTGTCACAGGCTTTCAGAAAGGCCAGCAGCCCCCAGCAGGCCATCATGCTGGAACCGCCGTTGGAGACAAATGGGAAGGTCACGCCGGTCAGCGGCAGAAAATCCACGGTGCCAAAGACGTTCAGGATGGCCTGGACCATGAAAATGGACATAGCCGCCGAGGCTCCGATGGTGTAGAAGCTGGAGCGGGCCACCCTGGCGGAGCGCACCACAAAGAGGCCCAGCATGGCCAGGGCGAAGATCATCATTACCGCCATGAGCAGGCCCCACTCCTCGCTGACGTATGCGAAGACCAGGTCCGTATCCGCCGCGCCCTCTCCCGCCATATACTGCATCCAGCCGTTGCCAAGGCCAAGGCCGAACAGCCCGCCTGCGGCAATGCACATCAGGGATCGGGTCTGCTGGAAGCCTTTGTTGAAGGAATCCTCCCAGATATGGCCATAGCTGGAAAAGCGTCTTGCCACATGGGGAAAGTGTTTGATTGCCAAGGCAGCCGCCACAACAATGACAGCCAGCATCCCGACGCCCACCAAAATCAGGATAATGTTGGGGTAGGAACTGGAACGAAGCAGGGCAATGGCCAGGAAGCCCACAAAGAAGATGGCAGCCACGCCGAAGTCCTTCAGCACAACCAGACAGCCGCCGATGATTGCTGTGTAGATGACAAAGCCCCAGAGGTTTCGCTGGGTGACGATTCGATCCATGGTGGAGGTGCCCGCCAAAACAAAGCAAATCTTCACCATCTCCGAGGGCTGAAAGGAGAAGCTTCCCAGAGAGATCCAGCTCCGGGAGCCGTTGATTTCCTTGCCCAGGGCAAGGTTTGCCAGGAACAGCAGGATTCCTGCGGCGGCGGCCACGTAGCGCAGCTTCTTCGCCCGCTCCAGGTCCCGCAGCAGAACGCCAAGGGTCAAAAATATAGCGATCCCGATGCCCATGGCAACGAGCTGCTTATACAGCTCCCCCGGGTCGGCAGAGGCGCAGACCCCCAGGCCGATGCTGATGAGGAAGAAGGCGATGGTCTCCACCTCAAAGCCGGAACGCTTGATGAGCTTCTGGCCGATAAACATGGCCCACTCCACCCCCAGGAGAATCCCGAAGGCGGTTATGATCGTCATCCGGTCCTCGGGCCGGTTGAACACAAACTGCATCGCCTCCAAAAGCTGGAAAACCGTGAGCAGCAGCAGAGTCAGGCCGGGGCTGTGGCCCTTGCCCGCCTTGGTGCGGGACTTGGCTTGCAGGCGGGCCTCCTCCTTGGAGACCGGCTCCAGGACCATTTCCAGGCCTCCCAGGCTGACGGTGTCCCCATATTCCACCCGGCCGGACATGACCTGGGTGCCGTTGACCTCCACCCTGCCCCGCTCGCCGATGTCGGTAACGGTCCAGGCGCCGTCGTCCTGACGGGTCAGAACCGCGTGGTTCTTGGAGACAGTGGCAAAATCCAGCACGATGTCCGCGCTCTTTTTGCGGCCCAGCAGGTTCTCCCAGTGGGTCACGGGCAGCAGCTCGCCGGTGGCCAGCCGCAGCCAGGCCCATACCTCCGGCTCCCGGCGGAAGCCCAGCAAAGACCGGGCGCTGCGGATCACAATAAACAGCGCCAGAATGGGCAGGCCCAGCCGCAGGGCCCCCTGGTAGATCGAAAGGACGGTGACCCCATCCGGGCCCCGGAAAAAATCAAGAAAAATGTCCATTGTTTACTCCTGTGTTGATACGGCAAAACCGGCGGCCCAACAGCCGCCGGCTTGTCCGGTTCAATGTTCCGAATCGTCGAATTCGAAATCGTCGTCCGGGTCGTATTCCGTCTCGAAGGTATCGCCGCTGTAAAATACAGTGGGCTCGCCGAACTCCTGGTCGTATTTTGCCAGGTCCTCCACCGTGAGGATGGAGTAGTAATCCTCGGTCTGCAAGGAGCGTTTCTTCTTTCTCAGGGCGTTGTTGACGGCCTGGGAGACCAGAGTGTAGATCACGGTGAACACCGGAACGCCCAGAATCATGCCGCCGAACCCAAAGAAGCTGCCGAACACCGTAATAGACACCAGAATCCAGAAGTCGGAGATGCCCAGCCGACCGCCCAGAATCTTGGGCCCGATGATGTTGCCGTCCACCTGCTGGAGAATAATCTCGAAAATCAGGAAGTACAGGCACTGAATGGGGCTTTCCAGGATAATCAGAACCGCGCCGATGGCAATGCCGATGAAGGGGCCGAAGAAAGGAATGATATTGAAGATGCCCACCATGACCGAGGAGAACAAGGCGTAGGGCAGGCCGATAATCAACATACCGATGTAAGAAATCAGGCCGATAATCAGGGAATCCAGCAGCTTGCCCACCATAAAGCCGCCGAAGCTCTTGTTGGCCAGACGGCCGATCTCAAAGACCCGGTCCGCCGTGCGGGGACTGAATACCGCCACGGTGATCTTTTTGAGTTGGGCAATGAAGCGCTCCTTGGAAATCAGCAGATAGACCGCCACCACCACGCCGATGATCATATTGAAGATCACCTTGCCCACACCGTAAGCGCTGGTCACAACGCTGCTGATGGTGGAGAAGATATCCATCCCCTTGGTCAGCCAATCCCGGAGGGCGCTGACGGGATCATTTTCCCGAATCCAGTTCTCCAGGGGAGAACCCTTGACAACATTGTTCAGCCATGTGGTAATCTGCTCGTAATATTTCTGAAGGTTCTCCGGGCTGAAGGTGGTGGAGATGGACTCCGCCAGCTGGGGAACCACCAGGGCAATCAGGCCGTAGACCAGGGCGATGAAGCTCAGCAGGGCGACCAGCACACCGATGATTCTGCTGAGCTTGCGGGCGCTCCGCTCGGTCATATTGCTCCTGCCGAAAATGCGCTGGAAGAGCTTTTCCACCAGCTTCAGCATGGGGTTCATCAGGTAGGCGAAGACGATGCCGTAGATCACAAAGGAAAAGACGGAGATGATCTTCTTGAGGGCGGCAAAGACGGTGCCGATGTTAATCAGCGTAACAACGAACAGCGCGCTCAGAATGATAACCGTGAGCACTGTCAGGCCGAGCCGGAAATATTTGCTGTCCTTCTGGATCATCCAATCACCCTCTTTCCCTTTTATACTACTTATACTCTGTATCATCATACCACAGAATTCATGGTTCGTCAACGGGAAATGCAGTGACATAATTTCAAAATCTTTTCGGTTTTGAAAAAAAACAGTTGATTTTTTCTGCCTCATCGTATATAATACCCATGTTCCGCTTCGGAACGGTCTGCGGGCCTTTAGCTCAGTCGGTCAGAGCAGCCGGCTCATAACCGGTCGGTCCTGGGTTCGAGTCCCCGAAGGCCCACCACACAGGGGTATAGCTCAATTGGTAGAGCGGCGGTCTCCAAAACCGTAGGCTCAGGGTTCAAGTCCTTGTGCCCCTGCCA
>JAGABH010000160.1 GCA_017614755.1 Oscillospiraceae bacterium
GGGGTGGGAGCAGAATCATCCTCGCCGCGTTCGCCGTCTACGATCTCGTTTTCCGGCTTGTCCATGTTTAGCAGGGCGTTGAGCTCGGCGAGGCGGGCGGATTTGGCGGTGAGGTCGGCCTCCAGAGGGAAGGGCTTATCTACCGCGGCCTTGGCCTCCTCCAGCTGCTGGCGGGTGGACTCCAGATACTCGTTGGCGGCCTTCAGACGGGCAGGCAGGTTGTCCAGGGTGTTGTCCAGACGCTGGACGTTGCCAAAGATGTCCGTGCCGAGAGGGACCGTGTGGCGCAGAGAGCCGATCAGGGTGATCTTGTACTCCCGCGTCACGGTATCGAAGTGCAGCGTCATATCGAAGCCCCGGTATTTGCCCAGAGGGATGGGATCGGGGGATTTCATAGCTTGGCAGGCTTCCAGGATCGCGGAGCCTGCCGCTTTCTTTTCCGTGTGGACAGTGCCCTCGATCTCCATGGGGCAGAAGCCCTCCTCGTTGGGGCGTGAGATGACCTGAACGCGCTGGATGTCATAGGTGTAGCCCTCAGCTTTCTGCTCCAGGGCCCGGATCTCCTTAGGGAAGGTATGGATGATCTGATCCTCCAGAGAATACCGCTGGCTCAGATGGTTGGCCTTCAGGAGCTTCAGCCTGGCGACCTCAATATCCAGGTCCATCTTCTCCTTGATGTAGGGATTACCGGTGCAGAGGGCCTTGATCTCAGCATAGGACAGGGCCTGCTCGTCAATGTCCTCGGCGGAGCGGACGGGCGATTTCGAGGTCATGATCTGGCCGATGAACTTCTGCTTGGACTCCACCAGCTGATAGAGGTAGCTGTCGAAGGTGTTCTCCGTGACGTAGGTGAAGATCTCGACTTCCTTGTTCTCGTTGCCCTGCCGGATGATGCGTCCCTCCCGTTGCTGGAGGTCTGAAGGCCGCCACGATGACGATAGGTAAGGTCTGAGCGGCGCGTCAGCGCCGCTTTCCACCTTTTCCCCCGTCTCACACCGTGCATGCGAGTTTCCCCGCACACGGCGTTCCATCATTATGATCGGGCAGTTAGATTGGTAAGAATTTCAAAGCGTAGAAACTGTTTTGTTAAATTTCGGGATTGCCCACCATGACTCGGAGAGCGTTAAGTTTTGCTAATGCTTTCTTGTCAGGCTGTAAATCTTTGAGGTATGCGATAATAGTTTCCGGTGCCGTAGCATGGATAAGCTGGTGAACAATTCGGTGTACAATCACAAGGTTTGAGTACCTATCATCACCGCCCATTTTCACAGGCAACTTGTGATGACAGTGGATTTCTTCAAGCCAGAGCTCTTTTCCCGTAACAGCACACCGCCCGTACTGCGCGGCATAGAGGGAAATCCGGTTGTCCATGTATTCAACATTTCTCCGGGGCTCCCGTATTCGCATGAGCGCCAGCATGATGGAGGTATTGATACCAAGATTTTTGTGAATTTCCTCTCTGCCCTCCGGGGTGTACTTGCATACCTTTTTCTTTTTGAACAGCGGGGTTCTCGTCTGGACATATCCAACAGGGGCTACGGTTTTGCTGCTGATAAATCGGATTTGCTTGCTTTTACCGTAGTTCTCCCGGATATACACTTCGTTGATATGCCCCTTTTTCGTCAGCCTGCCGTACAGTCGATTTTTCATCACCGTTGACACCGCCCGGTGTATCTGCTCACAGTCCGATGCAACCATAGTCGCATAGCGATAGTAGTTGTGAATACCAAACACCATCGAATTGTAGAGTGTGATTTCACGGGCTTCATCATCCCGGTCTTGGACGTGTGCAATCTGCTTGACCTGCTCAATGAGCTTGTCCTTTTCTCGCTGGATTGCCTTAGGCGTCATATGCGATTTGACCACATAGCGTTTTCGCTTTCTGACCGCCTTAATCTCAAATCCAAGGAACTCAGAATAGTGTCTTTTCAGGTTGACGATTTTCGACTTTTCCTCGCTGATTTCCAGCTTTAGCCGATCTTGAAGCCATAGCTTGACGGCAATAAATACCTTCTCGGCGTCACTCCGTTTTCGGCAAAACAGCTTGAAATCGTCTGCATAGCGGATAATATGCACCTCTTTGAGCGTGGTTGTGTTTTTGAGTGAACCGTAAATTGCCGTTTTGTTTACCGTGCCATTTGGCCGTATCTCACAGCGGTATTCTCTCTTGGTAGGCATATTCTCCCATTGGGAGTCAATCCACCAATCCAGTTCATTCAGCACGATATTAGACAAAAGCGGTGAGAGGATACCGCCTTGCGGCGTTCCCTTTGTCGGGTGCTCAACCGTTCCGTCCGGCATTACGATGGGCGCTTTCAACATCTCTCGGATAATGCACAGCAGTTTCTTATCCCGTATTCCCATGTGCCAAATCTGCTGGATCAGCTTTGTGTGGTTGACGTTATCAAAGAAGCCCTTGATATCAACGTCCACTACGAAATAGAGCTTTTGCAGATTTATCATCTTATAGCATTGGGCGATTGCGTTTTCCGCTGACCGATTAGGCCGGAAGCCGTTACTCCGTTCATAGAACTTCGCTTCACAAATCGGCTCCATGACCTGTAAAATGCACTGCTGCACCAGTCGGTCAATAATCGTTGGGATTCCCAGCGGACGCATTTTCCCATTGGGTTTCGGGATTTCTACCCGCTTCACAGGTTTAGGCTTGTAAAACATTAGCTTTCTTTGCACGATACCGACATACTGTTCCACCGGGAGCTTTTCTATGTCCTTGATGGTCAGCTTATCCGTACCGGCTGTATTGCTGCCGCCGTTCCGCTTGATATTGCGATACGCAAGACGGATATTTTCCTCACAACCGATGATTTCCATCAGTCCCGTAAAGATTTTTCCGTTCCTGCTGTCCGCATACAGCTTGTCAAACACCGGCTGCATATCATAGTATTCGCTGTGTCTCAGTTTCTTTTGCTTTGTCATAGGCAACACCCCCTTCGGGCTGTTTTTCTCTGTCATACTCGAAGCTATGAATGTTCTTACCTATAACAATCTTTCATAATGACTGGTGGCTGTTGCTCTGCTCCCGTTACAGGGGCTTCCCAGCTCGTGCCACCACTTTCACAGCAATTAAAGGTGCTTATAATTCTTCGTCACCACCGCATAAATGCGTTATGCTGCTTCCCACGTTCCGATAATTCTATCTGTTCATATTCATACTTAGGTGCTTGCTCTGAGCCTGTCAGCTTGACAGCGCCTGTAACGCTGTAAGGTGGTTCGTAACTGCCATTTCTACTAAACCTCACTGACTGCCATTTTTCAGACCGGCGCACATTTCTATACGCTCCACGGTTTAGACCCGTACATTCGCAAGTTCGTCAGACATTTCTGTCATTCTCACCATATATGATTTGTAGACCCCCGGCATATAGGCTACGGCCTCCACCTCTGGAGACCTTTCGTTTGTGTTGCATCGCAGCCACAGTTACGGTAGCTCTCTGCCGACTTTACCGAGCTTCAGACCGCATTTCTGCCGCCTGTCGGAGTATCAGGGTAGGCATTTCAGGGCGTTACCCCGTCATTCTACCTATCGAATTATCAGTTCTATAAAGCGTTGTTCTGCGGCTCCTTTCAATCCGAAGAATTAAATTTCTTGTACTTTACGCCTAACCTTTTCAGTTAGGAACGTGTCGCACGGCAGTCCAGATGGTGCAGGGCGATGAGTTTGGCCTGGACGTTGGTACCGGCGCCCATCTTCTGGGTGGAGCCGATCAGCACCCGGACCTGGCCGGACCGGGCCTTGCCGAAGAGCTCCTTCTTCTGGGTTTCGGTAGCGGCGGAGTGAATGAAGGCAATCTCGCTTTCAGGGATGCCCTTTTCCAGAAGCTTCTTCTTCAGATCGTCGTAGACGTTGAAGCGACCGTCGTTGTTGGGCGTGGAGAGGTCGCAGAAAACAAGCTGGGTGGAACGCTGTTCCTCTGTGCGCTTCCAGATCTCGTAGACGTTCTCCGCGCAGGCGGCAACCTTGCTGTTTTCGTGGTCCGGGAGCCATGCATTCATCAGCCGCTGGTCCAGGGCGAGCTTGCGTCCGTCGTTGGTGATCAGCAGCATGTTGTCCTTATCGGAGGAAACCATCTTATTCCGCACCTTCTCGGCTCGTTCCGCGAGGCTTTTCACCATCTCTTTCTGGGTTTCCGAGGGCTTGAGCACTACGTGGCGGTAGTTGGCCTTTGGAACCGGGAGCTTCAGCATGTCGGCGGTCTGGATGTCCGCGGTCTGTTTGAACATGGACATGAGCTCCGGCAAGTTATAGAACC
>JAGABH010000161.1 GCA_017614755.1 Oscillospiraceae bacterium
CCTGCTTTTTGGTGCCGCTGACCGGACTCGAACCGGTACGGTATCGCTACCGGCGGATTTTAAGTCCGCTTTGTCTACCTATTCCAACACAACGGCGTCTGGGGTATTGTAGCACGGTTTTACAATTTCGTCAAGAACAGATTACGGCTTCAAAACCGCACTCCGAAAACGGCGGCATAGCCGGCGGTCTGCGGTCATTCTGCCCTGTGGAGGGCCGGAGGCAGGCTGACAGCCTGTCGGCCCTACAGGTTCCCGCTGAACAGATACTGTTCCAGTGCGGAGGGATCGGTGAAGGACAGGGCACAATTGGACTCCATGAACTGCCGAATCTCAGGAACATCGTAGGCCCAGCAGGCGGCGGCAAAGGGGACGCCTGCTGCCCGCGCCATATCATAGCCGGGTTTGAGATCATCCACAATCAAGGCTTCTTCAGGTCGGAGCTTAAACCGCTCCAGTACCCGCATCACAGCCCAGGGGTCCGGCTTGCGGCGCTCCGGCGGAAGCTCCCAGCCATAGATGGCATCCGGCTCCGGCAGACCGTTGGCGGCGTAGTCCCGGCGAATGTTAAAATCAAAGGAGTGGGAAATCACGCAGACCAGGCCTCCCGCCTCCTTCTGACGGCGGATGATTCTGGCCATGCCGGGGTAAGCCGTGGGAATATGGTCCTTGACGTATTCCTTCCACATCTCCACTTCCCTGCCCAGCTCCGCCTCCGTAAAGCCCAGCACATCCCGGCAGTAGGCCACAAAGCCCGGATGAAAGTTCACCCGGAAATAGTCCTCCAGCGTAATGGTATGGCCGGGGCGCAGCTCCGCCAGGGAGACCAAAAAAGCGGGATGGTGAACGTGGGCAGTGGAATCCATGACCGTATCGTCATGGTCCAGGATCAGACATTTGTGTTTCAGATAATTGTTCATCGTTATTCTACTCTGCCAGCGCCTGGCGGGTCATAAAGCGATAGAGATAGGTCACCACATAGGCGCGGGTGCAGGGAGTCGTGGCGTTGAACTTGCCCTCCTCGCCCTTCTCCAGGCCCTTCTCGTAGGCCCAGATGGCACCGTCGTAGTACCAGTGGTTGGTATTGATATCAGAGTAGGGGTTTTCGATGCTGTACCCGGGCTTGCCCATGGAGGCGTACAGGAACTGGAGAATCTCGCTGCGGGAACAAGTCCTGCTGGGGCTGAAATGGGTCTTGTCTGTGCCGCCGGTGATGCCATTCTTCACAGCCCACATCACAGCCTTATGGGCCCAGTGTTTATCGCTCACATCCTTGAAGGGGTTGCTTTCCGCTTCCACCGTGGGTCTGCCTTGGGCCGCCCAGAAGAACACCATTGCGTCACTGCGCAGGACGGTCTTGGCGGGGGAAAAATGGGTCTCGTCCGTGCCCGCCGTGATCTGCGGTTCGTTGTAGTAGGCCCAGAGCACCGGGTCGTAGAAGAAGTCGCTCTCATGCATGTCCACAAAGGGGTTTTCCAGCGCTGTGGCGTCGATCTGAACCTCAGCAGCCCGATTTCCATCGGCGTCCACAATGTCCCCCCAGCCAATGATGCTGCCGCCCTCCGGCTTGACAAGCTCGCAATGCTTCAGCGTGATGCCGCCCTGGAAGTCGCAAACGGCGCTGCTTTCGCCCTTTGCGGTCACAGAGGCGTGGTCGATCACCAGCTTCGTGCTGTTTTCGCGGCTCTGCGCCGCGATGCCCCAGTGACCGCTGACGTCCAAATCTGCGTCCCGAATCGTGAGCGTCGCGCCGAGACCGGACACGAAGATGCCGCAGTCGTCGCCGGATCGGAGCATCAGCGTTCCGGGGCCGGTGATGGTCATATTCTTCTTTGTGATAATTGCTTCGCCGCTGGTAGTACGCAGGTAGTTAATGCCTTCCGCACGGATCACCAGCCCGTCGATGCCCCTGTTGTAGATCAAGCGCTTGTCCGTGCTGTAGCTTCCCTTGACGGTGAGAGTGTGGTCGCCGTCGAAAGAGAAGTAACTGTTGCGGAGAACGTCGCGCCGGTTCAGGCTCGTCACCTGGACGCCGTCGATCTCCAGCTCATATTCCTCCGGCGCTGTGACGGTGACGAGACAGGATGCGGTCTTGCCGCCGTCCTTGGTGGTGGCGGTAATGGTAGCAGTCCCCTCGCCTGCAGCCGTCACCCTGCCGTTGTTGTTTACGCTGGCCACCGACTTATCCGAACTGGTCCAGACGACGCCCTTGGCAGCGGCGTTGGCCGGGGTGACGGTGGCCGTCAGGGTCTCGCTGTTGCCTGCGGCAATGGAGGTGCTTGTCTTGTTCAGCGTGACGCCGGTGACGGGAACGTAGCTGGCTGGGAAGCTGTAAGTGATCTCATAGTGGGAGTGATCCTCCGACACGTCCGTAATTTGGGCAGGAAATCCGTTGATCGTGGCCGCGGCGGGGCCGTCCTTCCGGAAATAGTGGTAATCGTCCGCTGCCTCCACATAGATGCTGGCCTCGTATTCGTGCCCCGCCTTGAAGCTTCCGCCCGTGACCGCAAGCCCCTCGGTCTTGTCAGTCCAGCGTACGCCGTGGAAGTGGAAATTCGCGCCGCTGTCGCTGATGGCAAGCTCCTCCGGACGGTAAGATACCGCGCTGAAATCGACCGGCTGGCCTGCCACCGGAGCCGTCATTGCAAGGTCCACGGTTTCAATGGGGCAACAAGACGGAGAGAAGTTGCACCTGACATGGAGCGTCGATTCCCCGTTATACCAGTCGTATGATCCGTGAATTTGTTTTGAATCTCCTTTATAGTCTGTAAAAACCCACGACTCCCTCTGGGTAGTATTCCATTGAGCGGGAAATATCATTGACTCACCGTACGGAACTCCGGGGCTACCGAATGTGACGTCCAAATGACAGGTGCCGCCTGGCAATGGCTTGATGCCGCTTGCTTTGAGGCTTTGGTTTTCTATCCTAAACGTACAGCCGTTTTCGTCAACTCCCGTCCAGGTGTAGTTGAATCCATAGGTATAGGTGGGGGAGCTATAGTCAATATGCGGGCTTTTGTAACGGTATGCAATGGATCGCACATCTCCTCCTTCTCCAGGCGAAGTTACAGATACATAGATCGTAAATGTTTCGCTTGCCGCCTGCGCGGTCAAAACGCCCGCAGGCAGCAGCGCGGCCAGCAGGCACAGGGCCAAGGCGAGAGAAAGCAGTCGTTTTTTCATGTTGTTCTCTCCGTTTCGTAGTGATTTTTGAAGCATGGGATAAAAGAGCAAATCTACATACACTTCCAGTTTATCATTGTACCGGAAAAACGCAGAAAAAGCAAGCGCCGGGACACAATTATTTGCGCCCCGGCACGGTTTTCCATTGTGGGCAGATTGCCGTCGGGAGACGCTGCAGGCATTTGCCGTTTCCGTCGTAGGGGCGGTCATTGGCCACCCGCATTCCCCTGTAGGGGCGGTCATTGGCCGCCCGGCATTCGGTTCGAATGCAATTTGCCGGAGGCAAATCCAACCGGGTCCCGATAACGGTATACTTGCCGTGGCGCACTGGTGTGCGCCGCTACAGAAGCCGGTACGTACCGCGGACGGCAGGATGCCGTCCCTACGGTGGATTCCCCCGCCTGTCATTCTGAGCGGAGCGAAGAATCCGCGTCTCCCGTGCTTTCATTTTGCATTTTGCATCTTGCATTTTGCATTCCGGCAATCGGTGCGTCCCGTGGCGCACACTGTGCGCCCATACGGGGAAACGGCAGGCAGCGACGCGAAGCTTGGGCCCGCGCTGCAAGCGGGGGGCCGGGCGGCCAATGACCGCCCCTACGAAGGACGGATTCTTCGACTCCGCTGCGCTTCGCTCAGAATGACACGCGGAACTCTAAATCGGCAGGAAGGTGCTGGCGACGCCGAAGTAGACCAGCAGGGACAGGGCGTCCACGATGGTGGTAATAAAGGGGCTGGCCATCACGGCAGGGTCGAAGCCCAGCTTCTTGGCAAACAGCGGCAGGGTGCAGCCCACGATCTTGGCAAAGAGCACCGTGACCGAAAGGGTAATGCAGATGACCCCGATAATCAGGAAGGGGCTGGACACGCCCACAAAGCTGCCCATAATCAAATAGTCCACCAGGAAGATTTTGCCGAAGCAGGCCACGCCCAGGCTGATGCCGCAGAGAACCGCCACGCGGACCTCTTTCCAGATAATTTGCAGGATGTCGGAAAACTCGATCTCGTTCAGGCTCAGGCCGCGGATGATGGTGACGGATGCCTGGGAGCCGGAATTACCGGCGGTATCCATCAGCATGGGAATGAAGGCGGTCAGAATCACCAGCCTTTCCAGGGCGGATTCAAAGTGCGAGATAATCAGGCCGGTGAAGGTGGCGGAGACCATGAGAAGCATCAGCCAGGGAATACGGTTCTTCCAAATCTCGAAGGGGCTCATGTTCATGTAAGGCTTCTCCGAGGGGATGATAGCGGCCATCTTTTCGATATCCTCGGTGGCCTCTTCTTCCATGACGTCCATGGCGTCATCGAAGGTTACGATACCGACCAGGCGGTTTTCGGTGTCCACCACGGGGAGGGCCATGAAGTTGTACTTGGAGAACATCTGGGCGACTTCTTCCTGGTCGTCGTGGGTATTCACGGAGATGACCTTCTCGATCATGACGTCCTTGATAAGCTTGTCATCATCGTCACAGAGCAGCAGGTCCTTCACCGTGACCACGCCGATCAGGGTGCGGTCCTTGGTGACGTAGCAGGTATAGATAGTCTCCTTGTCGATGCCGGTGCGGCGGATTCGGGTTATGGCCTCCGCAACGGTCATTTCGGGGCGAAGGGAGATATACTCCGTGGTCATGATGGAACCGGCGGAGCTCTCCGGATAGCGCAGAATCTCATTGATGGACTGGCGCATTTCCGGGTCGGCCTGGCTCAAAATCCTGCGGACCACCGTGGCGGGCATCTCCTCAATGATGTCTACGGCGTCGTCCACAAAGAGCTCGTCCAGGACTTCCTTCAGCTCGGAATCCGAGAAGCCGCGGATCAGCAGCTCCTGGGCCTCCTGGTCCATCTCGACAAAGGTATCTGCCGCCAGTTCCTTGGGAAGCAGACGGTAGAGCAGGGGCAGGCGTTCCTCCTCCATCTCGTTGAAGATGGAGGCGATATCCGCCGGGTTCATGGTGATGAGAATCTCCCGCAGGGTGGAATACTTCTTTTCCGCCAGCAGCTTGCGCAGAGTATTCTCGATGATTACGGTGTGTTCTGCCATTGGGTTTCCTCCTTTTCAATTCTTCTTGATTGGCCGCCGCGTTTCGCAGAGACCGGTTCGGGAATATGAAAAGCAGGCACTTGGCCGAAACTACTGGAACTCCCCGGCACACAAGGGAATTCCGTCTATGGGACTTCGGCCGGATGTGCCGCCGCTACTCCCTGCGTCCATGGTCGTTCACTTCCTTTTTTTTGAAAAATGGCGTTTCACGCGCTCTTTATATCTTATCCAAAAACACAAAAAATGTCAAGGAAAAACATCCGCAAATTCCCGCAGGAATTTCAAGAATTTCAAGAATTTCAAGACCTGTCAGCGCTGCGTCGGCGCAGTATCCAGCGCACAGTATTCTCCGTATTCACAACCGATATGGGTCGCTTCCACCTCATCTACAAGGGTCAGCGTTCCCCCGTTCTTTTCGTACAGTCTGACAGTTCCCCAACCGTTGCCGCCGTTCCAAAGACGGTTATGACGCTTGGCTCCGTCCGGGGACTCATAGTTCACCAGGAGCATATCCCGCTTCCGGCACCGGACCTCGGTTTCCATGACCGCCTGGTAGTTTTCCTGCCGGACGTGCCAGACTACCTCGTCAGCCTGTTCCTCAAAAGAGAACTCCGTCTTCACCATCAGGTGCAGCTTGGAGAAATTGAAGTCATACTCCTTGCCCTCGTAATAAAATACCCCCAGCAGGCGGCGGTCCAGAGGGACAAAGTAGATCTTCGGCCGCCCTCCGCCGATGTCGAACACGCTGTTTTTCAGCGGCAGCCCGGTCTTTTTGCTCGCCAGGCAGTTGGAGGAGAGCCAGACCCAGGGGCTGGTGAAGTCCCGGCCCCAGTTTTTGTCTGCGTAGCCATAGCTGCGCTCCGGCGTCACCAGATACTTCCGACCGTTGCAGGTGACGGTACCGCTGAAGGCCGTCTTCATGCCCTCCGCGTGCCAGTACATGGCAAAGGCCTCAACATCCCGCAGGGGCTTGCTGGCGCCGTAGCCTACGTTGAAGGCAATCTGTTTGTCCAGCTTCAGGTCCCAGGACATGGTTCCGGCGTCACACATCCATTCCGGGTGCGCCTGGGCCTCCGCCTCGGTAATCCTGACGCTGCCCCGCAGGGCAGTTTCCGAGGCATAGCAGTCCTCCGCCTCCACCTCATAGGGAGCGTCGGCATGAATGCGGGTCTTCTTCAAGGAAAAGAACCGATGCAGCTGGCAGTGGTCCTCTCCCCAGCAGCCCGCCTTCACCATCAAATAGGAGGGTCGTTTTCCGGCCTCCCGGTTGGCGGGAAGCTGGCCGAACACGGGCGCATCCTCCGCCAGGGCAGGATTGCAGATAAAGTATTCAACAAAAAACGCCCTGTCCTCACCGGTCTCGACGTCCTGGGCGGTGAAGGAATGCCACCACCAGTCGTAGCCCAGATGGGCCAGGGGCCCGTGAAGCATAAAGGCGTTTCTGTTTAGATCGTGTTGATTGAACATGGGTTTGTTTCCTCGATTTCCGATTTCTTTTTCCAGCGCCGCAATTATGGATGCAGGCCAAACACCGCTTCCGCCAGCTCCAGCGTTTGTTCTACGGTGCGGGATTCCTCCCGGGTAAGCACCGGGAAGCCCGCGTGCAGAAAACGGTCATAGCGTGCCCGGGAATTGATCCGCATGAGCCCCCGGCGATAATTCTCCATGGCCTTTTCCGGATCTGGCTCCTCCAGAATGAGCCGGTACAGAAACTGCTTTTCCCGGTCCGGACGTTCAAAGAATCGCCGCACGGAAATATCCGGGTCCGCCAGCATAATCAAAACGTGCCCTGCGTCAGCAATGCGTTTCAGCGTTTCCGGCCGGATGTTTGTGTCCACAAAGACCGGCTTGCCCTGACGGGCCAACTCCGGCAAAAACCGCAGCTCCAGGGTCTCGCATTCCACGGTCACACCGTCATACCAGGCCTCGTATTCCTCGGGAGAACGGCGGATAAAGTCGTGCCAATCCTGTAAATCCCGGGTGTAGCACAGGCATGGAAACTCCTTCGGGTCCAGTTCAGGCAGGAGCCTGTCGTGGTAGTTTTCTTCGCAGATGACTCCGTCATACTTCTCCGCCAGGCCCTTGACCAGAGTTGATTTTCCGGCGTAGGCACTGCCGTTTACAAAATAGATGTTTGAAGGCATTTGCATCAACCGTTTCGGCCCTCCCTCCGGCCGCTCTATGAAATAATACTTGAAATCTCCTTCGGTGCGCAAATAGTGGAAGCCCACCTTTTCCAGCACACGCTGGCTTCGCTCGTTGGGCAGGATGGAATCGGCGTAGAGGATCGGGATATTCATTTCATAGAACACATAGTCGATGGCAAGCCGCTCCGCCTGCGTGCCGAGGCCCCGATTCTTGAAGGAATCGTTCTTCATGCAAATTCCCAGGGCGGCAGACTTGCCTGCTTCAATATCCTTGATTATAAGCTCCCCCGCCATCTCGTCCCCTGCCATGACGGCAAAGCACTTTCTGCCCTTGTCCGCCTGTCGCCGGATGTAGGCGTCCACCCATTCCGGTGTGTAGACGAAGGGCTTGCACTGGCTCTTGTCCAGAAAGAGATCGGGGTCGTTTTGGTACTCTCTGTAATAGGCATGGTACATTTCAGCCGTCATCGGCTTTAAGAATACGGTTTCCTTCATTTTTCCTCCCAGGATCGTCACAGTTCCTTTGCCAGCAGCAAATAGCCAGCCTCATCCCGTTCCGGGCGCATGGATTTGTCTCTGGCACAGGGGTCCACATAGCAGGTTTTGATTTCTGCGGTAAACCCCATGCGGCGATACAATCTTTCATTTCTCGCTTCGTCAACGCCGATGGTGGCCCGACGGAACCCTTTTTTCTTTAAATCCGCCAGGGCGGCCTCCATGAGCCCGCTGCCGAGGCCCTGTCCGCGATAGGCCGGTTTGACCCGGAAAGCGCAGAGGTAGGCGGCGGTTCTCCCGTCCGCGAAGTCCTTATCCTCTTCTATGTCCAAAAAAGCATACAGCTCGCCGATCAGCTCGCCGCCGCGGTCCAGCGTCCAAAACAAGGCGTTTCCGGCAGCAATGTTTTCATAGAAAAACCGGGCCGTGGGAGAAGCCTTTTCCCGTTCCGGATATCCCCACAGCTCCAGCATTTCTTCGCCGGTCGCCGTTCTGATGAGCATGGCCGCCTTTCCTCCATTGTCATCGGCTTGCAGGCTGTACGCAATCTCCGCCAAGGGCCCGTTGTCCCGGTTGATTCTGCCGGTGGGCCGGAAGCCCAGACGCTCATAGAGCCTTCCGGCCCGGACGTTGGTTTCCAGGAGCCAAAGGGTGGGGATTCCGGCGCATTCCCGGATGGCATACCGCACCAAGGCCGTCCCGTACCCTTTGCACTGACAGTCCGGATGCACGTACAGATCCTCGATCAGATTTCCCGTGACAGCCACCAGGCCCACGGGAAATTTGTCTGTCAGCAAAAAGATTCGGCTTCCGCTCTCCAGCTTTTTTTGCAGATAGCTCCGCTGGCGCTCCGTCGTGTGGGCCGCAAGAAACTCCGGCGCACAAACGGCCCTGTGGGAGTCCCGCCAGCTCACGGCATGAAGCTCTGCGGCCTGCGTCAGGTTGGCATCACTCACCGGCTCGACGATCCAGCAAGGGAAATCAGACATCTCTTTCTCCTTCTCATTTTACAGATGGAACGTCTCCTGAATCAGCCTTGCGACCTCCTCCGGAGACTTGTCGGCGTTCTCGATCCGCAGATAATTGTCAAAGGGAATTTCTCCCGGATTGCTGACGCAGCGGTAGTTTTGATCGTCCTGAATCAGCCGTGCGTCAGATATTGCCAGGTCCCGCTTGGAGGCCTTGTGCCGCAGCCGGTTTTCCGTCTTATTCCGCGCCAGCCGAACCTCCTGGGGGGCGATCAGCTCCACATAGTAGAATTCCGTGCCGTAGGGTGCGAAAATGGATTTGACGTGTTCCAGATAATCCCAGTCTGATTTCAGGTCAAAGGCCATCATCAGCGTGAAAATCAGCCCATATCGGTCCGAGGCGGCGAAATTGCGGAAAATCACCTCCCGCAGCTCACCGACAGTCTTTCTCTCATAGGTTCCAAAAATCTCCAACACCGGCTCGATGGTCATGTGATTGTGAAACAGCCGCAGATCGGTAATCTACATCAGCGCCTGCCCTACGGTCATTTTGCCCACGGCAGCGTCACCAAGAATAAACACCAGCTTCATGGCACGTAAAACCTCCCATTCCAGTACAGATTCTGTTTCTGCGATGTACGCCGGCGCAGCGGTGCGTGCCGCCGCGAGATCCGGTCAGACAGTCAGATCCAGCGTCATGTAATCAGCGCTGTAATACTGCCCGTCGATGCGGAAGAACTTGGGGAAGGTGCCGAAGCAGGTGAAGCCAAATTTGCGGTAGAGGGCCTTGGCCCGCTCGTTGTCGGAGCGAACCTCCAGAGAAAGCAGCTCTGCGCCGGTCTGGCGGGCAAAGGCGATCATCTGCTCCATCAGGCCGGAGCCGATTCCCTTCCCCCAATAATTCCGCAAAACGGAGACAGCCAGCTCGGCCCGGTGGCAAAACCGAGGATTGCCGCTGCCGCTGACGCAGGCGTTGCCCACAATCTTGTCCCCGTCCAGAGCCAAGAACAGACGGCTGTTTGGGCTTGCGGCAAAGCGCTCCAGCACCGCGGCCTCCTGTTCCTCTGTGTAGGGAAGGCCGTCTGCGCCAAAGGTCAGATTGTCGGTCTCGCCGCCGATGATTTTCGTGTACTCCAGCAGCCGGGCCGCGTCTGACGCAGCCGCGGAACGATAGCAAATGCTCATTTTTTCTCCTTTCTGTCGGCACTTTCGGTCCCGGCCCTTACTCGCCCAACACACTCAGATCATATCCGTACAGGGAGCAAAGCTCCCGGAGTCCGCTGTATATTTCATCACGGGGAAAGTTGCAGCGCTTCAGCATTTCGTCGGAAAGTCGGTTCAAGCTCTCATAAAACCGTAGTCCGACCGTCAGCGCCTCCGGGTCTTTCTGCTCCACAGCGGCATACAGCAGATTTTCCGCCTCGCAAAGCCGTTCTTCCCGCACCAGTCCCGCCAGGAGAAAGCTGAGGGAACCTGCGTCGCCGTCGGTCTGCCGATTCGTTTCCAAATGGATGTCGCTGCTCAGTTCGTCAGCTTTTCCCAGCAGAAGCGAGAAGGCATATCGGGTAATGGACTCAATCTGCCGCATCAGCCAATCTTGATGATACATGGGCAGCCTCCCCTTCCCGCATTCCAATCTTCTTATCGATTATACCACACGAAGCGTCGCTCGGAAACCCTCTGTCTTTCCTCAGTTTCGACATCCTACGCGCCGCCGTTCACAATGGCCGCGTAGGTCTCCTCCGGGATCATGGGGGAGCCGATCTCCCGCAGCAGCGCCTGGTCGATCTCCCCGGTCTCGGCATACTGCCTGCCCGCCCGTTTCACCAGCTCCAGACGGGGTTCTGTCACCGGAGCTGCCTCCGGGGCGTTGAACAAGGGGCTTTCCGGGACAGTAATAATCGTAGTGTCTCCGCGGAAGCATAGCTTGAACTGCGCCACAGCGGGCTCAAAGTTGTGCTTGCTGTTAGGAAAGCCGCAGCCGCAGATCATCAGCCAGCGCAGATGGGAACAGTCCGCCTGACCAACGTGCGCATACCGCTCCCCCACCTTTTGCATCGCCATGCTGGACAGGGGCAGGGTGCGATCCAGCAGGGCTTTCAGGTGAGCAGGCATCCCGTAGGCATAGAGCGGAAAGCTCCACAGCAGCAAATCACTGCGCAGAATTTCCTGCAAAATCTCTCCCATTTCATCCTTGTGTATGCAGGCGCCGCCGTTGTGCATACAGGCAAAGCAGCCGGTGCAAAATTCGATGTGCCGGTCAATCACGTGAATCGTATGGATATTCTGGGAGCTTACCTCCTGCATTCCCTCCAGAAAGGCCCGGGTAATGTGCATGGTATCGCTTTGTTCCCGCTTGGGGCTGCCGTTCAACACAAGGATTTTCATATTTTCCTCCACCGAATCAGTCATTTGGTGTATAATTATATCTACAAGATCGTTTGCTGTCAAGGTTTTCCCCATGCCTCCGCTCAAATCCATTGAAACAAATCAGCCAGATCCTCGGCGAATAACGAAAATTCCGGGCCGGACGCTACAGCGTATCAACGTCCGGCCCGGAGGCACATCATTTTTTGTCTTCTTTTATTCGCATTTTATCAGATTTTCCTTTCCGCACCGGCGCTTTGGAGCTGGGTCATGCGACGAAAGACGCCGTTTACTTTTGCCAGCAGCTCTGCAGGACTGCCTTCCTCGGCAACTTTCCCATCTGCCAGAACAACGATCTTGTCCGCTGCCTGGACCGTGCGCATCCGGTGGGCGATAACCAGGACGGTTTTCCCTTCCAGCAGCCTGGAAAGGGCATCCTGCACCTTGGTTTCATTCTCCACGTCCAGGGAGGCTGTGGCCTCGTCCAGCAGGACGATAGGGGCGTTTTTCAGCAGGGCTCTGGCAATGGAAATGCGCTGGCGCTCGCCGCCGGAGAGCTTGACCCCGTTTTCGCCGATAGGCGTGGTGTAGCCCTGGGGCAGCTTCTCCACGAACTCGTCGCAGTTTGCCGCCTTTGCCGCCGCCAAAACTTCCTCGTCTGTCGCGCCGTGCTTACCAAGTCGAATATTTTCCACGACAGTATCGTCAAACAGCACAACGTCCTGGAACACCATGGAATAATCCGTCAGCAACACTTCGGAATCAACGGTGGAAATATCCACACCGCCCACGCGGATCTTCCCGTTCTGGATGTCCCACAGCCGAGCGGCAAGGCGGGCACAGGTGCTTTTGCCGGAGCCGGAAGGACCGACCAGTGCGGTAACCTTGCCCTCCTTTGCGGTGAAACTGACGCCGCGCAGCACTGGGTGATCATCGTAGGCAAAGCTGACGTTTTCAAAGCAAATATCGTGGCCGTCAGGCCGAAACAGCTCCGCACCATCTGCAATCGGCGTATCCTTGATCTCGTTCAAACGCTTCGCCGAGACCTGCGAAACAAACATCTCCGCAATCAGCGCGAGCGCCTGATCGAACGGCGCATAAACCCGGGTGATGACCATCAGAAACATGAACAGCAGCATAAAGTTGGTTTTTCCGGAGAGGATCAGCGATGCGCCGGTGAGGATCGTCGTCGCCACGCCCAGCCGCATGATGACAGAAGCGCCGTTGACAAAAAGCCCTATCACAAGTTCACCGGTTTTCATTGTCTTTTCAAGACGGTCGATCTTTTTGTTGAGTCTGTCCAGATACTCTTTTTCACGGTTGGTCGCGCGGATCTCGCGGACGTTTTCAATGGATTCCTGTATACCGTCCGATACAGCCAGCGCATGAACTTTGAGCGTTTCGGACGCGCGCTTCTGGATTCTTCTGCTGCCAAACAGCAGGAGGAACGCCACCGGCACACCCCACAGGCAGGCAATTGCCATACGCCAGTTGTAAAGAAACAGCACGACAGCGATGATTGCGGTGGAGATGTATGCGCCGTAGAGATAGCCGAGGCAGTGCGACCAGACATGCTCCAGACGGTTGACGTCGCCCATTATCGTTTCGGTCAGATCGGCGAGATCTCGTTTTCCGAAATAGCCGAGCGGTAGACGGCGCAGCTGTTCTGCAAGCGTGATGCGCGTGTCCTTGATCTCTCTGTAAACCAGTCCGTAGGTATTGTGATATTGCTGCAAATGTGTGAGAAAGGACAGAACGACGAAAGCCGCCACCAGGCCGATAAAGACCCACGCATTCGGCAAAGCGCTGCCGTCCGTCAGCGTGTTCATATACTTCTGCATCAGAAGATACAGAACGCCCATGCCAGCCATCATGCTGAGATTGACGACTACCGTCCAAGCGGCACCGACTCTCGTATTCCGCAAGCCCTTGTCGGTCAGCGCATATTTCCGTTTCAGCTTTTCGTCCATCATTTCAAGCCCCCTCCTTCCCCGACGCAATCTTCCACGCGACCGCCTGATTGTATTCCTTCCACATGCGCTCGTACAGCCCGCCCGCACGCGATAACGCATCGTGCGTACCCTCCTCAACGACATGACCGTGATCGAGTACCACGATTTTATCCGCGCCGACGACCGTCGAAAGGCGGTGTGCAATCATGATGACCGTTCGCCCTTCGGTCAGTGTTTTCAATGCCTTTTGAATCAGCGCCTCGTTTTCCGGATCGGCAAACGCCGTTGCCTCGTCCAGCACGATGATCGGCGCATCCTTCAAAATCGCGCGGGCCAGCGCCACACGCTGCTGTTCGCCCCCGGAAAGGTAGGTGCCCTTCGAACCGATCTGCGTATCGATTCCGTTTGGGAGCTTTTCTATGATGTCGTCGCACTGTGCTGCGTGCAGCGCGGCAAGTACCTCCTCCCGGGAGGCGTTGGGACGCGCAGCGCGGACGTTTGCGAGGATCGAGGTTTTGAACAGCCGCGTGTTCTGGAAAACAAAGGAAACCTTGTTCATCAGAACATGAGGGGCCACGTCCTTCACGTTGACGCCGCCCACCTCGACCGTGCCGGAGGAAACGTCCCAGAATCGCAGAATCAAGCTGGCCGCCGTCGTCTTGCCGCCGCCCGACGGGCCGACCAGCGCCACCGTCTGACCGGGCAGGACCTCGAACGAAACGTGCTCCAGCGCAGGGAACGCCGTTCCGTCGTAAGCAAAGGTAACGTCCTTGAACGCCACGCCGTTGTCCTTTGGTATCTTCGGATGTGCTGCGATTTGAAGCGTCGGCGCGTTCATGACCGTATCGATCCGCGCCAGTGCGGTCTTGGCAAGCATTAAGCCGGAGGCGGCGAACATGATCCGAGCCAGCGCTGTGGAGATGATCGCCGAGAACACTGCGTAGAAAGCAAAATTCGTGATAAATTTGGCAAAGCTGCCGGAAGTCAACGCAGCGGGCGCAATCAGCAGCGCAACGGGAACGAGGAAAATGAACACGCCCTCTGTTGCGGTCAGGTTGACCGACTGGGGAACGCGGCAGACGTCGCCCGTGTATTTTTCCGCCTTGCTGCTGTAATCCTCGATTGCGGCCTTGAACGCCTTGAATGAGTAAACGGTCTGCTGGAAGACCTTGACGACCGGGATGCCGCGCACGTATTCCGTGCCGGCCTTGCTCATCACATCCTGCGCCGTCTGATATTCCATCATCAGCCTTGCGTTCTTGCCGCCCATCATCGAAAACATAGCGATCACGGAAATCACTGCCGCAAGCAGACAGGCGCAGCCCATCCGCCAATCGAAGACGAACATCAAAACGACCATGGCAACGAACATCGCCGCCGTTCCCACAATGTCAGCAAGGTTGTGGGCGAGCAGCGTTTCGGTCTCCGCCGCGCCGCCGTCCAAGCGGTTGCGAAGGAATCCCGAGCCGTAGTTGTCGAAGAAGCCGAGCGGCGCTTTCATCATGTGTGCGACGCCCTGTTTCCGGATGTTCGCGGCGGTGCGGAACGCCGCAAGGTGTGTACACATCAGTGCGGCGAAATAGACGACAATCCCGCCGAAGGAAAAGCCGAAGGCCATCCACCCGTATTTTGTAAGTTCCTTTGCCTCCGACCAGTTCGGCGCGACTTGGATCAAGTCTCTCGCCGCCAGCCAGATGCAGACGTAGGGGAGCATCCCCATGACCATCGCAACAGCCGAGAGGAACATGCCCAAAAACGTCAGCCGCTTGTAATTCCCGGCATAGCCGAGAAGAACGGATAGTTCGCTCTGTTTCTTTCCTTTCATTTATTCCCCTTCCTTCCGGCAAGTCTGCCTTAGTGCAGCTTACTGCCGAATCCAGCTGATGGTCCCGTCGTCTGCGGTCAGCGTCAATACCATCTGTCCCGCGTCGTTCACAGTTATCGTATAGGGTGCGGCTTCCGCCTCATATTCCGGATTGCTGTATGCCACATAGAGGCCAACGCCGTCTCCCTTCGTGCCGTTGTCCACCGCGTAGGCTTCAAAGTCGGCAGTCTGTACGCCGTCCATGGTCGTGATGCCGTGACCGTTTTCGTCGATGGTCATACGCAGATCAACGGAGGCATATCCTTCTCCGAAATAAGAGAGGTCTGCTTTCCAATCTCCCACGAAGCCGAGTTCCGAGAGCTGGCGCAGCGCTGCCTCGCTGTGGGCGGAATAATCCATGTTTTCCAGGCAAAACAGGGCAATCACGCGGTTGATGGTATCTTCGTCGGCGGCTTCATCAATGCCGGCAGCCAACCAGTAGGCGTATGGGCCGACCAGATAGCCCAGCAGCGCTTCCAGGTCTCGGCCATACCGGAACTCGATGTGGTAGGTCTCGGCCATGGTGTCCTCCCGCAGCAGGAAATAGTTGAATTCCCCCGCTTCGTCTATACTCTTGTACACATCCACCGGGAAGGCCATAGAAATTTCCGTCCCCTGATACAGCATAGTCTCGGTTTCTCCCACGTTGTACTGTCCCAGATACTCGTAGCTATGGGTTTCAGTGACGCCGTCCGTTTTCTGAATCGTGACGGTATCATCCTGAAAGGTTATGCGCTGTGCGCCGTTGATGAAATCACAGTCAAACGCATACCCGCCGCCGGCAAAAGCGGACACAGCCGCCTCGCCATACAAATCAGAGCTGATTGCTGCTTGCAGACCGGCAGTCATTTCGACAGCGGCGTCTTCGCCGACAATCGCAGCAACGTAGTCCACCCAGGCAGGCGTCCACTTGTCACTGATAATCACCTCAAAGAGGCTGACGTAGGTGGTACCCTCATCCCCGGCGACAGCGGGGAAAATGCCGTCAAGTCGATTCCTGCCGGAAACCGTCATGCCGCCCTTGCAGTCTACGGATACAGCGCAGGCCGGGTCACCGACAAGCGCATCCACGTGATTCCCGCCGCCCGTAATACTTCCGGAAACGGCGCAGTCCCTGACGATAAAGGAGGACATCACGTCGCTGCCTTCCGTCATTTCCTTGCCCGCACCGATGAGGCCTCCCACAGAATCTGTCGTTGCGGAGCAGTTGATCGTCACATTTTCCACTGTACAGCCAGTGATCTGCGCGGGCTCTGACGGGGCATAGCTTCCGCCGAAACCGATCAGGCCGCCCACCAGGCGGTTGTTTTCGCCGCTCACGGTGATTACGGTTCCGCTGACCTTGCAGTCCGTAATCTCAGCCGCGCCCCAGGGAGCGCCGCAGAGTGCGCCGAAGCCCCAGGTTCCGCTGCCCTCTGCGGTAATGCTGCCGCCTGTCACGGAGCAGTTCTTGATGGAGCTCATGGTCGTTCCGCCGGCAATCAAACCCGCGCAGGCGCCGTTATCGCCCTGGACGGTGATATCCGCTGTGGCGCCACAATCAGAGATCAGATCAAATCCGGTTCCTACGATCCCGCCGATTCCCTGCATACCGGTCAGATGATTCTCACCTACAAGCTGAACGTCGGAAACCGGGCAATTCATAAACTGCAAACCCACGGCGCCCCCAACCAGGTAAATTCCGGAGACTGCCACATTTTTCAGCGTAAAATGACCGATAAACGCAGCGCCGTTCTCTGTCCCGGCTGCGCATCCGAAAAGCCCCACGCCCATGGGCGCTTCCCCGGAAATCCTCAGGTTGGCAATGGTATGTCCCGCGCCGTCGAAGCTGCCGGTAAAGGCGTAATCGGGATGGGGATTCTCAGCGTCCTCCGGTGCGTCGGACTTCGGCTGAAATGCGCCGATTGGCGTCCAGTTCTCATAACCGGAAAGGTCGATATCCTCCACCAGCACGTAATGGGCAGTCAGATCCTCCCGGACACGGTCAAGCTGCTCCGCAGTCGCAATCTGCCAGGGGTCTTCCACGGTTCCGGCCTCTCCGGCGAAGGCTGTATCCGCCCGAGCTCTCGCTTCCGTGGTCGTTGCGGTATTTGCCTCTGTGACAATAGGGCCGGTTGTCGATTTCGGTTCCGTGCTTCCGCAGCCGCTCAATACGCTCAACAGAAACAGCATTGCGAAAATCAAAGATAACGCTTTCTTTTCCATAGATTCTTTCCTCCATTTTTCTCGCTAAGTAGTTGTCTTTATCGGCAGCATGGATCATCACTTTCTCGCCAGCACTGTAATCCAGGGCTTGGACGGGTGGTGTTCTGCCTTCACCGCTGAAAAGCCCGCCCGCTTCAATGCGGCGGCAAGCTGCTGGGCGGTGTAACATTTCATGCCGTCAATTAATTTTTTGTACCTCAAGCTGGCCGCATCCGTGCCGTCCGATTCGTTGCAGATCAAAAAGCATCCGCCGGGCTTCAAGATGCGGCAGACCTCGGCAAAGCACGCTTCCAGCCCCGGCCAAAAATAGACGGTCTCAAAGGCTGTGGCGAGGTCAAAACCCGCACCCTCAAGGGGCAGCTCGACGACGCTGCCGCAGAGCACCTTGCAGCGACCGGCTGCGATTTCTGCCTGATTGAAGGATTTTGCCTTCTCAACAGAAACGTCAGAATAATCCAGCGCTGTGAGCTTTGCGTTCTGGTAACGCTCCAGAAGGGCTCCGGCGTTTCGTCCGCCGCCGCAGCCTAACTCAGCAATATTCGTCGCATTGACACCGTTCAAATGTGTCATGCCCCATTCTGCCATCTTGGCGTGGCCGCCGTTCATCCCGCCCACCATCAGCTTCCCGAGAAAGCCCTCCGGCTTTCTCGTTTGATTCACAAACTTCCTGAAAAGTCCCATTTTCAGCTTCACTCCTGTACATAATTTGGATTTCTCCTTCGCCATGATTCTTCGCAGCCTGCTTATCCCAACAGAACGGACAACTCGTTTCGCTTCCCTTTTATTGGTAAACGCACCTTCTTCCTGCTTTTGGTTCGCTTGTAGTTAGCTTTTGCTAACTTTCATGCTTGATAACAGCCTCGCCGCGCAGCGAGGCTGTATGATTATCCCAGAGCCACGTCCAGGGCCATCATCAGGCTGAAGCCCAGGGCGAACAGGAGCACGCCCACATGGGAGTGCCGCCCTGCCGCCATGTCCGGAATCAGCTCCTCCACCACCACATACAGCATGGCGCCGGCGGCAAAGCTCAGCAGATAGGGCATGGCTGGAACGATCAGCCCCGCCGCCAGAACGGTCACAAAACCGAAAATCGGCTCCACAGCGCCGGAGAGGACGCCGTACAGGAAGGCTCTTCCCTTGCCCGCCCCCTCGGCATGGAGGGGCATGGAGATGATCGCCCCTTCGGGGAAATTCTGGATGGCGATGCCCAGGGCCAGGGCCAGCGCGCCTCCCGCCGTAATCTCTCCGGAGCCGGAGATCAGGCCGGCATAGACCACGCCCACCGCCATGCCCTCCGGGATATTGTGGAGGGTGACCGCCAGAACCATCATGGTAGTGCGGGCCAGCTTGCTTCTGGGGCCCTCAACCGCATTGGCATTCCGGTGCAGATGCGGGATTACATGGTCCAGAATCAGCAGAAATAGAATGCCCAGCCAAAAACCGATGAACGCAGGCAGGAAGGCCCAGCCGCCCATTTCGGCGGCCTGCTCCATGGCCGGAATCAGCAGACTCCAAACGGAGGCCGCCACCATAACGCCGGCGGCAAAGCCGCTGAGAGCCTTTTGCACCGTTTGGCTGAGGACCCGGCGCATAAAGAACACGCAGGCCGCACCCAGGGCAGTCCCCAGGAAGGGGATCAGCAGACCGATCACTGCCGTTTTCATTTTCTTCCAAACCAGCCTTTCTTTTCATAGGGTTCGGATTCCACGCCCATGCAGCAATAACCTGTGGCGTCGATGGCCGCTCGCAGGGCTGTGGCGTCCACCGGCGTCTCCGTCAGGAAAGAGGCCTCCTGTTTCCCCTTGGAGGCGGTGAGCTTCTCTGCCCCTGGGATTGCCTTTCGGATGGTTTCGTGGATGTGGGCCTCGCACATAGCGCACAGCATGCCTTCGATTTTTACGACTGTCCGCAGCATTTAATCCACTCCCTTCAGGGCCTCCACCATGTCGATGCTCCGGGTCCTGCGGGCAATCATCCAGCCCACCAGCAGGCTGACGCCGAAGGTCAAAAGAATGGATACCGCATAGGTTATAGGCCCCAGAGTGAGCTTCATCTCGTAGTCCGAAGCCAGAGCGGTCAGCAGATATTGCAGGACCCCCACGCCGGCGGGCAGACCGATGACCACGCCCAGCACCGTCAGCCAGAGATTCTGGCCGATGAGGATTCGCCCAATCTGCCGATCCCGGAAGCCCACAACCTTCAGAGTAGCCATTTCCCGATACCGCTCGGTATAGCTCATAACGCCCAGGTTGTAGAGCACCACCAGGCCCAGCACCACGGCAGCCACTACCAAGAGCAGGATCATTGTGTTCATCAGCTCCATGAACTTGTCAAAGGACTGCAGGATGCTCTGCTTGCTCTGGACGCTGGAAATCACGCCGCCGGCTTCGATGCCGGTCTCCCGGGTGTAGACGGTGTTGATGGCGTAGGGAATGCCCAGCCGGTCGGCGGCCTCGTCAGAGAGGATCACAGATTCTGACAGGGAGCGCAGGATTCCCTTCACTTCAGCCTCGTAGGTCTCGCTGGAGCCGTAGGGAGAGAAGCTGATCCGGTCTCCGGGGGCCAGGCCGTTGTCCCGGGCGATGCGGTCGCAGATATAAACCCCCTCCGGGGACAAAGTCACCTCGGACATATCCTTTGCGATAAAGTGGATCAGACCGTGGGACACGTGATAAATTTCCAGCCCCACCGGGGCATCCCCCACCTGGACGCTGGACATGGCGGCCCAGTCTCCCTGCCGGGCCTCCGCCAGGGCCAGGGCGGCTTCGTTTTCGGTCTCATCCACGGACAGATTCAGCTTGCTTTCATAGGCGGTGGCCTCGTCATAGAAAACGGTGACAAAGGAGCGGGCAGTATCGTTCATGCCCAGGGCTCCTACCAGAAGGACCATGCAGCCGATGATGCCAAACAGCGTCATGCCGGTTCTGGACTTGTGCCGCAGACTGTCCCGCAGATTCCAGCGGCCGCTGAACCGCATTTTCTTCCAGAGCCCCGTCCGTTCCAGGGGCAGGGGGCGGACCCGCTTGGGAGAATATGGCCGCAGGGCATCGGCGGCGCTGCCCCGGAGCATGGATTTCACGGACAGGAAGCTGAGCAGCGTCAGGAAGCCGATCACCGCCGCCAGCACGATCCAGCAGAAGGCGGGCACGTAGAGGGTCCAGTCAATGAGGTCCACATAGGTTCCCATTGCTCCATCCGGATTCATGATGTACCAGGCCAGCAGATAACCGATTCCCACCCCCAGGACGGAGCCCGCCAGACCGATGGTCAGACCGTAGGCGGAATAGTGTCGGAGAATGCGGCTGTCCTTGAAGCCCAGCGATTTCAGCAGGCCGATTTGGGTCTTCTCGGAGGCAGTCAGCCGGTGCATGGTGGTAACCATGGTCAAAATGGCGATCGCCAAGAAGAGCACCGGCAGGATGGAGCCCATGGTGACGCCCTCCTCGATCTCCCCCTGGGTCTCCGCCCAGGAAACCACCTCGTCCTTGGACAGGACCAGGGAAGTCCGGCCCAGGGCCTTATCGATCAGGGGAACAATCTCCTCCTTGGACAGCTCGGAAGTCAGGTTGATCTGGGTATAGGTCTCCATACCCATAGACTCCTCCAGCAGCACCGGGGAAATATAGACAAAGCCGTAGCTGTTGTAGTCCGGCATGATCTGGGTCTCGTCCTGGAGGCAGATCATGTACTCCGACGCCTTGGCCAGTCCAAGTACCGGCGCAGTGATCTCCACCGTGCCGGAGGGACCGGCATAAACCAGGGTCAGCTGATCCCCCAGGCGGACGCCGTTTTTGGCAGCGTACTGATCCGAAAGCCAAAGGCCTCTGCCGGAGGGGTCGTAGTCCTCGCCGGATGTCACGTAGATACCGGAGACCTTGGGATTGGAGCTGACGCTCAGGCCCAGCAGGTCCGTATCCCCCTTCACCGCCACGTTGACCCGCAAAAAGCGGGTGGCGTCGGAAACCCCGGGGATGGCCGCCACGGCCTCCAGTTCCTCCGGGGTGAAGAAGCTGTCGGAAAGGATACGATAGTCAGCAAAGCCCGTGGCCTCATAAGTTTTGGCGGAGGTCCGATCAAGAGTGTACCACTCCATCTGAAAGCCCCAAAAAACACCGATTCCCAGGGCCACCATAATCACCATGGAAATGAATTGGGCCTTATAGCGTCCCATGGTGCGAAACAGCTTTTTTCTAAGCATATTACCACTCCACTTCTTCCGCAGACAGCGGGCTTTCCTGGGTCTCTACGCTGCGAATATGGCCGCTCTTGACTCGGACAATCACGTCCGCCATCTTGGCAATATTCTGGTTGTGGGTGACGATCACAATGGTCTTGCCCCGCTCCCGGGCCATTTTCAACAGCAGCTTCAGCACCACCACACCGGTCTCGGAGTCCAGGGCGCCGGTGGGCTCGTCGCACAGGAGAATCTTCGGGTTCTTGGCCAGGGCCCGGGCAATGGACACCCGCTGCTGCTCGCCGCCGGAGAGCTCCGCCGGAAAGTTTTTCAGGTGATCCGCAAGACCCACCGCCTCCAGCATCTCCTCCGGGGGCAGGGCGTTTTTGACGATTTCCCGCACCAGAGCCACGTTTTCATAGACCGTCAGCGTGGGGATCAGGTTGTAGTTCTGGAAGACAAAGCCCACGGTCTTGGCCCGGTATTCCGCCAGCTGGTCGTTGGTCAGCATGGAGATATCAAAACCGTCCACGGCGATTTTTCCCTCGGTGGGGCTGTCCAGCCCGCCAATCAAGTTGAGCAGGGTGCTCTTTCCTGCGCCGGACGGCCCCAGAATCACAATAAATTTACCTTCATCCAGCCCAAAGCTCACATGGTCAAGGGCACGAAGCACATGATCTCCGGATTTGTAAATCCTTGAGACCTTTTCAAATTGTACGATACTCATTTCCGATCCTCCTTGGTTGGTACAGAATATGCCTGATACGCACGCGAGGGACTCCCCCACAACTCAAACAATTATTTTCTGTTCGATAGTTGAACGATTGTTCAACTATCGAACCAAATATAGCGCATTTAGGATTATTTGTCAAGTGTTTTTGAAAAAAAGTCCACGTATCGGGATGATAGACCGTGAATCGATTGTGGACTCCGCCAAAAAACCGGGCCACAGTGCTCCCCGTTGGCCCGGTTTGGCTTACTTGCCGCGGCATTGTCCCTGCATGGGGCAGCCGGAACAGCCGCCCCCGCAGGAGCCGCAGGAGCCGCCGCAGATATGTTTTCCGGCCTTTTTGTCCAAAATCAATCGTCGAACGATTAAAGCAACCACCCCCAGGAGGACAAGCACCACGACAATGGACCCGAGATTCGCTTGCAGCCAGGACAGCATAAGAAACAGCTCCTTTCATCGTTATTTTGGGCCGAGGCGCATCCTGTGCGCCTCGGCATTGGGAATAGTTCTTACTTCACGCGGACCTTTTTGGTCAGCGTGATGGCTTCCTTGTAGGGACGGACCAACATATAGACGCCGAAAGCAACAACGGCTATCGCGACAATCAGGCCAAGTACGCTGACCGCGACGTCGGCGGCAAAAATTGCGCCGATCTGGTAGATAACCAGGGAAATCAGGTAGGCAAACAGGCACTCGTAGCCGATGGCGAACCAGGTCCACTTGCGGCTGTTCATCTCGCGCTTGATGGCGCCCATGGCCGCAAAGCAGGGAGCGCAGAGCAGGTTGAAGCTCAGGAAACTGAAGCCGGCAAGATGCGTGAAGGCGCTGGCCAGGCTTGCCCAGGCACCCCCCTCGCCGCCGCCATAGAGAATGCCCATGGTGCCGACGATGTTCTCCTTGGCGACGAGGCCCGTGATGGAGGCCACGGTCGCCTGCCAATTGCCCCAGCCAAGAGGCGCGAAAATCCAGGCAATGGCATTGCCGACGCGGGCCAGAATGGAGAACTCAATTTCGTCCTCCGCCAGCATCCGGAACGCACCGTCCACCCAGCCGAAGAAGCTCAGGAACCAGACCAGAATCGTGGAAAGCAGGATAATCGTGCCGGCCTTCTTGATGAAGGACCAGCCGCGCTCCCACATGGAGCGGAGCACGTTGCCGAGCGTCGGCCAGTGGTAGGCAGGCAGCTCCATGACAAAGGGAGCCGGGTCCCCCGCAAACATCCTGGTCTTCTTCAGGACGATGCCGGAGATGATGATGGCTGCCATACCCAGGAAGTAGGCCGAAACCGCAATCCAGGCGGAGCCGCCGAAGATGGCGCCGGCAATCATGGCGATAAAGGGCGTCTTCGCGCCGCAGGGGATGAAGGTGGTAGTCATGATCGTCATGCGGCGGTCACGTTCGTTTTCAATCGTCCGCGAGGCCATGATGCCCGGGATGCCGCAGCCGGTGCCAATCAGGATGGGAATGAAGGACTTGCCGGACAGACCGAAGCGGCGGAAGACCCGGTCCAGCACGAAGGCGATTCGGGCCATATAGCCGCAGGCCTCCACAAAGGCCAGCAGGAAGAACAGCACCAGCATCTGGGGCACGAAACCCAGCACCGCGCCGACGCCGGCCACGATACCGTCGATAATCAGGCCGTGGACCCAGCCCTCCTCGGGAACGTTCAGAGCGTCCAGCAGCTTTTCAATCAGAACCGGCACGCCGGGAACCCATACGCCGTAATCCGCGGGATCGGGTTCCGCAAAATCGGAATGCTCGGTGAAATACGCCACGGCGTCTTTGAATGTCATGGCGTTGGTGGACTCCTCGTCCGCGCCTTCGGGGATCGTATCATAGTAGACGGTTATCTCGGATTCTTCCAGGGTTTCCTCGTCCTCGACCGCCACGACGGCGAATTTTGCGGCAGCGGCGTCAGCCTTGATCTCTGTCAGGAAGGCGTCAGCGTCAAATTTCTCGTCCTCAAGGTCAAACTCATAGCCGTAGGCATTGATTGCGTTGACAGCGGCAGTATAGTCCTCCGCGGCTTCCTCTGCCGCAGAGGAGCCGATACCGAACAGGTACCAGCCGTCGCCGAAAAGACCGTCATTGGCCCAGTCCGTAGCGGGAGCGCCAACGCCTACCATGGCAATCCAGTAGATCAGGAACATGACTGCCGCAAAGATGGGCAAACCCAGCCAGCGGTTGGTGACAATCTTGTCGATTTTATCGGAGGAGCTCAGCTTGCCGGAAGCGTGTTTCCTGTAGGAAGACTTGATGATGCTGCCGATCCAGATGTAGCGCTCATTGGTGATGATGGACTCGGCGTCGTCGTCCATCTCCTTCTCCACCTCGGCAATGTGCTGCTCCACATCCCGCTTCACAGGCTCCCGGAGATTCAGCTGCTCCATCGCCTTGCTGTCCCGCTCAAAGAGCTTGACAGCAAACCAGCGCTGCTGCGCGTCGGGCAGGCCCGAGAGCGCATGCTCTTCAATGTGGGCCAGGGCGTGCTCTACCGGTCCCGAGAAGCTGTGCATGGGAACGGTGTCCCCGGTTTTGGCGGCCTGGATTGCGGCCTCGGCGGCCTCCTGGACGCCGGTGCCCTTCAGGGCGGAAATCTCCACGATCTTGCAGCCAAGCTGCTCGCTGAGCCGGGCAGTGTCGATCTTGTCCCCGTTCTTCTTCACCACGTCCATCATGTTGATGGCGATGACGACGGGGATTCCCAGCTCTGTCAGCTGGGTTGTAAGGTACAGGTTGCGCTCCAGGTTGGAGCCGTCCACAATGTTCAAAATTGCGTCGGGCCGCTCGCCGATCAGATAATTTCGAGCCACAACCTCCTCCAGCGTATAGGGAGAGAGGGAGTAAATGCCCGGCAAATCCGTGATGGTCACGTCCGGACGTTTCTTCAGCTTTCCCTCCTTCTTCTCCACCGTGACGCCCGGCCAGTTGCCGACGAACTGGTTCGCGCCGGTCAGCGCATTAAACAGAGTGGTCTTGCCGCTGTTCGGGTTGCCCGCAAGGGCGATACGAATGTTCATAGCCTTCTTCCTTTCTTCTCCAGGTGTTAGGGCAAGCTAACTCCTGGGTAAATGATTACCACACTTCGATCATCTCGGCGTCAGCCTTCCGCAGGCTCAACTCGTAGCCCCGGACCGTCAGCTCCACCGGGTCTCCCAGAGGAGCCACCTTGCGAACGTAGATGTCTACATTCTTGGTGATTCCCATGTCCATGATCCGGCGTTTCACTGCGCCTTCCCCGTGGATTTTGATCACGGTGACGGTTTCTCCAATTTTGGCGTTTCGTAAAGTTTTCATTCTTTTATCCTTCCTTTCCAGTCAAATAACATGCTGAGCGACCCCGAAGGGACTTGCTTCGCTTTGGCGGACGACGACCTTTACCGGCGGCTGACGCCTAAATCATAATTTTATTCGCCAGCTCCCGGCTGACTGCCACCCGGCACTCCTTGACGTTTACAATCAAGTTTCCGGCCATGGTGTTGATTACGCTGATCTCGCCGCCCACATGGAAGCCCAGGTCTTCCAAATGCTTCTTGACTTCCGGACTGCCCCCGATCTTCTTGATGATCTGAGCCTCTCCGATTTCCGCAAAACTTAAGGGCATCATATTCTCCCTCCAAACAAATGAAATTAGTCAATGCTAATCGTGTAACATAAAAGATGGTTAGTCGCAGCTAATTGTTTGGCTTAGAAAGCAGTTAGCCTTTCCTAACCGCCCCCATTATAGTTAGCAGACGCTTATTTGTCAAGAGCTTTTGTAAACTTTTTTCATCCAACGCTTTTTCGGAATAATGAGCCGGGGAGGAACAAAAACATTTTGCAGTGCCTACAAGACCCAGCCGCAGAAATACCGCCCGGAGTTCGTATAAAGGACCGAGGTTTCGGCGCTGCTCTCCCCTGCCGTCGGCAAGCATGGTACAAGTCCGTTTTTGCGCGATGAAAAAAATTATGCTTGACAATTCATCTCCCCTGTGCTATATTCTAACCGCAGTTAGCCGCCGCTAACCATTTAGCAAAATAGAACGGAGTGAAGCAGATGTCCGAGCAGCAGTTCATTCGAAGCACCGCGCCGACCTTGGCGGGGATCAAAACCGGCAGTCTCTTCCCCTTCCGATACGCTTCAAAATCTGACGCCATCTGGGAGCTGCGGCGCTATAATCATCGGCTGCGGCCCAAGGGGCTGCGTTTGCTGCCGCTGCGTATGACGGAAAATTTCGCAATGCTCTACCTTTACCGACCCGGTCAGCTTGGCGCAGATCTGCAAAACGCAGAAGCGGCCAGCCTGCTCCGCAGCGCCGGATACCCGGCCTGTGACGAAACCGGCTGCCTGCGGGAGCTTTGCCGCCGTTTGGGTTCAGGCGATTCTTTTCCCCATGAGATTGGTCTGTTCCTGAGCTACCCGCCGGAGGATGTGCGGGGCTTTATCGAACACCGGGACCGGGGCTGCAAATGTGTGGGCTGCTGGAAGGTCTACGGCGACGAGCAGGCCGCTCGGAAGAAATTTTCCCTGTTCAAGCAATGCACTGACTGCTATCTGCGCCGAAACGCACTGGGATGTTCGCTGGAGCGTTTGACGGTGAAAAATGCCTGATTGAAAAAGGAGGAATGGAGATGTCTAAAATCGCAATCGTTTATTGGAGCGGCACGGGTAACACCGAAGTCATGGCAAACGCCGTTATGGACGGCATACAGGACGCCGGCTCGGACTGCTCCCTGTTCACCGCATCGGAGTTTACCCCGGATCGTTTAAATGAATTCGACGCCTTTGCCTTCGGCTGCCCCTCCATGGGGGTGGAATCTCTGGAAGACAGCGAATTTGAACCCATGTTCCAGGCCTGCGAGCCCCTGCTGACCGGAAAAAAACTGGCGTTGTTCGGCTCCTTTGGCTGGGGCGACGGCGAGTGGATGCGCAACTGGGAGGACGCCTGCCGCACTGACGGCGCAGAGTTGGTCTGCGACAGCGTCATCTGCTGTGAGGCTCCCGACGGCGAAGCGGTAGAAAAATGCCGCCGACTTGGCGCAGCACTTTGCGAATAATATCGCTTACACCAATATTGCCTACACCGGCCGATTAAGCTATGCGGTCTGTGTGAAGCGTACGTTCCTTCGTGTACCTTCCTTTTCTCTGCGGCGTCGGACTTACCTCCCCGGCCCGCGAATCCGCGGCCTCTTTCCCTCCGCCGCGGCAGGCGTGGAGTGACGAACCATGCCAAAAACGAAACCCGGGTACCGCCCGCCAACGGTATCCGGGTTTTAAACATTTGCACTTCAAACTTACGCTCAAAGCCTTATACGCCTGACACGCTGCAAAAAAAGAGGACGCATGAATTTGAAGAGATGAATTCAGCTTCCCGTGGACTCGTAGCGACGCTCGCATAGAGTCCAAATCCGCACGGCAAGGGCGAAGAAAACAGCGGCGGAGGCCATAATCGCAAGACAGAGCAGCCACGGGTTGTGAGCGCCGGTGAGCAGCGTGTCCACCGGCAGGGAGATGAACAGGCCGAAGGGAAGCACGAAAATCAGCAGCGTCCGGATGAAGAACGGATAGATAGCCAGCGGGTATTTCGCGTAAGAGGAGAAGTTGTAAATGATCTGAAGCAGCGGCCCGCTGCGCTTGAAAATGAAAGCCAGCGCCGCCATCGCAACCTTCAGCGAGGTGATGATCACAGCGCCGAAGACCGCGCCGACAACCAGCACCGCAATCGCGCCGAAGGTGACAGTCACCGTGAGGTGCAGGGCACAGACGGAAATCAGCGCCACGCCGAGGATCATCTCGCCAAAGCCCTCCGGTTGAAAGGTCTCGGCAAAGACCTGGAACAGCACCGGCACCGGGCGCAGGAAGTGCATATCCATATCCCCGTCCTTGACGCGGCGGTAGGCCACAAGCCAGAACTCGTCGCTGAACAGGTGGTCCAAAGAGATCGGCAGCATGGAAAAGCCGTAGAAAAATCCCACCTCGGCCAGTGAATAGCCTGCCAGCGCCGGAATAGCCTGCAAAATGAAATACACCGCGGCCAGCGAGCAGAGGTTGGAAAAGAAGAAGGAGAACAGCGCAACAACCGTATCCTTTTTATATTCCAGCCGGGAGATCATGCTGCGCTTGATGCAGGTAAAATACAGATGAACGTAGTACCGCATATCAGCCTCCATGCACCGTGACCTTGCGAACGGCGCGGGAAAACAGCAGCTTTGCCAACAGCTCCAGCGCGACAATCCACGCCGCTGTCAGCGCCACGCTGCGCAGAGACTGGGCAAGGTCGTATTTCATCATCAGAATCAGAATCGGGTTCTGGCTCATGCCTGCAAAGGGCATCCAATTCACCAGTTCCCGGAGGCCGGTCGGGAAGAAGGCCAGCGGCAGCAGCGTGCCGGACAGGAAGGAGATCAGCGTGGTCTTGAGCGAATTCAGGCCCCAGCCGGAGGAGGTGTAAAAGCACAGCACGCCGAAGATATAGGCGATGGTGTCGTTCAGCAGCGACGCGCACAGCCCGGCCGCCAGGAACAGCCCCAGGTGGGCAAAAAACGCCGGGAAGTGCATATCCGGCAGAAAGCCGAGACTGCGGAGCGTCACCAGCGCAGCGGTGTAAAAGGGCAGGCCGAACATCACCGTCATCGTGGCAAGGTTGCCCAGGCTGGTGGCGGCGAATTTCCCACGATAGCTGATGGGCTTGATGAGGTAGTTGCCGACTGTGCCCTTCTTGATGTCGTTGTTGATGTTCCAGAGCGTATCGTTGTTGAAGGTCACAAAGCTGAAAATCGTCGTCAGGACAACGTAGGCGATCATCTCACGGTAGGTAAAGCCGTGGATTTCGGCATCCATGCCGCCCGCGCTCGACCGGTAAACCGCCAGCCACAGGAAGACCAGACAGGCAACCTGACATACCGTGATGCCCGCCCAGATCAGGATATTGAAGCGGTAGGCCACTGTGTCGATGGCGCCGGCACGGAGAAAGGGCTTATACTTTTTCAGCATGCTCCGCCTCCTGTTGCGCCAGAATCGTCTTGACTACGTCGCCGACGGAGATCTCCGCGATTTTCATATCCATCGCCCGCAGATCGCGGAATGCGTACTGAATCACCTGTTCCAGCGGAATCTTGTCCGCGTCGAAGCGCAGGATCAAACGGCCCTCCTCCTCGGAAATGGCAATCTCGGAGGAAAGAACGGGGGCGGTCTCGGCCCGAATCTCCGCAGGGACGGTCAACGTCAGAGTTTTGAGATTGCCGAAGCGGTTTTTGAGCTTGCTGAGGGGGCCGTCGTAGAGAATCGCGCCTTTTTCCAGCAGAATGATGCGGGAGCAGAGGTCCTCGATGTCGGTCATGTCGTGGGTGGTCAAAACAACCGTCGTGCCGTAGGTCTTGTTCAGAGCATGGATCGCGAGCCGAATTTTCTCCTTCACCAGCACGTCCATGCCGATGGTCGGCTCATCCAGAAACAGAATACGGGGATTGTGGAGCATGGACGCAGCCAGGTCAGCCCGCATACGCTCGCCCAGCGAGAGCGTGCGCACCGGCTGCGAGAGAAAGCGCGTAATGTCCAGCACATCGCCGAGGAAGTCCATGCGCTCTTTGTAGTCGGCGTCGGAGATCCGGTAAATCTCTTTGAGCACCTTGAACGACTCAATCAGCGGAATGTCCCACCAGAGCTGCGTCTTCTGACCGAAGACGACGCCGATGTGCTGCGCCACCTGCCGCCGCTTGCGGTAGGGCTCCGCCCCGTCGATCCGGACGCTGCCGGAGCTGGGTGTGAGAATGCCGCACATCATCTTGATCGTGGTCGACTTCCCCGCACCGTTGGCGCCGATGTAGCCTACAATCTCCCCGTCTGGCACGGTAAAGCTGATTCCATCCACCGCGCGAACCTCGTCGTATTGCCGTGAAAACAGCGTTTTCACCATCCCGGACAGTCCGTTTCCGCGGATCGGTTTCCGGAATACTTTGCTTAAATCGTTTACTTCAATCATGGGCGTTACGCCCCCTTTCCGCATTGGCAGATATGTATGCGTTTCTTTTTTGCAGTTGACCTGTGCTGATCATAAAGTGATGTTTACGGCATCGTGATGTTTTGCGGCCTTTCCGCAAAGTGATGTGTTCCGCTCACGTGCCAGAGACACACTTCACGCTCGAAGAGCCCATCACTTCCGGAGGAAACTCACGTTCCGTGCGGAAGAACACATCGCTCAAAAAAGCGTCTTTTGTCCTGTAGACAAAAGACGCTTTTTATGGTGCGCGAGGCGGGAGTTGAACCCGCACGTCCGGAGTGGACACTAGAACCTGAATCTAGCGAGTCTACCAATTCCACCACTCGCGCATTTCGCAATCTCTCGACTGCCCCGATATCTTAGCACAGATTATTCCGTTTGTCAACTGTTTTTTTCTGTTTTTTCAGTTTTCATTCACCGGCCCACGGGAAGGCTTTGGGCGTTCGAAATCGGCCTCTGCTCCCCTTCCCGGAAACGCAGATCCATCATTGCTTTTCCCCGGAATTGTGCTATACTTGTCTTATATTCCATCTGAGTGTAATGACAGGTGAGGCGATTCAAATGTTCGATGCTGTTATATTGGAAGGCTGGGTTTTGGACGGAAGCGGAGCTCCGGCCCTGCGGCTCGATATCGGGATTCGGGACGGTAAAATCGCCGCTCTCGGGAATCTGTCCGATACGGAGGCCGGGGCAGTATATCGGGCGGCGGGACAGACGGTGACGCCGGGCTTTCTTGACATTCATCGCCATGGGGATTTGGCCGTATTTCGGCCTGACTTCGGTGAGCTGGAGCTCCGGCAGGGGCTGACCGCCATCGTCAACGGAAACTGCGGTATGTCCGCCGCTCCCTTCGGCCCCGAACACCGGCGTGAAATTCTGGACTACCTCTCCCCTGTCATCGGCATCGATGCCTCCGTGCCCAACGAATCCGTATCGGATTATCTGGATGCTGTCCGGGCTTCCGGACCGCCGCTCCACGTGGGTCTGCTGGCAGGCTCCGGTGTGATTCGGGCGGACGTGTCCGGCTTTGCTGCCGGAGCCCTGACCCGCGGCCAGCTTCGCGCTGTGCATCGGCGGATAGAAAAGGCCCTGGCCGAGGGTGCGCTGGGCGTCTCCCTGGGGCTGGGCTACGCACCGGACTGTTTCTATGACACCCACGGCCTCATTGACGCCTTGGCCCCCCTTCGGGACGGAGCCATTCCCCTGACGGTACATATTCGGGACGAGGGGTCCAACGTGGACAAATCCGTTTCGGAAATGCTGGACGTTGCCCGGGCGCTGAACTGTCCTCTGGAGATCAGCCACCTGAAGGCCATCGGCATGGAGAACTGGCAGCGGAAAATTCCTGCGGTTCTGGAAGCACTGACCCGGGCCAGGGCGGAGGGACTGCGGGTCCGGTGGGACGCCTACCCCTACACGGCAGGGTCCACCCAACTGCTCCACGTCCTGCCCCCGGAGTTTTTGGCGGGCGGGCCTGAAGTCCTGACCCGACGGCTGGGCGAGCCGGCTGTTCGAGCTCAAATCCGGGCAAGGCTTGCGGAGGGGGAGGACTACAACAACATCGCCAGGCTGGTTGGCTGGGAGAACATCATCGTCTCCTCTCTCCACCAACCGGAAAACCGGGACACACTGGGGCTGTCCATCCCGGAGGCCGCGGCCCGGCGGGGTATGGACGAGGTGGATTTTACCCTGGAGCTGCTCCGCTCGGAACACTGCGCCGTCACCATGATCGACTATATCACCTGTGAGGAAGACCTGAAGGCCATCCTGCGCTCCGACGCCGTCAGCCTGATCTCCGACGCCACCTATCCCGCCACAGGCAAGCCCCATCCCCGGCTCTACGGCAGCTTCGTCCGGCTGATTGATCGTTATGTAAACCAACTGCACATCCTGTCCCTGCCGGAGGCCGTCCGCAAAATGACCCTGGCTCCCGCCGAGGCCCTGGGGCTGCGGCAGAAGGGGCGGATTGCGGTGGGCGCGGATGCGGACCTGCTGATCTTCGACCCCGCTGCCCTTCACGAAGCAGGCTCCTACGAAGACCCCGCTCGTTTTGCCCGGGGAATTGACGACGTGTTTGTGGCCGGCATCCCGGTACTTCTGGAAGGAACGCTGACCGGGGCGCGGCCAGGGCACATCATCACCGGATAATCTGGATGAAAAAGCAGAAAGCACCCGAAACGAGTGCTTCCTGCTTTTTCGCTTTTTTCAAATTCATCAATCGCAAATCTGTCCCCAGAACAGCAGCTCGGGAGCGTCGTCCTCCCGGATGATGGCAAACTGGAAGGGATGATCGGCGGTGAATTCCACAGGTTCCTCCGGGTTCGGCATCGCCGTGGCCCGAGTCATAATCACTGCGGTGGCGGCGGCGGCCTCCAAGCCCTTTTCGTCAACCTTCACCTTGGCCTTATGGATGATATCATCCACAAAGACTTCCTTGGTGAACATGGGATTAAACTCCGCCACACCGCCATCCTCGAACATTCTGACGCAGCCCATGGCTTTCAGGCACTTTACCAGCTCCTTCTCGGTAAAGCTGGACTCCACCTCAAACTTGGGCAGGGTGACGTGCGCCTTCCGGTATTCGGCCTTGGACAGCTTTTCGGTGAGATTCGTGCCGTCGCCCAGGACCAGAACCATGTTGATTCCCCCCTGGAGCGGCACCACCACCAGCTGGCAGCTGTCGTCCTCATAGTAGCGGAACTTCTCGGTTTTCGTGATAAACTCCTTCTGGACGGTCTCCCCGGTAACGGTGGTAAAATCCGTCAGTGAGGAATCACCAAAGGACTCCGCCCACTTGGTTTTGAGATAGAGCGCATTGACCAGGACGGCAGCAGAGTCGGAAGCATCGCTCACAATGGAAGGAATCAGGCCGTTGGTCTGCTCCTTGACCCACTGGTTCACGGCGTCGGTGATTTCCGCGGCGGGATAGGAGGCGGCGTGGGCTGCCAAAACCTTGGCCACCTGTTCCTTGTAGGAAGTTTGGAATTCGCCGTCACAGCTCGTGTTGTGGAAGATCGCGTTTACGACACGGTAAGCGGTGTCCGCCTTGTCCTCACCGAAAATTCGGCTGTCGAAGTCAGCCACGCCAACCAGAACAGAGGCGTACCAGGTTTTCAGCTGCTCCGCATCGGCAAAGCCCAGGGCGTCCAAAATCTGCCGCTGGGTCTCCCCTTCCGCGCCCAAGGCAGTCAGGGCCAAGGCGGCCTTCACTGACAGGGGGGACAAGGTGAAGCTCTCCTGCTCCAGGCCGTTGGCCCGGAGATAAGCAATCAGCTTGGCATCCAAGCCGTTGATGCCAAGGCCGGTTCCCTCGGGGATATCCGGCATCTGGGGAGCAGGCTCGGCTGTAGTCTGGACGGGCTCCGTGGTCTCCACGGGCTTTTGGGTGTCGGCGGGCACCTCGGCAGCGGGCTGCCCCTGATTCTGACAGGCGGTAAGCCCGAGGCAGGCAGCCAGAAGGATCAAAAGAAATCTGCGCTTCATCATCAACACTCCTTTTCGGTTATTTGTGGTTCCCTGTATGCTTTTTAGACGCCGTGTCTCGCAAAATGTTCCCACGGAAGAAAAAGTTTACAATTTGGCCGGATTTTTCCTTCCGGGGAATTGACAGGCTGTGATATAATATACCATAGAATTTCAGAGAAAAGAAGGTTTTTTTATGACAATTATTGACATTTATTCCGGTTTCCTTGGGGCGGGCAAAACCACCCTCATCAAGAAGATGATCTCCGAGGCCTACAAGGGCCAGAAGCTGGTGCTGATTGAAAACGAATTCGGTGAAATCGGCATCGACGGCGGCTTTCTGAAGGAGGCCGGCATCCAGATCACCGAAATGAACTCCGGCTGCATCTGCTGCTCCCTGGTGGGCGACTTCGGCACCGCCCTGAAGCAGGTCATCCATGAGTATCACCCGGACCGCATTCTCATTGAGCCCTCCGGCGTGGGCAAGCTCTCCGACGTGATGGTAGCCGTGGAGAAGGCTGCGGAGCACGAAGCCGTCCTGGGCGCCACCGTCGCCGTGGCGGACGCCTCCAAGGTCAAGCTCTATATGAAGAACTTTGGCGAGTTCTACAACAACCAGATTGAGACCGCGGGCTGCATTGTCCTCAGCCGGACCCAAAACGTCCCCGAGGCCAAGCTGAAGGCCGCCGTGGAGCTGATCCGCCAGCACAACGACCGGGCTACTCTGGTCACTACCCCCTGGGACGAGCTCACCGGAGAACAGCTCAAGGAGGCTATGGAGGCCAATCCCACCCTGGCCGATATGATGCAGGAGCTCATTCGCGCCCACGAGGAAGAGGAAGAAGAACACGAGCATCATCACCATCACCATGACGGCGAGGATGAGCACGAGCATCACCACCATCACCACGACGATGAAGAGGAACACGAGTGTTGCTGCCATCACCATGACGATGAAGACGAGCACGACCATTCCCACTGTGACCACGAGCACGGCCACTGCGAACACGACCATCACGAGCATGACGAGCACAAGGAGCACGAGCACCATCATCACCATCATCACCATGCCGACGAGGTGTTTACCAGCTGGGGCCGGGAAACCACGAGGCAGTACACCGAAGAGGAGATTCGGAATGCGCTGTCCGCTCTGGACAATGCGCTGGAATACGGCATCATCCTTCGGGCCAAGGGCATTGTCCCCGCGACAGACGGACGCTGGATTCATTTCGACCACGTACCCGGCGAGATCGACGTGCGCTTCGGCCCCGCTGACGTGATCGGCAAGCTCTGCGTCATCGGCTCCAAGATTGACGAGGCCGCCATCGCCGAGCTCTTCGGCCTGTAAGACAGGAGGAAGCCTATGCCCATTCCTGTCTATGCCTTCACCGGCTTTCTGGAAGCCGGTAAAACCAAGTTCATTCAGGAGACCCTGGAGGACGAACGCTTCAACAGCGGCGAACGAACCCTGGTGCTGATCTGTGAGGAGGGCGAGGAGGAATATGACATTTCCACCTATCCCCACAAAGCCGTGTACCTGGAGGTCATTGACCAGGAGAATATTACCACCGAAGAGCTGAAAGCCCTGGCGGAAAAAAACCACGCCAAGCGGGTTGTGGTGGAGCTCAACGGGATGCAGATGATCGAGCCCTTCTACCGGAAGATGCCTGAAGGCTGGGAGCTGGCCCAGGAGGTTATGTTTGCCGACGCCGGGACCATCCTGGCCTACAACACAAACCTGCGCTCCCTGGTGGTGGACAAGCTCGTCGGTGCGGAGATGGTAGTCTTTAACAGGATGGACCCCATGGGAGACAAGATGCCCCTGCACAAGCTGGCCCGCGCCTCAAACCGCCGGATCTCCATCGTCTACGACTATACCGATGGCACCACAGAGTTTGACGAGATCGAAGACCCCCTGCCCTTTGACCTGAACGCTCCCATCGTCACCATCGAGGATGACGACTACGCCCTGTTTTACCGGGATATCACAGAGGAGCCCCAGAAATATGACGGCAAGACCGTCCGGTACAAGGGCCAGGTGGCCCGGCTGAAAAATGACAAACCCGGCGTCTTCGCCCCGGGGCGCTTTGTGATGACCTGTTGCGAGGCTGATATCACCTTCATGGGTCTGCCCTGCAAGTACCCCGACTGCAAGACCCTGGAGATGCGGTCCTGGGTCACAGTGACTGCCAAGGTGGCCGTGAAGAGCCACGCCCTGTTTAAGGGCCCCGGCCCCATCCTGACCGCGATTTCCGTGGAACCCGCCCAGGCTCCCGCCCAGGAGGTCGCGACCTTCTGACATTGGCGCACACTGTGCGCCCGCGGCGCAAAACACATGGAAACACGCACAGCCTCCCAAACGGGGAAGCTGTGCGTGTTCTCTTTATTGTGGTTCTATGATAAATGTTTGCATTCCGTGGCGCTGCCTAAGTGCGCCGATACGGGGAATGAATTGACGCACGGCGTCATAAATTGGCTGCGCCATGATTTCTCGCTGCGCTCCGTGAATCGAATTGCGCCTATGCCCCGCAGGGCAATTCATGTGCGTCTGCACAATCCATGCCGTACAGCGGCAAATCATGCGCCGACAGGCGCAATTCATTGGGGCGGCTGCGCCGCCCCTACGAGACGCTGCCGTCGTTGTCGATCTGGTTGCGGAAGACCACGAAACGGGTGAAAAGGTATTCCGTCACAAAGTTAATCAGCATGGTGCCTGCCTGCACAACAATCTCGTTCCAGTGCAGAGTCTCCGTAAAATACCTGACCCACAGGGTAGACAGAGGCGTAAACACGCAGTAGAAGGCAAACACCTTCGCCATGGCCACGGGGACGTTGGCCGCCGAGTGAAAGGTGAACTTCCGGTTGACGGTGAAATTGTAGACCACCGAGCAGACCAGGCCGATCAGATAGGGAATCCAGTAGAGCTCGTCCTCGGGAATCAAAAAGTGGGCGATCAAAAAAGTGACGCCGATTTGAATCAGTCCCGCCGAGGCGGAAAACAGGGTGAATTTTACGGCGCGGATCAGTTCCTTGCGGTCTTCCATAGACGTACCCTTTCATGGAAAATTTCTGTGATTGATTTACCACCTCATCCGTCATCGGGCTTACGGGGGACGCCCGCTGCCACCAACGCTGAAGGATGCCAGTTGCGTCAGCATAGCTGTCGCACTGGCGATAAAATCCACAACAGTCACCCGGACTGTTGTGTCCTCTCAAGGGAAAGGTGTTTCATAAAGCTCGATCAGAGAATGAATATGGTTTTGATACTCCTCTATAACGTCCTCGGGGGACAGCAGCCGGACCCGGGTGCCGAAGGAGGTGAGCCAGCCGTAAAAGATGGGAGAGACCATGATTTCGGCCATGCAGGTAAAATGCTCGGGGCCGTCGGGGATCAGCATGATATCCTTGCCGAAGCGGTCAATCACCACACCGGCCAGGCTGTTCTCAAAGCGCATCCGCACCTGCCGAAGGCTGCCGTTGAACATCCCGAAGACCTGCTTGCCGTAGCTGGCCAGATCCAGGCTCCGGGTCTCCGGGGTCTGAATCCGGGGTTCCCCGGTCTGGCGGATGTTGGTCATTTTGTCCACCCGGAAGTGGGTGATGCCGTGCTCTGCCGTGTGGGCGATCAGGTAGTAATTGTCGTCGTCCCAGCAGAGCGCATAGGGGCTGGCGGTACGGGTACCCTTACGGAAAACCCGCTCCTTGTCCCTGTCCCACTCAAAATAGCGAAAGCTGATGCGGCTGTTCGCCCGGATGGCCTCATGGAGGGCGTCCACGTTGTAGATGACGCTCTCGTTCATGGACTTCACCCGACCGGAAACCACCAGGTCCCGGCGCAGCTCCACCGCCTGATGGCGGCTGGTGAGGGTCCCCAGCTTTTTCAGCAGTTGGGCTGACTTCTTCTCCGTCAGGAACTTGGAGGCCAGAACAGCGTCCGCCAGGAGCTTCAGCTCCGCCAGGTCGAAGGCGCCGGAGCCTGCGAAGTAACCCGCGTTCTTTCCCCTGGTGGCCACGATGTCGCAGCCGTAGTCCATCAGCAGCTGGATGTCCCGATAGACGCTCTTTCGTTCAGCTGAAATGTTGTTGGCCTCCAGGTGGGCAATCAGATCATGGATGGTGGCTGGATGATCTGAGTCGGTGTTCTGCTCCAGATAGTCCTTCAACAGCAGCAGCTTGAGCTTCTGGTTCTCTGTCTTCGGCATGGTATTCCTCCCTTTTGGCATGACGGGACGGGTTCGGCGGACTCTTATCGCAGCAGCTCCAGAACTGCCGCGGGAACGTAGGCCGAGACGTCCTTTCCAAAGCTGTTGAGCTCCTTGACCATGGAGGAGGACACCGCCACGTTATTGGAACGGAAATAGATATACTCCAGCTCGGGGTTGATGAGCTTGTTGACACAGGCCACGTTTTCTTCGTAGTTGTAGTCCATGTTGTTGCGCAGGCCCCGAATCATGTAATCCGTGTTTTTCAGGCGGGCAAATTCCGCCACCAGGCCGTTCCAGATCACCACCTCGCAGTTTTCGATCCGCTGGTCCGCGAGGGTCCTGGTGATGGCCTCGGCGATCCGATCCGCCGGGAAGGAGCGATGCTTCTCGGCGTTGACGCCGATGACCACGTAGACCCGGTCGAAGATTTCAGAGGCCTTGCGGACAATGTCCAGGTGGCCGTTGGTGAAGGGGTCAAAGAACCCCGGATAGATTGCGGTCTTTCCCATAGAGTGCATTCCTTTCCAGCCTGCGATAGTAGATAACAAAAAGCAGACAAAGCAAAATATTGTGGGCAATCATACAGCCCCAGGCGGAGACCAGGCCGCCGCCCAGGAAACGGGTAAACAGGAAGGTGCCAAAAATCCTTACCCCCCACATACCGATTACGTTGAACACAAAGGGCGCATTGGTCTTTCCCGCCCCCTGGAGCATACCCTCCACCACGATGGAGATTCCGAAAATTGGTTCGGAGCAGGCCACCATCCGCAGCACTGTGCTGCCCAGCACAATGACCTTGGGGTCCTTGCTGAACACCTGAACCATCTGCGGCGCGAAGGCAAAGAGCAGGCCTCCGGTCACCACCATCATAATGACCTCCATGGTGATAATCAACACAGAAAGGTCCTTCTGCCGCTGACGGTCCCGCATTCCGATGGCGTTGCCGGTGAGGGTGGCTGCGGCGGCCTGCATCCCGTAGCCCGGGATGTAGAATGCGGATTCCACCGTGTTTGCCACGGTGTGAGCGGCAGTGGAGATGTCGCCCAAGGCATTGATCATGGAGGCGAAGACAACGTAGCCCAGAGAGGTGGTGAAGCGCTGGGCCATATTGGGCAGAGCCACCCGCATAAAGGGCCGGAGCACAGTCTTGTCCGGCCGGATGGGATAGCCCTTTGGAGAAACAGTTTTATGGCGGAACAGGGCCAGGGTGATAAACGCTCCGCCAAAGGTGAAGCTGACCGCACTGGCGATGGCCGCGCCGGTGACGCCGAGCCCTGCGCCCCACATCGTAAAGCTGTGTCCCAGAACAGAAACGGTCCTGGTCTCATAGATCAGCAGGAAGTTCAGAAGAATGTTCAGCAGGTTTACACCCACACCCACCCGCATGGGGGTTTTGGTATCCCCGGCGGCCCGGAGGACCGTGCCGAAGATTACGCTGGCAGCCCGGGGCAGCATGGGCAGGTAGAGAATCAGGAAATAGCGGGAAGCCAGGGGGCGGAGCCGCTCCTCCACCTGCATCCAGGCGGGAACATATCCGCTGAGGCTGGCGGTGAGAACCGTAAAGAGAACACCCGTCAGCAGAACCATCAGCACGGACTGGGCGGAAGCTCGCTTGGCCCGCTCGGTCTCCCCTGCCCCCAGGGCCTGGGAAATAAACGCCAAAAACCCGATGCCGAAGGCGTAGATGGTGGTGCCCACCAGCCAGTTCACTGTGGCCGTAGAGCCCACGGCGGCAGTGGCGTCGGTGCCCAGCTTGCCCACCATGGCCGTGTCGATATACTGCACGGCGGTCTGCATCATTTCTTCCAGCATGGTGGGCCAGGCCAGGGCGAAAATGACGGGCAGCAGGGCACGGTATCTCTGTTTCCGATCGTTAATCATACATCTCTGCATTTTCTACTTTCTTTAATTCCATACCTCCGGGCAGACCTCTCGTACTTTGTCCCGGATATTCATCAGGTCCAGGAAGGTCTCCGGGCGTCGATTCAGGTCTCGCAGCAGAGCAGAGGGGTGATAGATGGCGGTGTACCATACGCCGTCCCGCTTGGTCCACTTGCCGTGCTCCCGGGTGATCCGGAAGTCCCTGCGGATTAAAACCCCCGCAGCAATTCGGCCCAAGCAGATAATCAGCTTGGGCTGAATCAGCCGGATTTGTTCCTGCAAATACTCTGCGCAGGCCGCCTGCTCCTCCTCCCGAGGGTCTCGGTTCCCGGGAGGACGGCATTTGACCACGTTGGCAATGTAGCAGTTATCCCGGCCCAGGTCGATGATGGAAAGCATCTCGTCCAGGAGTTTTCCGGCGGCCCCCACAAAGGGCTCACCCTGGAGGTCTTCCTGCTGTCCGGGGCCCTCTCCCACAAAGAGAATGGGACTGTCCTGTTTTCCCACGCCGAAGACCACGTTGGTTCTGGTTTCGCTGAGCCCGCAGGCCCGACAGTCCTCGCAGCGCCGGCGAAGCAGGTCCCAGGCGGAGGGGACGGGGCCGCTCACGACCTGCCTCCCCGGTCAGAACCGTCCCGATTCACCGGGTAAACGCGTCTGGTCTGCTGACTCATATCAAACTGCTGGCTTCTTCCCCCGGCTCTTCTCTGGGTGTCCGCCGCCTTCGCATCCCGGATCATAGCCCGTCTGCGGCGGCGTTCCAGGGCCTTGCGGCGGCTGTGGCGGTAGACAGCGTTGCGAATCAACAGAATCAGCAGCAATCCGACAATCAGCAAAATGGGCACATACCAGTAACCAAAGAGCTTCTGAATCAGGCTCTTCTCTTCTTCCGGCTTGTCCTTGCCGGTAAGATCGGCGATGGCCTTGTCCACGCTCTTTTCCTCCACCGCAGTCAGGGTTTCCAGCGCCGTGGAGCCCACCACTGTCCCGTCGTAGGACAGATACAGGGTGCCCACCCTCTGGCCCTGCTCCAAGGGAGCCACCAGGCCTTTGGGATCGTCCAGCTCGTAGTGGGTCGTCACTCTGTCTCTGTCATACTCCTTGGGAAGCAGGCAGTTCACGTCCGAGGACGGAATCAGCACAACGCCCCGTTTATCCCTGGCGTACTGCACGTTCACCTGGAACATCGGCTCAATGCCGGCGGCGGCCACCTTGGCATAGGCAAAGTTGGAAAAACCGTAGTTAAAGAGCTTCTTGGCCTCCACAAAATTGTCATACCGGGCGCTTCCGTCGGACATCATCCTCGTCTGCGCACCCATAATGATGCACAGCAGGTCCATGTTTCCGTCGGTAGCACGGGAAATGACGCAACGGCCCGCCGCACTGGTGTAGCCGGTTTTGATGCCGGAAGCCTCTTCCAGGTAGTATGGATAGTAATTCCCGTTGTCAGCCAGATACCGGTTGCCGTCGTTCAAAATCAAATTGTTTGTGGTGATAAGCTTTCGCTCATTGGAAAGATTCGTCGCGGGAACCGTGTATTCTGCCGTGTCGCAAATCTCCCGGAACATTTCATAGGTCAGCGCCTTACGGGTAATAATGCTCAAATCCCGGGCGGTGGTATAATGGCCGGAATCGTGAAGACCGTGGGTATTGGCAAAGCGGGTGCCGGTGCAGCCCAGCTCCCGGGCCGTCTTGTTCATCAGGGTGACGAAAGAGGGAATGTCGCCCGCCACGTACTCCGCAATGACGTTTCCGGCCTCGTTGGTGGAATTGACCATCAGATAGTAGAGCAGGTCCCGGAGGGTCAGCCGCTCTCCCGCCTGGAGGCGTACCTCGCCGCCGGCCTCGGCAATTCCGGCCAGGGCGGATTCCGAAACCGTCACCATCTTATCCAGATCCTTGCCGGCGTATTCCAGGGCCACCATGCAGGTCATAATCTTGGTCAGACTGGCAGGATAAACCATGGCCTCCGCGTTTTTCGCGTAGACCACGATGCCGGAATTGAGTTCCAGCAGCAGAGCGGTATCGCAGCCCGCCTCGTAATCCGGGGCGCCTGCCAGCAGGTTTTCCCGGTAGCCGGTGGGATCGTCCGCCCAGGGTGCCTCTGTCTCCGCCTGGGTTTCCGGCTGGGTTTCCGCGCCCGTCGTCTCCGGCTCCGCCGCATTGCTTGGAAGAATCAGCAGCGAAAGCAGCAGACTGATCAATAGAAATACAGAAATTAATCTGGTTTTTTTCATTATTTTCTCCATTTTTTGTAATTCCAAGTTGCCCTGGCCCTATAAAATGTGTTATAATAGGAGAAGGGAGACCCGGTGTATCGCGCAAAGGGGCACCAGCCCTCTGCCATATCCTGTTTCGGTCGGCGGAACGCCGTGTTTTCTATGTTGAATTATAGCAGAAAATTGCCGCTTGTCAACGGAAAGGACGAATCGCCATGCAAAAATTCCGCAGGCTGCTCTACCCTGCCCTGACCCTGTGCTTTCTTCTGGCCATGGTCGGATTCTTCCTGGGCAGGCGATCCGTAGACGGTTTGATCCTGACCACCCAGCATCCCGTCCCCGCCGGAACCCAAAGCCGCTCGCTTCCGGCCGCCCCCGATGAATCCGGGCAGCAGAGCATCCGGCGGGTCGATCTGAACCGGGCTGACCTGGAGGAGCTGATGACGCTTCCCGGGATCGGCGAGGCTCGGGCCAGGAGCATTCTGGAATACCGGGAGGCCAACGGTCCCTTTCGGCAGGCGACAGAGCTGATGAAGGTCAGCGGCATCGGCGAAGGCATTTTTGCAAAGCTGCGAGATTATGTATATGTGGAGGATGACCATGAAGATTCTGATTATTGACGACGAAGAGCTGCTGGTCAAAGGCATTTCTTACAATCTGGAAAACGAGGGCTATCAGGTAGTCACCGGAACCAACGGCCTGGAGGCCATTCGACTCGCGCAGGACCCGGAGGTCAAGCTCATCGTGCTGGACGTGATGATGCCGGTCATGGACGGGCTGGAAGCCTGTCGGCGGATTCGGCAGTTTTCCGACGTTCCCATCATTATGCTCACGGCCAAAACCGAGGATATGGACAAGCTGCTGGGCTTTGACTGCGGCGCGGACGACTATCTCACCAAGCCCTTCAACATCCTGGAGCTCAAGGCCCGAATCCGGGCCATTCTGAAACGCTCCAACAAGCAGCAGCAGAGCGAATCCCGGATTGTCCGGGGTTCCATCACTCTGGACTCTCAAAGCCGGAGCACCCTGAAAAACGGCGTTCCCGTGGAGCTCACCGCCAAGGAATTTGACCTGGTAGAGCTTCTGATTCAGAATCCGAATCGGGTCTATTCCCGGGAAAACCTGCTGGATATTATTTGGGGGGACGACTATCGAAGCGATATTCGAACCGTGGACGTCCACATCCGCCGCATCCGGGAAAAGCTGGAGCGCGATCCGGCCAACCCTGCGCATATTTTGACAAAGTGGGGAGTTGGGTACTATTTCAAAGCGTGAAAACCGTGCCCCGTTTCTGTTTCGCAGTTCCCAGCTGCGTTACGCCGCGGCCTATGTGCTGGTCACCTCGGCCGTGCTCCTGTTCTTAAATATCTACGCTCCCATTATGATCCGCGAGCTCACTTTCTCCGCTCAGCGCAACGCGATCCTGGACAAGGCCCAGCTCATTGTCTCAGACTTTTCCAACTGTGATCGGCTGGACAAAGAAAGCGTTTGGGAAATCATCCAGTCCATAGAAGACCTGCATACCGCCCGGGTTGTGGTCACGGACGCCGGCGCCAACTGCCTCTATGACTCCCAGGACAGCGGCGGCTATCAGGATCGGCTGGTGCTCTACCCCGAGGTAGCGGAGGCTTTGGAGGGCAACGACGCGGTCTACATCCGCTACGAGCCCGGCCAGATCATCTCCAAGGCGGCGATGCCCATCGTTGCCTACAACCGGATCATCGGCGCCGTCTACCTGCTGGAACGGGATCAGGACCAGGCCGCCCTGATCGATAACCTGCAAATCACAATCTTTTGGATTTCCATCGGTTTGGAGGTTTTGGTCAGCACCTTCTCCATCCTGTTCGCAGTACTCTATTCCCGCCGAATGGGAAAGCTGTTTGTCTCCGTTCGAAAACTCCACGGCGGGGACTATTCCGTGCGCCTTCCGGAGCGCGGTCACGACGAGCTGACCCGACTTGCCAAGGCCTTTAACAAGCTCGCTGCCCGGCTGGATCAGTCCGAAGAGGTGCGAAAGCAGTTCGTTTCCAACGCCTCTCACGAGCTGAAAACGCCCCTGGCCTCTATCAAGCTGCTCACCGATTCCATCCTGCAAAACGACATGGATCGGGATACCATGCGGGAATTTGTGGCTGACGTGGGCAACGAGGCGGATCGGCTGACCCGGCTGTCCGAAAAGCTTCTGGAGCTGACCCGGCTGGATTCCAAACCCGCCGAAAACCGGGAGCTGACCCCTGTACGGCCTGTGGCGGACCGGGTGCTGCGGATGCTGATTCCCCTGGCACGAAAACAGGAGATTCGGCTGAATCTGGACTGCCCGGAAAACATCGGCGTACTGGCCTCCTCCGACGATCTGTACCAGATTTTGTTCAATCTGGTGGAAAACGGCATCAAATACAACACCAGCAACGGCGAAGTCTCCGTCCGAGGCTTCGTAATTGCCGACAGCGTGGTCATTCAGATTGAGGATACCGGCATGGGGATACCGGATTCGGAAAAGCCCCATGTCTTTGAGCGCTTCTACCGGGTGGACAAGGCTCGCTCCCGCAAGGCAGGCGGCTCCGGCCTTGGCCTCTCTATTGTCTCCGACATGGTCCAACGGAATGACGGCTCTGTCACCCTGACCGACCGGGAGGGGGGCGGCTCCTGCTTCCGCCTGAGCTTCCCCTACTATCCCCTGCCCGAGGAGGAATTGACATGAGACGGATGATTCTTCTGCTGCTTTTCGCAGCCCTGCTCCTGTCTGCCTGCGGCAAAACCGAAGAAGCTGTCATTATGATCCAGCCCGTCTCCTTCTTCTACCGGACTGCCGCAACGGATTTCTCCGCTGAGGACGGGGTGATTCGTGCGGAGATTCGGGATCTTGGCGCGAAAAACTATACGGAGCGGGAGCTCTTTGAACTGTATTTCAATGGCCCGGAGAGTCCCGATCTGGTCTCTCCCATCTCCCAGGATACGGAGCTCTCGGACGTGTATGTTCGAGGCGGAACCCTGATCCTGCAGCTCACCCGCACCGCCAATTCTCCGGCGGAATTCGACCACAGCCTCACCTACGCCTGCCTTGCCAAAACCGGGCTGGCCCTGGACGGAATCCACAAGGTTCAGATCAAGGTCCGGACCAGAGGCGGCGCTCTGGAGAAAAACCTGATCCTCTCGGAAAGCGATATCCTGCTCTATGACAACGGCGCGGAGCCCTCCAACAACATGGAGGTCACTCTGTATTATGCCGACGAGACCGGGAGCTTCCTCCTGCCGGAAAAGCGGACGATCCCCATGATGGATCAGCAGGAGCTGCCCGGGTATGTGCTGGAGCTTCTGCTCTCCTCCCCCCAGAGCGGCGGTATGCGGATGGCGCTGCCCCCCGGCACCTCCATCCTCGACGTGAGTGTGGATAACGGGCTCTGCTCCGTAGACTTCAACAGCGACTTTTACGACAACAAGCCGGAAACGGAGCAGGCGGAGCAGCTGGCGATTTTGAGCGTAGTCAACACCCTCTGCAAATTGGACGGGATCAACCAGGTTCAGCTCTACGCCCAGGGCGGAAAACTGAACCCCTATGTCTGGCTGGACCTCTCGGAGCCCTGGATGATGGACAGCACGGTAATCGGCCCGATCCGGCAGGAGCTGGGCGAGTTTGCCGGAACCCTCTGTCTGCCGGGAAAGAACGACGGACTCCTGCACCGGCTCACTGTCCGCGCCAGAGCCAGGGGCGGCGCCACCCGGGAGGAAGCGCTGCTGCAAGCCCTCTTCGCAAGGGCCCCGCAAAACGGCCTTGCCGCTCCCCTGTCCGGCGTTCCCGTGCCTCTGTCTGTGACCACATCCAGGGGAACCTGTACCGTGGTAATGGCAGCCGGTTCGCTTCCTTTGGACACGCTCAACCGAGAGCGGGCCATTCAGGCCATTGCTGCCACGCTGACCACCCTGCCGGAGGTCAACGCCGTGGTCATTCTGGATGGGGCCACCATCCTGAGCTCCGAGGCGCTGAAGCCTCAGGCAGACTGGTTCTGTGCCCCTTCCCCGCAGTAGGCAATATGGATACTATTATCCAATCAAACCATTTGATTTCTTTGCGGCCAGATTTGCGCCATACACCGTTGTCGTCCTTGCCGGGCGTCAAGCCCGCCTGCGTCCTCCGCCTCGTCTGGCACAAATCTGCCTCGTAAATCTTTTCAACGCGTTTTATCCGATAATCGAATGAAAAACAACAAAAAACGGGAGCGATGGCTCCCGTTTTTGCTGCTTCCGGATTTGTTTTATGCAGTTTCGTCAGACTTTTTCCATCCGGCTTCCACATATTGGGCCAGAATGGAACGGCGTGTCACGATTCCGATAAAGGTGCCTCTGTCATCCACCACGGGGACAAAGTTCTGATCCAACGCCTTTTGCATCAGGTCGTTCATATCGGTAGAAACAGAGACCGGTCGGTATTCCTTGCGGTGGGCAATCTCCATAATGCTGTGGGCCTGGGCCTCTTTTAAATCCAGATTGCACCGGTTTTTCAGGGCCCAAAGCAGGTCACCGTCCGTCAGGGTACCCTGATAGACGCCATCCTCCTTGCGGATAATGGGGAGAGCGGCAAAGCCCGCGAGCTCCATCCGCTCCAGAGCTTCCCGGATGGACTCGTCGTCGTAGAGTACCTCGCAACTGGCCTTTGGGGTGAGGTAGAACAGAATGTTCATAAATACATTACTCCTTCCGCGCGGGTGCGACGTGGTTTCCCCATACATAGTGTATCATGCAGATATTAAGATTGTATGAATTGAACAAACAGCACCCGGAAAAAACCGGGTGCTGTTTTTGTGGAAACTGCACAAGGACAAATTTGCTCCTTACTTGTCCTGCAAGCAGGCGATGCCGGGCAGCTCCAGGCCCTCCAGGAATTCCAGAGAGGCGCCGCCGCCGGTGGAGATATGGGTAATCCGGTCGGCAAAGCCCAGCTGCTCACAGGCAGCCGCAGAGTCGCCGCCGCCCACGATGGTCACAGCGGCGGAGTCCGCAAGGGCCTGGGCCACGGCGATGGTTCCCTTGGCCAGAGTGGGATTCTCGAACACGCCCATGGGGCCGTTCCAGACAACGGTTTTGGCTGCCTTGGCAGCCTCGGCGAAGAGCGCACGGGTCTTCTCGCCAATGTCCAGACCCATGCAGTCGGCAGGGATGGAATCGGAAGCCACGGTGCGGACCTCGATGGGGCCGTCAATGGGATCGGGGAAGGCCTTGGCGATCACGGTGTCAACCGGCAGCAGCAGCTTGACGCCCTTCTCCTGGGCCTTCTGCATCATGTCCCGGCAGTAGTCGATCTTCTCGCTGTCCAGCAGAGAGGTGCCCACGCTGTAACCCTTGGCAGCCAGGAAGGTATAGGCCATGCCGCCGCCGATGATGAGGGTGTCCACCTTTTCCAGCAGGTTGTTGATGACGTTCAGCTTGTCGGAGACTTTGGCGCCGCCCAGGATCGCCACGAAGGGACGCTCGGGATCGGCCAGGGCCTTGCCCATAATACCGACTTCCTTGGCAATCAGGTAGCCGCAGACGGCAGGCAGGTAGTCCGCCACGCCGGCGGTGGAGGAATGGGCCCGGTGGGCGGAGCCGAAGGCGTCGTTGACAAAGATGTCCGCCAGCTCCGCCAGGCTCTTGCTGAGTTCGGGATCGTTCTTGGTCTCCCCCTTTTCAAAGCGGGTGTTCTCCAGCAGCATGACCTCGCCGTCCTTCAGCCCGGCAGCCAGGCGCTTGCTGTCCTCCCCTGCCACGTCCTTGGACATTTTGACCTCCGCGCCCAGCAGCTCGCTGAGGCGGTCGGCCACGACTTGCAGGCTGAAAGCGGGATCGACGCCCTTGGGCTTGCCCATGTGAGAGCAGAGGATGACCCGGGCGCCGTGCTGACGCAGGTAGTTGATAGTGGGCAGTGCGGCCACGATACGCTTATCAGAGGTAATTTTGCCTTCCTTGGTGGGGACGTTAAAGTCGCAGCGGCAGAGAACCCGCTTGCCTTTTACTTCAACATCTTCTACGGATTTCTTGTTGTAGTTCATAGTGACCTCCTTTTATTGTTCTTCCGCCTTGGCGGAAATATTGATTTGTTTCATCTTCCCCCATTCCTGAAGGTGGGGAAAACCGAGCTGGCGCAGAGCCTCGAAGACCCCCACCGCCACGGAGTTGGACAGATTCAGGGACCTGGCCTCCGGAATCATGGGGAGCTTAACGCAGTCCTCCGGGTGGGCGTAAAGGAATTCCTCCGGCAGTCCCCTGGTCTCCTTGCCGAAAAAGAGATAGCACTCATCGGCGTAGGAAACCTCGGTGTAGCAGCGGGGAGCTTTGGTGGAAAACAGCCGCATCTGGCGCACGTCGTTCTTAGCAAAGAAGTCGTCTAAGTTTTCATAGACCCGGACATCCAGCAGATGCCAGTAGTCCAAGCCGGCCCGCTTCAGCTGGCGATCTGAGATATCAAAGCCCAGGGGTTTGATCAGGTGCAGCCTGCTGGCCGTGGCGGCACAGGTCCGGGAGATATTCCCGGTGTTCTGGGGAATCTCCGGCTCAACCAATACGATATTCAGCATTTCTTTTTTTCCCGATTCTTTGAAAACGCAATCATACTTGCCTTCCGCATTCTCACAGCGGCAGCGGCTTGGTGTTGGTGTACTCCACAAAGCGGAAGGGCGTCCGGCCCTCGATCTGCGTGGGCTGAATGGCGCTGACAAACCAATTCTCGTTTCGGTTCAGGTTGGGGAAAAACTTGTCCGCTTTGAGTTCGGTGTAGCTGAAGGTGACATAAGCTTTGTCACAGTGGGGCACCAGCAGCTTATAGACGCTTTCGCCGCCGATCACCCAGAGATTCTCGCTGTAACGATCCCGCAGGACGCTTTTCAGCTCGTCCAGATCGTGGCAAATGATAGCGTCCTCCGCGACAAATTCCTTGTCATGGGTCAGGATGATGTTCTCACGGTCCCGCAGAGGGTGGCCGCCGGGGAAGGTCTCCAGGGTCTTTCGGCCGTAGATAACGGTCTTGTGAATGGTCAGTTCCCGGAAGCGCTGCAGGTCCGTTGGAATGGAGACCAGCAGCTTTCCGTTTTTCCAATCCCCCAGCTGGGGGTGACGTTTACAATGGCGTTCATGTATTTCTCCTGTCAGGCATCAGGGATCAGGCATCAGACACCGCCTGTGGCGGTTTGCAGAGTCGAGTGTGTTCCCCGTCCGATCGTTTTTTGATTAAATTGCAACCGGTATCTTCCCCTCAAAGGGGTGATACTGGTAGTTTTCAACGGTAAAGCTGTTTTTGGTGAAGGCGTAGAAATCCGTGACGCTGGAATCCAAGCTGACCTTGGGGGCCGGGAATGGCTCCTGTTCCAGCATCTTCTCCACCATGGGGATGTGCCGGTCGTAGATGTGGCAGTCGGCAATCACATGGACCAGCTCCCCGGGGATCAGGCCGGAAACCTGGGCCAGCATACAGACCAGAGCGGCATACTGAACCACGTTCCAGTTGTTGGCGGCAAGCATATCCTGTGAACGCTGGTTCAAAATGGCGTTCAGCACCTTGCCGCTGACGTTGAAGGTCATGGAATAGGCGCAGGGATAGAGGGCCATTTCGCTCAGGTCGGAAAAGTTGTACATACTGGTGAGAATCCGGCGGCTCTGGGGATTGTGCTTCAAGTCATAAAGCACCCGGTCCACCTGGTCGAAGTCTCCCTCGGGGTAGTGGTGCTTCAGCCCCAGCTGATAGCCGTAGGCCTTTCCAATGGTGCCGTTCTCGTCGGCCCAGGCGTCCCAAACATGGGAGCCCAGCTCTGCCACCCGATTGGACTTCTTCTGCCAAATCCAAAGCAGCTCGTCCACAGCGGACTTCCAATAGGTCCGGCGCAGGGTCATCAGAGGGAATTCCTTTTGCAGATCGTAGCGGTTGACGACGCCGAAGAGCTTGACGGTGTGGGCGGGGGTTCCGTCCTCCCAGTGGGGCCGCACCGGCAGGTCGTCGTCCCGGACGCCCTGCGTCAAAATGCGTTTGCAGGTTTCGATATAGACTTGATCGGCATAGCTCATGGATTGTTTTCCTCCGTATTCTCTGTTGGTTCCGTTTCCGCTTCTCCGCCCCCGATCATCTCCTCATAGGACACGCTGGCGTCTGCCAGGCTGCGGCCTCCCGGGAGATGAAACACACAGTCCACCGCGGGCTGGAGGATGCCGATGACCCCGCGGTTGGCCATGACGGCGTAGGATTTGAACAGCAGCGGGCAGAAATAGGCGTTTTCCATCACGCCCCGGAAAAGGTCGTAGCAGTTGCCGGAGTTTTCCAACGCCTGGACACAGAGCTGCTCCATATCGGAGCTGCGAATTCCGCCAAAGCAGAGGCTGCCGCCGGAGCGGAAGAATTCCGACAGATCGAAATTCCCGGACAGGCGGGTTTCCCCCAAAAAGGCGTCAAACTTTCCTCTTTCCAGGCGGCTGCGGTAGGTCTCGGCGTCTACCGCGACAACCTCCATGGGCAGCCCGGCCAGGCTCATAATTTCCGCCAGGCGGTTTGCCATATCCAGACGGACCGGGTCCCCCGTGCAGACCAACAGGGTGCCGGCGGATTCCTCCCGCACCGGGGTCGTCCGCAGGGCGGCGGCCGCCGCTTCCTCGTCGTAGGAATAAAGCATCGCCAGGTCCTGGTCATAGAGGGGGCTGTCCGGCGCGCAGGGCAGATAGGCGGCCTTGGCAAAGCCCTTGTAGACGGAGACAATCAGGCTCTCCCGGTCAATGATATGGGTCACTGCGCCGCGCACATCCCGGGAGGAGAAAAACTCGCTTTTCAGATTGAAGCCCAGATATTGCAGGGTGGTGGTGGGGCAGTCCCACAGCTCGTAATCACAGCGGTAGCCCACAGCGTTGGGAGAGTTAAGATCCGCACAGACCAGGGTGGTATCTCCGAATTCAAAGCTGTCCCGGACTTCGGTGGGGTTCGCCGCCGCGGTCAGAAGTATGGTATCATACTCCACCGGGGCCCGGTTCTCCTGCCACCAGCTCTGATTCCGCCGCAGGCAGAGACCGGTCAGCTCCTCGGAAAAGGCATACGGGCCGGTGCCGATGGGACGCTCCTCCTTTTGAGTGCCGGCCTTGACAATCGGCACATCCAGCAGCAGGGGCAGGTTCTCATAGGGCTGCTCCAGACTGATCTCCAGTGTGCGCTCGTCCTTCACGGAAAAGTCCACGACCCTGGAAAAGCGGGAGCCGTAGTAGGCGGAATCCCGGGCGGCCTTCAGGGAGGCCACCGCGTCCTTGACGGTCAGCGGGGACCCGTCGGAAAAGGTCACGCCCTCGCAGAGGGTAATGAGATAGGTAGTTCCCGTTTCGGAGACCGCGAAACGCTCGCAGAGCACCGGCTCCGGCTGAAAGCTGTTGTTCATCACAAAGAGGCTCTCATAGACCAGGGAAAACACCGGCCGATTGGTAATGCAGACGCATTCGTAGGGGTTAAAGCCGTACTCCGGCACGTAGGTCAGGCCAAAGCCCTTGGGTACAGGGGGTGCCGGTCGATCGGTCTGGCTTTGGGTCTCCGACTCCGTCGGTCCGGTATTCTCCAACGTCCCGGGCGCAGTGCAGCCCGAAGCCAGGAGCAGTATGCAAAGAAGAAGGCATATAATTCGTTTCAGTGAAACCGCCTCCCTTTCCATCGTATGTAGGGCAGCCAGCCCGCTGACTGCCGTTGGGAGTTTGTTCATTCTCGCAGCATAATGACAGCCGCCAGGGAGCCCCGGGCCTGGCCGGAAAAGCGATGGGACCAAAAACGGTCCGGCTGGCAGCGGGTGCAGTCCCGGGAAATGTCAATCCGGTTCACACCTGCACGGCGAAGCCAAAGCGCATTGAGCTCTTTCAGGTCCAGGTGGTATTTTCCCGGGAAAAGAGAACCGGATTCCTCACTGCGCTCCGGATGGCCGGTCTGGAAGGGAGGACGGACGTACCGCGCCGCCTCCCGGCCCAGGGCGGCCAGCATGGCCTGCGGAACCTCCGGGCCGGTTTCAAAGCAGCACAGGCCGATGCAGGGGCCGATGGCAGCCTCCAGATCGGCGGGATCGGTACCGAATTCCCGGGTCATGGTCTCCACGCAGCGGGCGGCAATCCCCTTTGCGGTTCCCCGCCAGCCCGCATGGACGGCAGCCACAGCATGGCGCACCG
>JAGABH010000162.1 GCA_017614755.1 Oscillospiraceae bacterium
AGGGCTTCGCCCTGTTTTTTTATGCGAATTGCGAAAACCCATTGCATAACCGCTCTAAATATAGTATAATATTCACATTGACATCAGGAGGCAGATACAATGGCAAAGCTCTACTTTAAATATGGGGCTATGGGCTCTTCCAAAACCGCCCAGGCGCTCATCACCAAGTACAACTACGAAGAGAATGATATGCGGGTCTGGCTCATCAAGCCCGCCACCGACGACCGGGACGGGGCGTCCATGATCCGCTCCCGCATCGGCCTGGAATCCGAGGCGGAGGCCATGGCCCCGGAGTCCGATCTCTTCACCCTGTTTCAGAAGCGGGACGCCGACGTGGTCATCGTGGACGAGTGCCAGTTCTTTACCCCGGAGCAGATTGACCAGCTCCGCCGGATTGTGGACGACCTGAATATCCCGGTGCTCTGCTTCGGCCTGCGCTCTGACTTCCAGACCAAGCTCTTCCCCGGCAGCCGCCGTCTCTTTGAGCTGGCGGACTCCATCCAGGAAATCAAGACCATCTGTGACTGCGGCTCCAAGGCCACGGTCAACGCCCGGGTTGACAGCGAAGGCTATGTGATTACTGAGGGCGCCCAGGTAGTTCTGGGCGGCAACGACCGCTATGTAGCCATGTGCCATCGGTGCTGGAGGCGAGCCATTCAAAACCATTCCAAGGTCAAGCTGCACAGACATTAGGCATGATTATAAGGCAATAGCTGAACAGGCAATCAGGAACAGGAAATCGGCGCAATCTGTCACTGTGGTAAGGCAACGCAGCGGCGCACCCCCAGCGTTTTCGTTTTTCCCGTTTTTCTATTGCCCGGTGCCTGTTGCCTGGTGAGCATCGCCTCGACGAAAGGAGATTATACTATGAACTACCCCACCCCACATATCAAGGCGACCCCTGCCGACTTCGGCCAGACGGTCCTCATGCCCGGCGATCCGCTCCGGGCCAAATACATCGCGGAGCATTTTCTCAAAGACCCTGTGCTGGTGAACAACGTCCGGGGCGTCCAGGGCTACACCGGCAGCTATAAGGATGTCCGGGTCTCCGTCATGGCCTCCGGCATGGGTATGCCCTCCATCGGCATCTACTCCCGGGAGCTTTATGAGGCCTACAACGTCCGCAACATCATGCGTATCGGCTCCGCCGGGGCCATCCAGCCGGACATCAACCTGAAGGACATTGTGATGGCTATGGGCGCCAGCATGGATTCCAATTATCAGGCCCAGTTCCACCTGATGGGCACCTTCGCCCCCATCTGCTCCTTTGAGATGCTCCACGCGGCCACCCAGTCCGCCGAGGAGCTGGGGGCAGTCTACCATGTGGGCAACATTCTGTCCTCCGACTTCTTCTATGACGACGACGAGGGTGTCCCCGAAGCTCTGGACCCCAAGAAGAACTGGCAGAAGATGGGCATAATGGCCATCGAAATGGAATCCGCCGCCCTCTATCTGAACGCCGCCCGGCTGCGGAAGAACGCCCTGTGCATCTGCACCGTCTCCGATCAGCTGGTCCGGCACGAATACCTCTCCGCCGACGAGCGTCAGACCGGCTTCGAGCAGATGATGAAGGTGGCACTGGAAACGGCGGTCAAATTGGAGAAATGAAGTATTTGCCGACGTAAATATGAAGTGTACTTCGCATAGAGGAAGACGCTCCGCTTATGAAATATGGCTGCGCCATATTTGACACAATGGGAAAGGTTTCCCATTTTGACTTCTATTTCTTTTCATCGTTTTATTTGCAGAATAAAACGATACCACAATATGGGCGAAGCTCATACTTCATTTCTCCGGAGGAGATACTTCATATGCCGTCAGGCATACTTCATATCGCCGCAAGGCGATACTTCATCCCATTTTCAGAAAGGTGATGTTTATGAAACGAGTTTTCCTGTTTGTCCTTGACAGCTGCGGTGCGGGTGAGATGCCGGACGCAGCGAAGTTCGGGGATTACAACGTCAACACCCTGCGGTCCTGCTCCACCTCCAAGCTGCTGAACATCCCCAATATGCGGGCGGCCGGCCTGGGCAATATTGACGGACTGGACTTCCTGGGCCCCGTGGCAAAGCCCGGCGGCGCCTACTGCAAGCTGGCGGAGGCCTCCATGGGCAAGGACACCACCATCGGCCACTGGGAAATCGCCGGTGTGGTCTCCCCCAATCCCCTGCCCACCTATCCCGAAGGCTTCCCCGAGGAAGTGCTGAAGCCCTTCCGGGAGGCCACCGGCCGGGGCGTTCTGGCCAATGCTCCCTGGTCCGGCACCGCAGTAATCAATGAATACGGCGACGAGCACGTAAAGACCGGGGATCTGATTGTCTACACCTCCGCCGACTCCGTCTTCCAGATCGCAGCCCATGAGGACGTGGTGCCACCGGAACAGCTCTACGAATACTGCCGCATTGCCCGGAAGATTCTCCGAGGCAGGCACGGCGTGGGCCGGGTCATCGCCCGTCCTTTCATCGGCAGCAGCGGAAACTACACCCGCACCGCCAATCGCCACGATTTCTCCCTGGAGCCCCCCCGGAAGACCATGCTGGACGCCTTCAAGGATGCGGGACTGGATTCCATCGCCGTGGGCAAGATTTTTGACATCTTCGCCGGGCAGGGCACCACGGAGCACGTCTACACCAAGGGCAACACCGACGGCATGGCGAAGACCATGGCCTACGCCGACAAGGACTTCACCGGCCTCTGCTTCATCAACCTGGTGGACTTTGATATGCTCTACGGCCACCGGCGGAACATTGACGGCTACGCCGCCGCCCTGACGGAGTTTGACGGCTGGCTGGCGGAGTTCATGCAGAAAATGGGCCCCGAGGACCTGGTAATGATTACCGCCGACCACGGCTGCGACCCCGCCTACCAGGCCACCACCGATCACACCCGGGAATATATCCCCCTGCTGATTCTCGGCGAGCAGGTCAAGCCCGGCAACCTGGGCCTCCGGACCCGCTTCGCGGACATCGCCGCCACCATCTGCGACGTCTTCGGGCTGAAGCTGGAGACTGAGGGGGAGAGCTTCAAGGAGGAGATTCTTAAATGATGACACCGGAAGAATTAGTGCGGCTGGCGCTGGAGGCCCGGGGGCGGGCCTACGTCCCCTACTCCGGCTTCTCCGTGGGTGCGGCGCTGCTCTGCGCCGACGGCACCGTCTACCAGGGCTGCAACATTGAAAACGCCGCCTTCGGCCCCACCATCTGCGCCGAACGGGTGGCTGTATTCAAGGCCGTTTTCGATGGGAAAAGGGATTTCGCCGGCATTGCCGTAGCCGGCGGCCGGACCGGGCAGGAGGTCACGGGACTCTTCCCCCCCTGCGGCGTCTGCCGTCAGGTGCTGCGGGAGTTCTGCGGCCTGGATTTCCCCCTCTATCTGGCAAAAGAGAATGGACAGTTCGAAACGCACACTTTGGGCGAATTGTTGCCCATCAGCTTTTCCAACGCCGACATGAGCTGACCCTTTTGTGCATTTTTAACAAAAATAGAACTGGCTCTTGATTTTTGAGACCGGTTGTGCCATAATGCGTGTAATGATGCGGCCCTGCGGCCTGTCATATTTTATTTTAGAAAATGGAGGAACAAAAATGAAGAAGATTCTTGCTCTCCTTCTGGTTGTTGTTATGGTCGCTGCTATGTTCGTCGCCTGTGACAATCAGAAGACTCCGGAGACCACCAAGGCTCCCGAGAACACCAAGGCTCCCGAGAACACCAAGGCCCCCGAGAACACCAAGGCCCCCGAGAACACCAAGGCTCCCGAGGATACCACCCCTGTTGAGCCCACCGGCATGAAGGTCGCCATGGTCACCGACTACGGTGATATCACCGACGAGTCCTTCAACCAGGCCACCTACGAAGGTGCCAAGGAATGGTGCGCTGCCAACGGCGCTGACTTCACCTACTACAAGCCCACCGGTGACTCCACCGCTGAGCGTGTGGCTTCCATCGAGCAGGCCATCGCTGACGGCTACAACGTCCTGCTGATGCCCGGCTACGCTTTCGCCGAAGCTATCGTTGAGACCGTTGAGGCCAACCCCGACGTCAAGTTCATCGCGCTGGACGTGTCCGAGTACGACCTGCAGGCCGCCAACGGCACCGACGCTGACTTCTCCTGGCAGTATCCTGCCAACCTGTATTCCGCTGTTTACCAGGAAGAGCTGGCCGGCTACATGGCCGGTGTGGCCGCTGTCAAGCTGGGCTACGAGAAGATCGGCTACCTGGGCGGCATGGCTGTTCCCGCTGTCGTTCGTTACGGCTACGGCTTCGTGCAGGGCGTGAACGACGCTGCCAAGGAGCTCGGCAAGGTTGACGCCATCGAGCTCAAGTACGTCTACGGCAACCAGTTCTACGGCGACGCTGACATCACCGCTTATATGGACACTTGGTACAACGCCGGCACGCAGGTCGTCTTCGCTTGCGGCGGCGGCATCTACGACTCCGCTGCTGAGGCTGCCAAGAAGGTCGGCGCGAAGGTCATCGGCGTTGACGTTGACCAGGCTCCCACCATCGACGGCAAGTACGCTGTCGGCATGACCGTTACCTCCGCTATGAAGGGCCTGTCCGCCACTGTCAAGACTCTGCTTGGTCAGGTCAAGGACGGCAGCTTCCAGGGCGGCAAGGTTGAGACTCTGGGCCTCGTGTCCGAGACTCCCACCGAGAACTACGTCCAGCTGCCCGCCTCCACTCAGTGGGCCGACGGCTTCACCGAGGCTGACTACAACCAGCTGGTTGCTGACCTGTTCAGCCGCAAGATCACTGTCTCCAACGACACTGAGAACGCTCCCACCGTGGAGATCGCTGTTGACTACCAGGGCAACATCAAGTAATTTCATTTCAAAAAGAGGATCGGCTCTGCCGATCCTCTTTTTTTGCCCTAATAACGCGATAACGCGATAAAAATATGTGCGAAATCGCAAAAAAATTGTTTGAAATCCTCCATTCATTGTAGTATAATAAACTTGCATTAAAATACACAGGAGGTGGAACAGCTTGGAGAATTACGCAATCGAAATGCTCAATATCACCAAGCGCTTCCCGGGTATTATTGCCAATGACAATATTACCCTGCAGCTCAAGAAGGGCGAAATCCACGCACTTCTGGGCGAAAACGGCGCCGGCAAATCCACGCTGATGAGCGTGCTGTTCGGCCTGTACCAGCCCGAAGAGGGCATCATCAAAAAGGACGGCAAGGTCGTCAGAATCAATGACCCCAACGACGCCAACCGGCTCGGCATCGGCATGGTCCACCAGCACTTCAAGTTAGTCGAGTGCTTCTCCGTTCTGGACAACATTATTCTGGGCGTGGAGCCCACCAGCTCCATGGGCGTCCTGCAAAAGGCAGCGGCCCGGGAAAAGGTCCTGGCACTGTCGGAAAAATACGGTCTTTCCGTTGACCCCGACGCCATTATCTCGGACATCACCGTCGGTATGCAACAGCGTACCGAAATTCTCAAGATGCTCTACCGTGACAACGAGATTCTGATTTTCGACGAACCCACGGCTGTTCTGACCCCCAGAGAAATCGAAGAGCTGATGCTCATCATGCAGGGCCTGGCCAAGGAGGGCAAATCCATCCTCTTTATCTCCCACAAGCTCAACGAGATTATGATGGTGTCCAACCGCTGCACCGTCCTGCGGAAGGGCAAGTACATCGGCACCGTCAACATCCGGGAGACCACCAAGGAAGAGCTTTCCCGCATGATGGTAGGCCGTGACGTGGAATTCGTGGTGCCCAAGGACCCTGCCAATCCCACCGACGTGGTGCTGAACGTGGAGAACATGACAGTTTCCTCCAAGGTCCACCGGAACAACGCGGTCAACAACGTCAGCTTCCAGGTCCGGAAGGGCGAGATTGTCTGCATCGCCGGTATCGACGGCAACGGCCAGACGGAGCTGGTCTACGGTCTGACCGGTCTGGAGCCTTTGAAATCCGGCAAGGTGGAGTTCCTGGGGAAGGACATCACAAAGACTTCCATCCGCAAGCGCTCTCTCATGGGTATGAGCCACATCCCCGAGGACCGGCACAAGCACGGCCTGGTGCTGGACTACTCCCTGGAAAACAACATGGTGCTCCAGCGGTACTTTGAAAAGGATTTCACCAGCCCCATCGGCTTCCTCAAGAAAGACAACATCCGCAAGTATGCCGAGCGGCTCATCGACCAGTACGATGTCCGCTCCGGCCAGGGCCCTATCACTCCCGCCCGGGCAATGTCCGGCGGCAACCAGCAGAAGGCCATTGTGGCCCGTGAGATTGACAAAGACCCCAAGCTGCTCATTGCCGTCCAGCCCACCCGCGGCCTGGACGTGGGCGCCATCGAGTTCATCCACAAGCAGATCGTCGCCCACCGGGATGCCGGCAACGCCGTTCTGCTGGTCTCTTTGGAACTGGAAGAGGTTATGAGCCTCTCCGACCGGATTCTGGTTATGTATGAAGGCGAGATCGTGGGTGAGCTGGACCCCAAGACCACCACTGTGGAAGAAATGGGCCTGTATATGGCAGGCGCCAAACGGCAGTAAGGAAGGAGGCTGGCTGATATGAAACATAATCGCTCCCTGATTCGCAATAGCGGCTTCCAGACCTTCGCCACGTCCATCCTCTGCATCATCCTGGGCCTGATCGTTGGTTATCTGGCGCTGCTCATCATCCATGCGGAGGGCGCCGGAGAAGCCATCGGCGACGTGATGAAAAACTTTTTCACCCGTCCGGACTCCGCCTCCCGGATGAAGTATTTTGGTTCCACCCTGGCAAAGACCGCCCCCCTGATTTTCTGCTCCCTGTCTGTGCTTTTCGCCTACAAGGTTGGCCTGTTCAACATCGGCGCTGCCGGGCAGTACTGCCTTGGCATGGGCGTGGCCCTGCGGCTGGCCCTGGAGAGCGCCATCAACCCCGAGGTGAAAATCTCCTGGGTCGTTTGCCTGCTCTGTGGCGTTCTGGCCGGCGGCATCAGCGGCGCCATCTGCGGCCTGCTGAAAGCGTTCTGCAATGTGAACGTGGTTATCTCCGGCATTATGCTGAACTGGATCTCCCTCTACGGCACCAATATGCTGCTGAAGCCTGTTATGAACCCCACCGGCAAGGACACCTTCCGGCTGGTCAGCAAGGCCAAGCAGGCCCTCCTGCCCACCCTGGGTATGGATAAGCTGTTTAACAACCAGTATGTAACCATCGCCATCCCCTGTGCTGTTTTGGTGGCGGTCGTCATTTGGATTCTGCTGGAAAAGACCAAGCTGGGCTATGAGCTGAAGGCAACGGGCAACAACCCCAACGCCGCCAAGTACTGCGGCATGAAGGAAAACCGCAACATCATCCTCACCATGGTCATCGCCGGCGGTCTGGCGGCCATGGGCGGCGCGATGTACTATCTGTCCGACTTTGAGCAGTGGAACGTCAATTCCTCCTCTGTCCCCGCCATGGGCTTCAACGGCATCGCCGCCGCCTTCCTGGGCGGCCTGAACCCCATCGGCAGCATCTTCTCCTCCTACTTCATCACCCACATCACCATGGGCGGCGGCAACGTGAACCTGAGCCACTACTGCCCCCAGATTGCGGACCTCATCTCCGCTGTGATTATCTACCTCTGCGGCTTCGTGCTCTTCTTTAAAACAATGGTCAACAACAGCCTGAGAAAGTCCGACGAAAGACGGATCATGCGGCAGCGCGCCGCAGAAGAAGCAGCTAATCAGGAAGGAGGTAACAGCTAATGTTATTGCTCATCCAATACACCTTGATTTTTGCCTCCGTGCTGCTGCTGGTTGCTCTGGGAGGCTGCGTGTCTGAACACTCCGGCGTCATCAACCTGGGCCTGGAGGGCATCATGGTCATGGGCGCCTTAGGCGGCGCACTGGTCATGAAATTCCTCCCCTACACAGACGGCTCCGGCAACAACCTGGGTATGTTCCTGGCTGTCCTGGGCGCCAGCATCCTTTTGGGCGTCTTTTACTCCTCCCTGTTGGCGGTGGCCTGTGTCAACCTGAAGGCAGATCAGACCATTGTAGGCACTGCCCTGAATATGCTGGGCACTGCTCTTGCCACCGTGGTGGTCAAGTCCATGAACACCGCTATGGACCCCAACAACCACTCCTCCGAAATCTTCTACGGCAAGGCCAAGGAGTCCTTCATCACCAACATCGGCAAATTTGAGCTGAACTGGTTTATGCTGGTGGCCGTGATCCTGCTGGTCCTGGTCTACATCCTGCTCTACAAGACCAAGTTCGGTCTCCGGCTCCGGGCCTGCGGCGAGCATCCCCAGGCTGCGGCCTCCGTTGGTATCAGCGTGTTCAAAATGCGCTGGGCCGGCGTCCTGCTCTCCGGTATGCTGGGCGGCGTGGGCGGCATCACCTACATCACCGCCGGCGTCTCCACCTGGAAGTTTGAAAACGGCGTGGCCGGCTTCGGCTTCCTGGCTCTGGCCGTTATGATCTTCGGCGCCTGGCACCCCTTCAAGATTCTCGGCGCCGCCCTGATCTTCGGCCTCTTCCGCGCCCTGGGCAACACCTACAACGCCTTCGATTTCCTGAAATCCCTGAACATCCCCACCGGCGTGTACAATATGCTGCCCTACATCGTCTCCCTGATCGTTCTGGCCTTCACCTCCAAGAACTCTGCCGCCCCCAAGGCGGAGGGTATCCCCTACGACAAGGGAATGCGATAAGTCTTGACTTTTCAGACAAATACTGCTAAAATCTACACCGGCGGGAGGAATCCCGCCGGTGTGGATTTTTAAATACTGCGTGGATTCGGAGGTATGGGAATGGAAAATATTTTGGTCATCGGTATCGCCGGCGGCTCCGGCAGCGGCAAAACTACCCTGATGCGAAATCTCACCCAAGGCTTCGGCGACGGGATCACGGTCCTGAGCCACGACAACTACTACCGAGCCCACGATGAACTGCCCTTTGAGCAGCGCAGCAAGCTCAACTACGACCACCCCGACGCATTCGAAACCGACCTGATGATCGAGCACCTGAAGCAGCTCAAACAGGGCAAGTCCATTCAGTGCCCCGTCTATGACTATGCCATCCACAACCGTACCGCGGAGACCATCACCGTGGAGCCCAAGAGCGTCATCATCGTGGAAGGTATTTTGATCTTTGAGAACAAGGCCCTCTGCGACCTGATGGACATCAAAATCTTTGTGGACACCGACGACGACGTCCGCCTGATTCGCCGGATCAAGCGGGACGTAGCCAAGCGCGGCAGAAGCCTCCAGTCTGTACTGACCCAATACCTGGAGACCGTCAAGCCCATGCATGAGCAGTTCGTAGAGCCCAGCAAGAAGAACGCCGACGTGGTAGTTCTGGAGGGCGGCAAAAACCTGGTGGCCCTGAACATGATTACCAGTCAGATCCAGCACCATCTTGACCACGCCAGCGAACCGCTGACAGAATTACAGGAGGATTCCGAATGAAAAACCGCATCTTTGCCATTACAATTTTGATTTGCCTGGTCCTTTCCCTGGCCGCTTGCAGCAAGCCCTCCGGAGAAGGCGGGATTACCTTCCCCACCGGGGATTCCACCAAGGCAACTGCCACCGACGCCCCCGAAAGCAGTGCACCGGATACCAGCGCACCGGAAACAAAGGCTCCCGTTGCCACCATCTCCCCTTCCGACGTTTCCCTGACCAATCCCCCCGACGCGGAGATTCCCAGCAACGAGCATCCCACCGAGCCGGAAGCTGCGGCTTCCATCCGGGGCAAGCAGACCGACGACTCCTATATCAATGAGATGCTGAACATTCGGGTCGCCAAGCCCGCAAACTGGGTTGCCTACACCGACGAGCAGATTGCCCTGGTGAACCAGCTTACCGCCGAATCCTTGAAGGATACGGACGTGGCAGACCTGATCGGCAGAAACGGCCAGTTCACGGATATGATGATGGTCACCCTGGCGGGCAACAGCATCAATCTGATTCTCCAGCCTGAGAACGCCCTGCTGGATATGTACACCGACGAACAAATCTTCACCCTGAGCGCGGACGCCATGAAGTCCCAGTTCACCGCGGCGGGTTACAGCGTGGAAACCTTTGAGCCCGTCAAGATGGAGATCGCCGGCCAGGAGCGCACCATTCTGCATATGGTGCTGAACGCCGGCGGCGTGATGGCGGATGAGTATCAGATCTGGCTCCGCTCCGACTGCGACTACATGGGCATCCTGACTGTCGCCATTCTGGACGGCTCCGATCCCCAGCCCATCCTGGCAGGAATCACCGCTCTGAATTGATTGAATACAAGCACCATCGTTCTCCCAAGGGCGATGGTGCTTATTTGGAGGAAAAATGGCCTATGAAACTCTGGCGGCAGTCTATGACCGCCTGACAAACGACGTGCCCTATGAGGCCGTTTTAAATTTCTACCATCAGATCATGGAGCGGTACGGCCTCGAGCCCGCCTCTGCGGTAGACCTGGCCTGCGGCACCGGGTCCATGGCCCTGCTGCTGGCCAAGGAGGGTATGTACGTCCTGGGCGTGGACCGCAGCGAGGAGATGCTGACCCTGGCGGCGGAAAAGGCCATGGAGCTGGACAATCCGCCCTATTTCATCCGGCAGCGGATGGAGAAGCTGCGGCTGCCCGCTCCGGTGGATCTGGTGGTCTGCTGTCTGGACGGGGTCAACTATGTAACGGACCCTGCCGCCCTGCGGGAGAGCTTCTCCCGGGTCCGGGACGCCCTGCGGCCCGGCGGCCTGTTCATCTTCGACATCAACTCCGAGGCCAAGCTCCGAGGGCTGGACGGCCAGATTCTGCTGGATGAGGACGATGCGGTGTTCTGCCTCTGGCGGGCGGAGTTTGACGAAGAAACCCGTATCTGCACCTACGGAATGGACATCTTCCAAAAGCAGGGCAAGCTCTGGTCCCGGAGCCGGGAGGAGCACCTGGAATACGCCTACCGGACGGAGGAGCTGACCCAGTGGCTCACGGAAGCGGGCTTTTCCAAGCTCAACGTCTACGGAGACCGCAGACTGGAAGCCCCGACCCCCGACGAGCAGAGAATATTTATCGCGGCACAGAAAAAGTAAACAGGTGTTTTTTCGCAGACCCGCAGTGGGAGCGGCTGAACAGATATGTAAAAAGTAAGAAGTGAGAAGTAAAATGGAACCAACACGGTTGGCTCTATTTCTTACTTCTTACCTCTTACTTCTAATTTCGCAAAGGAGAACCAATATGTCTGACACGATTTTGCGGGCCATGACCACCGACGGGTGGGTCAAGGCTGTCGCCATCAATTCCAAAAATATCGTGGAGCGGGCGCGGCAGATTCACAATACCACCCCCACCGCCACCGCCGCCCTGGGCAGAACCCTGTCCGCCTGCGCCATGCTGGGCAATATGCAGAAAATCGAAAACGGCTCCGTCACCCTGCAAATCAAGGGCGGCGGGCCGCTGGGAACCATTCTGGCCGTCTCCGACGCGGAGGGCAACATCCGGGGCTACGTGCAGAACCCCCACATCACCCTGCTGGAAAAGTACGCCGGCAAGCTGGACGTGGGCGCCGCCGTGGGCACCGACGGTCTGCTGACCGTGATTCGGGACTTGCAGATGAAGGAGCCCTATGTAGGCTCCGTGGAGCTGGTCTCCGGGGAGATCGGCGACGACGTAACCGCCTACCTGGTGCAGTCCGAGCAGTGTCCCTCCGCCTGCGGTCTGGGAGTACTGGTGGACGTGGATCACAGCGTCAAGGTCGCCGGAGGCTTTATTTTGCAGCTCCTCCCCGGTGCGCCGGAGGCCATCATCGACAAGCTGGAAGCGGGCATCGCCGCAGCGGGCTCCGTTACCGCTATGCTGGATTCCGGCCTGTCCCTGCGGGAAATGCTTTCCAAGGTCACAGGCGGCATGGAGCTGGAATTCTTCGAGCCCACCGACGTGGAATACCGCTGCTACTGCACCCGGGACCGGGTGGAGGCTGCGCTGATCAGCCTTGGAAAGGAAGAACTGGCAGAAATCGTCGAATCCAACGAGGACGTCAAAATGGAGTGCCAATTCTGCGACGCAAAATACATCTTCACTCCGGCGGAGGTGCGCTCTATTCTCGCGAAGCTGTAAAAAGTATAGAACCGAACGCCGGATTCGACAGCAAATCGAAGCCTGCACAGATGTCAGTAAGAGGTATCAAGATGTTCACAAATGAGATCCTTATTTATTCTCCTCTGTCCCCGGAGGAGGCTGTAGATTGTTTGCAGGCAGCTACGATCTATACAAGATTGAATCCCTACGATCCGAAGAAAGCGCTGTTTCGGGGAACGGTTGGGTTGAGCAGCTTTCAAATCTCACCGCTTCAGAATTCTGACGGTGCTTTCTCTCCGCGGATCAGCGGAACGATCACACCGATGGAGCATGGTTCTGTGCTCTGTGCAAAGGCCCGGCTTTCGACATATTCTAAGATATTCTTTCTGATCTGGATGGCTGTGATTTCATTTGTCATTTTGATGACCGCGATAGCGGCCGTACGCGGGACAGTACCGTTTTGGGGTCCGTTTATTACGCTTGTGATTCCTGGCGGAGGCGCGTTACTGGCCCATTTCGGCTATACTGTCCCGGAAAGAAACGCGGAGGAACGTCTGCGAAAACTCCTGCAAGCGGAATAAAATACAAAAAAAGAAAAATTGAGGTATATAATCCGTCCCAAAGGGACACCTCAATTTTTCTTTTTTCGTTCCGAATCAAATTCGGAACAGCCGTTTTGCGTTCTCCGTTGTGATCTCCCCCATTTCCTCCGGGGTGACGCCCTTGAGCTCGGCCAGCTTCGCGGCAACCAACGGAACCAGGCGGCTGTCGTTCCGCCGTCCCCGGTGGGGCTCCGGAGCCATATAGGGGCAGTCGGTCTCGATCAGGATACGGTCCAGGGGCAGCCACTGGGCCACCTCCACCGCCTTTCGGGCGTTTTTGAAGGTGACAACCCCGGTGAAGCCGATGTACCAGCCCCGTTTGACCAGCTCCTTGGCCTGCTCCAGGGAGCCGGAATAGCAGTGGAACACCCCCGTGACCTCCGGGAACTGCCGAATCAGCTCCATGCCGTCGGCATGGGCCTCCCGCTCATGGACAATCACCGGCAGAGCCAATTCCCGGGCCAGCTCCAGCTGGGCCCGGAAGGCGGGAAGCTGCACCTCCCGGGTGGGGTCCTCGTAGTGGTAGTCCAGACCGATTTCCCCGATGGCCTTCACCCGCTCGTCGGCACAGAGCTGCCGGTAGAGCGCCAATCGGGCCTCGTCCAACTGGGCCGCATCGTCCGGGTGGGAGCCAACGGCCGCATAGACGAAGGGGTATTTGTGGGCCAGGGCCACGCTTTGCAGGCTGCTTCTCAGGTCGCAGCCCACGTTCATCAGCAGCCCTACTCCCTGCTCCGGCAGTTGGGCAAAAATCTCGTCCCGATCGGCGTCAAACCGCAGGTGATCCAGGTGGGCGTGGGAGTCAAAATACATGGATTCGGCCTCCTTCATTCATTCCGCCCCATTATAGCACGGAGGCAGGGGAAAAGCTATATGCTTTCGTCAAAAAAATTGCAGGCTTTTTGAAAAAACTTTTAGTTTTCCAGAAAATTATTGTGGCATTTTGGGAAATAGTGTGCTATGATATAATTTAGGATTATAGGCGGATTCGATTTTTGTTAAGCCATCCGCCCCGGTCTGAAAAAATACAAAACAGGAGGAAACGCTATGAAGAAACACTGCACAAGAGCTCTGGCATTGCTGCTGGCACTGGTCATGGTTCTTTCTGCGATGCCTGCCCTCAGCTTTGCCACTGAGGAAGGTGAATCCGCGACCGTCATCGACGGCCTGCCCGGCGATCAGGTCTACGGCGTTCTGTTCAACGTAGACAACTACGTAATGGGCGCCGACATCAGCGGCGGCGGCGCGCCCGCCAAATCCATTGAGGTTACTACCGATGGCAGAACCATCAAGAGCCTCCCCAACGGAACCGCTGTCATCAAGTTTGTCAAGTCCGGAGATGACTACATCTTCCAGGCTGGCAGTCAGTACGTCGCTCTGAATGACAACGAAGAGCTGGTCTATGTGGACGAGATCGGCACCAACGACTACGCCAAGTGGTCCATCATTCCCGACCAGGCCGGCAAAGCCGGGTACTACAACATCAAGAATGTGGGCTTCCAGTACAACGGCAACCCCGTCTTCCTGGAAGTCTACAACGGCAACTTCAAGCCCTGGAGCTACAAGGCCTCCACCGCCAACCTCTACCAGTTCAAGTTCTTCTCCACCACCCCCGACGAAGACGGACGTGTGGGCGATGTGATTGAGCCCGGTCCCGTGCCCGAGGACGGCGGAACATACGTGGTCTACAACCACTACGCCAAGGCCGTGATGGGTCAGCCCACCGGTGAGGACGTGGCTGCTCCCGCGCTGCAGGCCGCGGCTGCCCTGGTGCAGGACGGCGCCATCGCCTATGAAGACGTGGCCGACGGCGGTCTGATCTTTACCGTCCATGTGGGCGGCACCGCTGCCAACCCCGTCTACTCCTTCGAAAACAACGGCAAGTATCTGGCCATGCCGGAGAACACCGTGGACGAAAACGGCAAGACCAACAACGACGAAACTCTGCTGCTCATCGACTGGCCCACCGACCCCGAGAAGCAGGGCTATGCCCAGTGGACTCTGGTGGAACGGTCCGGCGGCTACGAGATGAAGAACAAGGCCGCCAAGTACGGCAACTATTACTGCAGCATTGAGTTCTTCAACGAGGTGTTCAGCGGCTGGACCTACAAGGCCGACTCCGTTGAGCTCTTCGCCATGAACTTCTATCCCATGGAAGACCTGGACGGCCAGGGCTACGTGGTGAACCCCAAGGCTGTCATTGACACCCCCGATCCCGCCATCGGCTCGGACTGCGCTGTCACCTTCAAGCTGGATGACGCCGGCACCCTGGCCTCCGTCACTGCTTCCTACCAGGTGGACAGCAATGCCGCCGTGTCCGTGGAGCCCGAAATGGTCCAGAAGCAGGGCAGCTTCACCGTGCCCGCCGCCGCCCTGGAAGGCGGCCACATCCTGAAGATCACGGTCTCCGCCAGCAACACCGTTCCCAAGGCCTATGAGGCGGAGCTGGAAACCGAGATTCGGGACGAGCCCCTGATCCTCAGCGCCTCCCCCGCCGCCAACTCCGCCACCGGCGAAGACAAGCGGCCCGAAATCTCCGTCACCTTCGCCAACGTCGGCGCCAACCCCAGCTTCCTGATGCAGCTGGACGGCGAAACCGTGGCCGCTGTCGCCTCCGGCGACAAGCTGTCCTACACCCCCGCTGAGGATCTGGCGGATGGCAAGCACAACGTCTCCGTCACCATCACCCGCACCGACGGCAAGTCCGTCTCCAAGAACTGGAGCTTCTTCGTGGGCGAGGGCGGCGAGACTCTGTACTTCGGTCAGATTCACGCCCACACCGCGGAATACTCCGACGGCGCCGGCACCCTGGAGGACGCCTACGAGCACGCCCACGGTGTAGACGATATGGACTTCATCATCGTCACCGACCACTCCAACTACTTCGACACCACCGCCACCGCCACCACCTCCAGCTACTACAACCTGAGCTCCCTGCTCCAGAACGCCGCCAAGACCACCACCAAGTGGGAAGAGGCCCGGGCTACCGCCAAGGAGTACAACGAGCTCTATGACGACTTCCTCTGCGTGTACGGCTACGAGATGACCTGGTCCGGCGGCCCCGGCCATACCAACAGCTTCAACACCTACGGCGTGGTCTCCCGGAACAACGCCACCCTAAACAACAAAACCGGTTACGCCGGTATGCACCTGTACAACGACCTGATGGTCAACGCCGACAAGGGCCTGGATGTTGACGGCGCTGAGGCCAAGACCACCCGGGGCGGCGCTGAAGTCACCGGCGTCAACGCCACCAAGTACATCCCCGTCGACGAGGATGGCAACGACGTTCCCGTCATTTCCCAGTTCAACCACCCCGGCAAGACCTTCGGCAACTTCGATAACTTTGCCGGCTACACCACCAAGCGCGACGACGTGCTGAACCTCATTGAGGTGGGCAACGGCGAAGGCAAGGTGGGCGGCTCCTCCTACTTCCCCTCCTACGAGCAGTACGACCTCTGCCTGTCCATGGGCTGGCACGTAGCTCCCACCAACAACCAGGACAACCACAAGGGCAACTGGGGCGACTCCAACACCTGCCGTGACGTTATCCTGACTGACGACTTCTCCGAGATCGGCCTGTACCGGGCTCTGGACGCCCGCCGGGTCTACTCCACCGAGGACCAGAACCTGCGGATCTTCTACGAGCTGGAAGTTGCCGGCGAGACCTACAAGCTGGGCGACATCGCCTCCGTCTCTGAGGATGCCCAGCCCGACAAGGTCACTGTCAAGGTCAACATCAGCGAGCCCGACCGCACCGATCTGATCTCCACTGTGGAAGTCATCGGCGAAGGCGCAAGAGTTCTGAAGCGGATTGACGTCAACAACACCTACTACGATGGCGACATCCTGCTGGACAACACCGACGGTTACTACTACGTCCGCGTCACCGAGGCTGACGGCCAGATCGCCGTTACCGCCCCCGTGTGGGTCAAGGAAGCTGTTCCCGTGGCCGCCGAGCTGGAGACCTCCGCCTCCGTGGCTGCCCAGGGCGAGGAAGAGACCATCACCGCCACCCTGACCAACGGCTCCGAGTCTGAGGCTCTGACCCTGACCGGCTACACCGTCCAGGCCGAGGGCCGTGTGCTGGAGCAGCAGTCCGGTCTGACCGAGACCGTGGCCGCCGGCACTGCCAAGGTTCTGAATGTTCCCTTTACCCCCACCGTCACCAATCCTCCCGCCCAGAAGACCTACGACATCACCGTGACCTTCAACCTGGTCTTCAAGGGCAAGGCACTCACCTTCACCAAGACCATCTCCGAGACCTCCTATCCCCCCACGCAGATGACCTACATCGGTCTGGACAGAGGCCACAAGAACTTCTACGTTTCCGGCGACTACGCCAACAACGAGGGTTCCTTCCTCCAGATCTGCGCCGAGCGCGGCATCATCTGCCAGTACATTGAGGAAGGCCAGATGACCAAGGAAAACCTGGCCAAGTACAAGGCCGTGGTTCTCACTGTGCCCCGCATCAACGAGACCACCATGCCTCCCGTCTGGACGGCGGAAGAGCTGGAGGCCCTGGCTGACTATGCGGCCAACGGCGGCTCCATCATCAACCTCTCCAAGTCCGACCGCTACGACTACGCGGAGATGGTAGACGGCGAGGATACCTACAAGTACTCCTCCGCCAACATCTCCAACATGGTCAATGAAGCCATCGGCGCCCAGACCCGCTTCGTCCGGGGCATCGTGGTGGACAACGAGAAGAAGGCCAACGAGGCCTACCGTATCTACTTCAACGGCAGAAACCTGGTGGGCAATCACGACTTCACCCAGGGCATCTACCTCTCCTCCACCGGCGAATATCAGTGGTACAACGGCACCGGCATCACCTACGATCCCTGCGCCAAGTTCACCGACGTGAATCAGAACCAGTGGTATCATGCCTACGTGGACTTCGTGCTGGAGTACGGTCTGATGGTTGGCACCAGCAGTACCACCTTCAACCCCAACTCCAACCTCACCCGTGAGCAGTTCGTCACCATCCTGTGGCGAATCGCCGGCAGCCCCGAGGCTACCGTGGAAAACCCCTTCACGGACGTGAATCCCAACAACTGGGCCTACAAGGCTATCCTCTGGGCCTATGAGGTCGGTGTGACCGCCGGCAAGAGCGCCGACAAGTTTGACCGCACCTCCAACGTCAGCCGTGAGCAGGTGGCTCTGTTCCTCTATCGCTTTGCCGAGCTCAAGGGCATGGATATGAGCATTACGGACGACCTGTCCCGCTTCCCCGACGCCGATAAGGTCTCCGGCTTCGCCCTGGATGCGATGAAGTGGGCCGTGGGCAATGGCATGATCTCCGGCCGCGCCGCCGGCGACACCGTCCTGCTGGATCCCAAGGGCACCACCACCCGGGCCATGGGCGCTGCCATGCTGAAGGGCTTTGTGGAGCTCACCGGCGAAACGCTGCCCAGATCCGAGAATGGCTCTGTCACTTATCTGGTGGCCCCCTACGACTCCTCCTGGGTTGCCTCCTACAAGGCCAACTTCACCGGCTCTTCCTACGAGCCTGACTACGAGAACGACGTGGTCATGGCAGAGAAAGGCTCCTTCGGTCTGGTCACTGCCGAGCAGCTCCCCGGCGGCGGCTTCCTGGTCTGCGGCGGCGCCTGCTTCATCTCCAACTACGACCTGAAGTACGGCACTCCCTCCAATGAGCAGTATGAGAACTACGGCCTGGTCTGCAACATTCTGGACTACGTGAAGAACGGCAAGTTCAGCGGCACCGTCACCCCCATCGCCGACGTTCACAACGGCAGCGAGGGGCAGGAGTTCACCGTGGAAGGCTGGATTACCTCCAACGCCTCCGACTATGACAAGGATACCGCTTTCTTCGACTGCATCTACGTGCAGGACGAGACTCGCGGCATCAACTGCTTCCCCGTCTCCGGCTACTACTTCATCGGCGAGAAGGTTCGCGTCCATGGCGGCGTCACCTACTACTGCGGTGAAATTGAGCTGAACCTGGGCACCGACTTCAACGGCTCCATCCAGATCATCTCCAACGATCTGAACGTGCTGGAGCCCACTGCGGTCAGCTGCGCAGAGGCCATGAGCGACGCCAACATCGGCAACCTGATGAAGGTCTCCGGCACCATCACTGAAATCCACCGGACTGCCGGCGTCATCGACAAGATCTATGTGGACGACGGCTCCGGCGAGCAGGCCATGCTCTTCATCAACGCCTACATCCAGAAGGATTCCACCGCTTTGGACGACGCTGAGGTCGGTATGCACATCGAGGGCATCGGCATCGGCTCCCGTGACGTGGACGAGGAGAGCGGCGGCGCTGACGGTCAGGTTGGCGATCTGGATCCCAGCCTGTACATCAAGCGTCTGCGTGTCCGTTCCAGAGACGAACTGATTAT